>CAYFXT010000116.1:1641-9309 GCA_964346995.1 uncultured Spirochaetaceae bacterium | reverse complement strand
ATACTAATACGAATCCGCCATTGACGTGGAACGTGGCGCCGGTGACGTAGGTGGAGCGTTCGGACACCAGGTACAGCACCGCGTCCGCCAGCTCGCGCGGCGTCCCCTGCCGGTCGAGAAACGAGATCTTCGCGAAGTTGCGCTTCACCTCCGGGCCGAAGCTGTCGGTGATCGGCGTGTCGATGCTGCCCGGAGCGATGGCGTTGGCGAGAATGCCATCGGCGGCAAAGTTGCGCGCCACGTACTTCATCAGGGCGATCATCCCCGCCTTGCTGGCGCCGTATCCGGCCTGCGCCGTGACGCTGCCCAACACCGCGCCGGCAGACGAAATGTACACGATGCGACCGAATCGGCGCGTGCGCATGTGCGGGAGCACCGCCCGGGTACACAGGAAGGCGCCGGTCAGGTTGACCGCCAGCACCTGGTTCCAGCCATTCAGGGTAGTCTCCTCCCACGGGGTGGTGGGGCAGATGCCGGCGTTGTTGACCAGGATGTCCACCTTGCCGAACCGCTCCACCGTGGCGGCGACCAGAGCGGCTACCTGTTCCTCGCAGGCTACGTCGGCGGCCACGAACAGGCCCTGCGCCGGCGTCCGAGACTCCACCAGGGAGACCGTCTGTTCGCCGCCGGGCGCGTCGACGTCCGCCCCCACCACGCCCGCGGCGCCGGCTTCCGCCAGCACCTCGGCGGTCGCCCGGCCAATGCCGGACGCCGCCCCCGTCACGATCGCGACCTTACCCGATAAGTCCATGCATCACCCGTTCGGTAGTGTTCGACGGCGCATAATCCAATCCTCGCACGGTCGGTAATCGCCCGCGAATCCAATCGGCGACTGTGGTGGCCGTCCTGGGCCGGTAAGGAGCCGACCCACGGCCGGCTCCTCGAAATCTATCGACCTACGAATCGAAGAACCACTGCTCCGCGCTGAAGGTAATGGCGGCTCCCGACCCGCCGTGCGGGATGTTCGCCAGCCGCGTGGATGCCAGCATTGGCCAGGTCTCGTCCTCCACCACGTTGATGAACCACAGGTTCTCCTTGATCAGCGAGAACATCTCGTCGACGATCGCCTGGTCTTCCGGCGTGCCCGGCTTGACCAGCATCATCTCCTCGCGCAGCTCGTAGAGCCGCTGTACGCCGGCGGGCGGTTCCTCGCCCTCGGCGCCGCCGGAGGTGTACCACTTCTGCCAGGCGTTGCCCCAGCCGCGGCTGCCGGGCAGCAGGTCGTCGAACACCGGTATCGACCACATCACCCCGTGGTTGCGGTTCACCGTGGCCTTGATCTCGCTGGCCCGCAGCCGCTGTCCCCAAAGGCCGCCGTCGATCGTCTTGGTGGTGGCCTGCAGCCCCACCTCACGCAGGTGCTCCACGATCAGCTCCGCCACTAGCGGTTCGTCACCCAGGTAGGAGGAGCTTTCGAACGGGATCTCGAATACCTTCCCGTCCGGTCCCAGGCGCCAACCGTCGGCGTTGCGCTGATCCAGCCCCACCGCGTCGAGCAACCCGTTGGCCCGCTCCTGATCGTACTCGGCCGGCGCGAACACCTGCGGCTTGCCGACCAGTCCGATATACACCGAGTCGATGATCTCGTCGCGGTTGATCGCCAGGTTCAGCGCCTGCCGGAACCGGAACTCGCCCACCACCTGGTCCCATACCGGATCGGCGTGGGTGTGATTCAGCCATACCGTCGCATAGTGGAAGTGCACGGGCGTGAGCAGGGTACGGTAGCCGCCCTTGCTCTCGTTCTCCTTGTACAGCGGCACGTCCTTGAGCACCGAACCGTCCAGGAAGAAGTCGAGGTCGCCGGCCATCATGCGAATTGCATTGTTCTGCGCGTTCGAAACGAACACCATCTGGTGCCTGTCGATGTAGGGAAGCTGCTGGCCCTCGGTGTCCACTTTGAAGTAGTAGGGGTTGCGCTCCAGCATCGACACGGTCTCCTGCACGTCGGTGACGATCCAGGGGTTGAGCACCGGGAAGCCGACCCGCTCTGGCGGGAACTGCTCCCAGCGGATGATGTCCTTGGCGTGGAACAGGTTCCACCACTCGCCCGCGGCCAGCGACCGCTCCTTGATCATGTCCTCCAGCTCGGCCAGCGGTGTATAGTCGGCGTGGAACTGCTTCAGGTAATGCTTGGGCTTGATCAGCTCTTCGTAGCCGCGCCAGCCGTCGATGGCGAGCTGCACCAGGAAGCGCCCGTAGGGCTGGGTAAAGCTGATCCTGAAGGTGTGGTCGTCGATCACTTCGAATGTCATCGGCTGGCCGTCGGCGGCGCCGCTGTCGCGCAGCCAGCGCGGGAAGCTGGGCGTCAGCTTCTCGTTCAGCAGCACGTCCTCGTAGGCAAACAGCACGTCATCCATCGTCACTGGCACGCCGTCGGACCACTTCAGACCCTTGCGCAGGCGCAGCGTAAAGACACGGTCGCCATCGCTCACCTCGAAGCTGTGCAGCACGTTGCCCATCATGTTTCCGAGCTCGTCGTGAATGATGTTGCCCGACGAGGTGATGAGCGGCTCGTTCTGATTGTGGAACAGGATACCGTCCCAGAACGGCGAGAAGTGGCCGTGCTTGAGGGTGCCGCCGTAGCTCCCGACTTTCCAGTCCAGGTTGTAGGTGGGTATCAGGGTTCCCGGTCCTACCACCATCGGCTGGTCCGGCAGCCGCTCGTCCACCGGCGGCAGCTCACCGCTGGCCACCAGAGCATCGAGCATCGGCGACTGGCGATACGTCCCCATCGCCGCCGCCTCGGTGTCGCTCCCGGGCTGCGTACCCGCTGCCTCGCCGGCGGCTCCGGCGAACAGCGCCGCGGGACCCAGCAACGCCGTCAGCAACGCCACCACTACCCATTGCGAACGTCTTGCGTCCATCAACACTTGTAACCTCCAATCGAGACCGCAAAACGACGGTCACGTCCGAATCGAAACTCCCTCGAAATCTCCTGTGTACCCCTCTTGCGCTATTGAGAGTAGGGATCGGCCGCGTCGCGCAGGCCGTCACCCAGAAAGTTGAACATCAACACGGTGAGTATGACGAACACCACCGGGATCAGCAACCAGGCGCTGTGCGCTATGGCCTGCACGTCCTGCGCATCCTGCAGCAACACCCCCCAACTGACCGCCGGCGGCAGCATGCCGATGCCGATGAAGCTGAGCGCGGTCTCGCCGAGGATCATGTTCGGTATCGCGAGGGTGAGAGAGACGATGATGTAGCTCAGAAACGAGGGCACCAGATGCTTCGCTATGATCACGCCTTCGCCGGTACCGGCGAGCTTCGCCGCGGTGACGAAGTCTTCGTCGCGGACGGACAGAAACTTGCCCCGGACCACGCGCGCCAAGCTGGTCCAGCCGATGATGGAGAGGATGATGGTGATCGCGAAGTAGGTCTTCGGAATCGACCAGTTCTGGGGCAGCGCGGCCGCCAGCACCATCCACAGGGGAATCGTCGGGATCGAGATCAGAACGTCAATGATGCGCTGCACGACGTTGTCTACCAGCCCCCCGAAGTAGCCGGAGACGCCGCCGAGCAGCACACCCAGGAACAGGCTCAACGCGACCCCCACCAGGCCGATGGTGAGCGAGACGCGCGCGCCGTAGACGACGCGCGAGAACAGGTCCCGGCCCAGGTGATCGGTGCCGAACAGAAACACCTGGCCACCGGCGGCGCCGAACAGATGGAGATCGGCGCGAAGCAGGCCCCAGAACTTGTATTCGGTGCCGCGCACGAACAGGCGAAGCGGGTAGCGCACCGCGGGATCCTCCACGAAGTGGCGTCGAAACGTCTCCGGATCGCGTATCCGGCGGTACCCGTATACGAACGGCCGCTGCAGCCCACCCTCCGGGCCGACGAAATGAATGGTGTGCGGCGGCGCGAGCAGCAGCTCCGCGAACCGCTCGCGCTCGGAATAGGGGGCCATGAACTCGGAAAAGATCGCCAGCAGGTAGAGCACGCCGAGCACCGGCGCCGCGGTCACGGCAAGCTTGTGCCTGCGGAAGCTCCACCAGATCAACTGCCACTGCGAGGCGGAGAAGCGCCGATCGGAGTCGGTCGAACGGTCCGTTGCGGCGCGTGCGGCGGCGCGTTTCATCACGTATCGGACACCTGACCGAAGCGGATGCGGGGATCGATCCAGGCCAGCAGCACGTCCGAAATCAGGGTGCCGGTCACGACCAGCGCGCTGAGGATGACCACGAAGCTGCCGGCCAGGTACATGTCCTGGAACAGCAGCGCGCGCAGCAGCACCGGTCCGATGGTGGGAATGTCCAGCACCAGCGAGATCAGCAGCTCGCCGGAGAACAGGAACGGTAGCAGCCAGCCGACCGTGCTGATGAGCGGGTTGATCGCCAGCCGTACCGGATACTTGAACAACAGGCGGCTCTCGCGCAGTCCTTTGGCGCGGGCGGTGATCACGTACTGCTTGCTGAGCTCGTCGAGCAGTGTGCCGCGCATGATGCGGATCAGCGCCCCGGTGCCCGAAATCCCGAGCAGGATCATCGGCACCCACAGATGGGCCAGCAGATCGAAGAACTTGCCCCAGCTCCAGGCTGCGCCCAGATACTCGGAGGAGTGCAGTCCCGATACGTTGATCCCGAATTGCGAGAACAGGGTCCACACCACCAGCAGAGCGAGCAGGAAGCCCGGTGTGGCGATGCCGATGAACCCCAGGAAGGTGAAGAAATAGTCGGCTATGGAGTACTGGTGGGTGGCGGAGTAGATGCCGATCGGGATCGACACCACCCAGATGAACAGCACGGACAGCATGGTGATGACGACCGTGAACCAGACGCGTGCCCCGATCACCTCGCTGACCGGCCGGTTCCAGTTGAACGACCAGCCCAGATCGCCGCGCAGGATGATGTTGCTGATCCACAACAGGTATTGGGAGTGCAGCGGCCGGTCCAACCCGTACTGCTGCGTGAGGCGCGCGATCTCGTCGTCCGCCAGCTCGGTGCCGGAGGCGCGCAGGGTCTCGATCAGCGTGGTGAGGAAGTCGCCAGGAGGAAGCTGAATGAGAATGAACGAAATGAGGGAGATGAGCAGCAGCAGCGGTACCAGAATGGCGATACGGTTGGCTATGTAGCGTAACATCTACACCTCTGGACACAAGCATCAGCCGAGGTGGCGCCGCCGCCGTCGCCACGGACCAGGGCAGCCGCCGACCGGCGGCCGGACGGTGTCGAAAGACAGTATGCCACTCCCTGCGAGCGGTCAACTGCAGACGGCGTCTCACGGCGCCGTCCCGACGTCTTGGCCAAGAGAAGGGGAGCTGCATTACCATGGGACGATGGTCCTCCGGCCTCCGTTTTCGGGTCAGCCATCGCCATGACCGGCGGCTGGCTCCTGCTCGGCACTTGGCTCTCGCTCTGGTCGTTCCTCCACGCGGAGCCGTTCGGGCCCCTGCCTCTGCCGGATCTCGCCGGGCCTGTGGAGTCCGTGACGATCGCCCACGCGGCGGCAACCGAGGGCGCTCCGCAGGTGACCATCGCGAAGCTCCTCTTCACTCCCGAGGGGAATCTCTCAGAGCGCGAGACTTACGCGGAGGGCGCGCTGGAATACCGCTATCGCTACCGGTACGATGAGCGCGGGCGCCTGCGGGAGCGTACCTGGCACGACCTCGACGGATCGGTCCGGGAGCGGAGGGTCACCAGCTACCTGGGCGACCGGGTCTGGCGCCACGAGTACTTCTACGATTGGGACATCCTCAGGTGGGAGGAGCAGTTCGACTACACGGGGACAGGCGACGTGAGCGTGGTGACGGTCGCCTACACGCTGGACGACTTCGTGGGGAACAAGGTCATCCAGCGCTACGTGTCGCGCTACGCGAGGTACGACGAGCACCAGGACCTGGTCGAAGTCGCGGAGTACACCGACACGGGCTACCCCCGTACACGATGGAGGAGCGCCGCGGGCCGCGAGGTGTTCGAGACCTACACCGGCAAGGGCGTGCGGGAAGCAAGCATCGTGCGCAACCGCGACGGATCCGTGGCGGTTCAGGAGCTCCGTTACGGCGCCACGGACGAGCCCATCCTGGTGCTCCGCTCTTCCTACGAATACGACGCCCACGACAACTGGGTGAAGCAGGTCGTCCGCAACCCGGCGGGGGGCCTCGCCGTCTACACACGGCACATCGAGTACTACCGTTGACAGCCGGCGCTATGACCCGCCGCGGCGGCGTGCCGCGCGCGACTCGCGACCCACGTCATCAGGATCCAGTGGGGCTACTGGATGCTGTCCGGCAACTACGGCATCCGACACGCGGGCCATAACCGCCCTCCAGCACCGCGCGCGGGCTTCAGGTGCCCGAGAGCAGAGCCTGGGCGAGAATCGTCTCGCAGACCTCCATGGTCTTCACCGTGTCCCGGAACGGCGAGGAGGTCACTTCCTCGCCGCTCCTGAGCGAATCGATGAACTCCCGGTTCTTGGCGCGGAAGCCACCGAAGACGTAGTTTCGATTGCTCCCCGCGACCTCGACGGCGTCGAACACCCTGCCATCGTAGTCGCCGTCGGCATAGAGGTACGCCTTGGCCTCGAGGTCCGCGTCCGCGTAGATCGTCGGGGCATGCATCTGCACGCGGAAGATGCGCCGGCCCGAGGCCCATGAGTTGATCACGTAGCAGCTCGCGCCGTTGTGGAAGCGCAGCGTGGCTCCGATCCAGTTGATGTCCGGCACTTCGACACGCTTGCAGTGCGACTCCACCGACGTCACCTCGCCACCACAAATCCAGCGCGCCGTATCCACGGTGTGCGTGCAGTCGTCCATCATGTGGTCGAGGGCACCCAGGAACGGCTCGACGGCGCACTTGTAGAACTCCACGACCGCATGGACGATAGGCCCCCGTTCGAGGCACGCATCCCGCATACGGCGCAGCAAGGGGGCCGACCGGCGCTGATGGCTGACCTGGGTGATGCAACCGTTCTTTTCCGCCAGGTATGCCAGCGAACGGGCCTGATGAATCGTGGTCCCCATCGGCTTCTCGATGTAGAGGTTCAGCTTCTGCTCCAGGCACCAGGTCCAGATGTCGTACATGATGTTGGGCAGCCCGATCACGTACACACCGTCCGGCTTCACCTTCTGCAGCATTTGCCGGTAGTCGTCAAACCTCCGCTCGCGCGAGATGCCGAACTGGTGCCCGACGGCGTGCAGGCGATCGGGCAGCAGATCGCAGATCCCGACGATCTCCACGTCGGCGAACGATAGCAGCGAGGGGTAATGCACGGCGCTCGCCATGCTGCCGCAGCCCACGACCGCTATCGATACCTTGCTCCGGGTACCGTCCCGAGAACGCCGGCCAGCGGGCGATCCCTGCGTGTTGATCGTCATCCTCTTCCGTGCCACAGCGTGATCTGCCGACCCACCGGCATTCCAGGCCGCATCCGCGGCACCTGGGCCGACCCGCCGAACCGCGGCATGACGTGATGCGTGTTCATCAGATCCACAATCCGCTCAATCGCCTCCAGGGCGGCCTCGCTACCGACGGTAACCTCCGCATAGGCATCGCTGAACAGGTACCCCTCATTTGACGACAACAATGACATTATCGGCATGAATCCCAACGGCATGTTGCTACCGTGGAGGATTCCCAGCAGCCACCGGCGGCTGAACATGGCGGTGCGGTTCGACAGCAGCGGCTATCCGTTCGAGTTCGAAGTGGTGGAGCTGACGCCGGCCGGCGC
>CAYFXT010000116.1:0-1541 GCA_964346995.1 uncultured Spirochaetaceae bacterium | reverse complement strand
ACAGCAGCGGCTATCCGTTCGAGTTCGAAGTGGTGGAGCTGACGCCGGCCGGCGCGGCGCTGTCGCGCTTCTGCATCCCATGCGCAAGCTCCGGTAGCGAAGAAAACGGCGGCACCAATCGGCACCACACCCACACTTGCGCCGAATCGAATCGGACGCATCGCCATTTCCTCCAGAAATACGCCCGAACTACGTGGCGAACTCGGCGTTTTCAGGTCTATGATCGGCACATGAAGCGTGACGCGTACGGGCGCTTGCTGACCTGGAAGGGGGCGCCGCGCCGCAAGCCGCTGCTCATGCGCGGTGCGCGCCAGACCGGCAAGACCTATCTGTTGCGCGCCTTCGGCCGGGAGCAGTACGCGGCCGTTCATTACTTCAACTTCGAGCAGATGCCCGACCTCGCCAGCCTGTTCGAGCGCGACCTGGATCCCAGGCGCATCGTCCGCGATCTCTCGATCTTTTCGGGAAATCGTATTCTGCCCGACCGATCGCTGATCCTCTTCGACGAGATCCAGGCGTGCAACGCCGCCTTGAACTCACTGAAGTACTTTGCGGAGGACGCCGGGCAGTACCACGTCGCCGCCGCCGGCTCGCTGCTCGGGGTCGCCCTCTCGACTCCTCGCTCCTTCCCGGTGGGCAAGGTGGATTTCGTCGATCTCCATCCGATGACCTTCCTCGAGTTCCTCGAGGCGCTCGGCGAGAGCGGCTACCGGGGTGTCGTCGAGGACCATGCCACGCTGTCGCCCTTCCCGGAGGCGTTCCATCACGCGCTGCTCGACCTGCTGCGTTCCTACTACTACGTCGGCGGAATGCCCGAGGTCGTCGCCCACTACGCGGCCGAGCGGGACGTATCGGGCGTGCGAGCCGTGCAGCAGGCGATCCTGGATGCCTACGTTCTGGATTTCGCCAAGCATGCCCCGGCACGGGAGGTGGCCCGCATCATGGCGGTCTGGGAGTCGCTGCCGCGACACCTGGCGCGCGAGAACAGGAAGTTCCTTTTCTCCGCCGTCCGACCGAGCGCGCGGGCCCGGGACTACGAAGGTGCCGTCGTGTGGCTGGAAGGTGCCGGATTGATTGTGCGGGCGTTCGGCGTCGAGACCGCCCGCCTGCCGCTACGCGGTTATGCGGATCGGCGATCATTCAAGGTGTATGCCTTGGACGTCGGCCTGCTCGGCGCGCTGGCCGGCATCGCGCCCCGGTTGCTGGTTCGCGGCGACCGCCTCTTCGAGGAGTACCGCGGAGCGCTGGTCGAGAACTACGTGGCGCAGCACCTGGTCGCCTCGGCGGCAGTGGCGGGCGCGTTGCACTACTGGCGCAGCTCGGGGGGCAAGGCGGAAGTCGATTTCCTGCTGGAGCGGGACGGGGAGGTTGTGCCGCTGGAGATAAAGGCCGGCGTGAACCCGCGCAGCAAGAGTCTGCGGTCCTTCGACTCCTGGTTCGCCCCGCCCGTCCTGGTTCGCAGCACCCTGTTGAACCTCAAGCGGGACGCTCGGATACTGAACATCCCGCTGTACGCCTTTCCCGATGGGCTGCGGTTCATC
>CAYFXT010000115.1:0-9339 GCA_964346995.1 uncultured Spirochaetaceae bacterium | reverse complement strand
AACTGGAAGGCGAGGCCGAACCGGAGACCGAACTCGCCGGCGGCGGCCACATGCGGTTCCCCGCCCCCGCCGACCAGGGCGCCGGCGGTGCAGCAGGCGGACATCAACGCCGCGGTCTTGCTGCGGATGATCGCCAGGTAGTCGTCGACGGTCACCTTCAGATCGTAGCGCTTGGCGCCGTGCTGGAAAATCTCCCCCTGGCTCATGGTCCTGGTGACCGTGCAGAACAACTGTACCAGCCGCAAGCGCTGGTCCGCCGGTAGCTGCAGGTCCGCGAGCAGGGCGAAGAACTGGGCGTACAACACGTCCCCCACCAGGACCGCGATGCTGGTCCCGAACTCGCGGTACAGGGCGGCGTGGGCGCGCCGCGTGAGGGCACGATCGATGATGTCGTCGTGAATCAGGGAGGCGGCGTGCACCAGCTCCGCCGCCACCGCCATGGCGATGAGCGGCGGAGCGCCGGGCGCGGCCCCCACGCCGCTGCCGGACAGCAGCACCAATGCCGGGCGCAGCAACTTACCGCGCATGGCGCTGAGCGCACCGATCACCTGCTTGAGGTAGGCGTGGCGCTCGATCAGCTTGTCGTGATTCTCGGCGAGCAGCCGGATCTGGTGCTCCAGACCGACCTCGACCCGCCGCAACTCGTTTGCGATCGGCCGATAGATGCGGTCGAGGTCGGCGGAGCCGCCGCCGCGCGGGGCAGCCGCCGCGACCTCGGGGATGCCCGGAAGCGCAGCAGCCAGATCAGCGCCCCGAAACCGCCGCCGGCGGCGCCGCTCGGAAGGCCGCAGATACGGGCGGTCCAACCTGACCTGTCATGGGAGTGTGTCGCAATCCGCCAGACTCCTCCTAGAACTCGTCGTAGCGGATCATCTCGGGCTCCACGCCGAGGTCGTAGAGCATCTTCTGCACCGCGGTGAGCATCAACGGCGGACCGCACAGGTAGTACTCCACGTCCTCCGGGGCATCATGCTTGCCCAGGTACTCGTCCAGCACCACCTGGTGGATGAACCCGACCGGCCCATCCCAGTTGTCTTCCGGCAGCGGCTCCGACAGCGCAATGTGGAACGAGAAATTGGGGAACTTCTCCTCGATGTCGCGGAAGTGCTCCTCGTAGAAGATCTCGCGCTTGGAGCGCGCGCCGTACCAGTAGGACACCCTGCGCCCGGTTTTCAACGTATGGAACAGGTGGAATATGTGCGCGCGCAGCGGTGCCATACCGGCACCGCCGCCGATGTAGCACATCTCGCGCTCGGTCTCCTGGATGAAGAACTCCCCGTAGGGACCGGAAATGGTCACCACGTCGCCCGGTTTGCGGGCGTACACGTAGGAGGAAGCGAGGCCCGGCTGTACCTCCATGCCGCGCGGCGGCGTCGCGATGCGCACGTTGAGCATCACGATGTTGCCCTCGGCGGGATGGTTGGCCATCGAATAGGCGCGCTGAATCGGCATGGTGTTCTTGGCGTTCAGCGCGAACAGGTTCATCTGTTCCCAGTCGCCACGAAATTCGTCCTCGATCTGGATGTCGCGCGAGAAGTCGATCTCGTAGGGCGGCACCTCGATCTGGATGTAGCCGCCGGAACGGTGGCCCAAATCCTCGCCCTCCGGCATGCGCAGCACGAACTCGCGGATGAAGGTGGCGACGCTGTCGTTGGAAATCACCTCGCACTGCCACTTGTTGATCGAGAACACCTCATCGGGCACCTGCACCTGCATGTCGTCGCGCACCTTCACCTGGCACGACAACCGCCAGTGCTCCTTGGCGTCGCGGAAGTTGATGTGCTGCTGTTCGGTCGGCAGGATGTCGCCGCCGCCGGCCAGCACCTGGCAGCGGCACACCCCGCAGGTACCGCCGCCGCCGCACGCCGACGGCAGCATGACGCCGTTGCTCGACAGCGTATTGAGCAGAGTGCCACCCGCGTCGGTCTCGATGGCGCCTGCCTGGTCGCCGTTGATGGTGATCTTGATCTTGCGCTGTGGGCGCAAACGCGCCTCGGCCACCAGCAGGGCGACCGTAAGGAGGCCGATCACCGCCGGGAATACGATGATGCTTCCCAATACCTGCAACATGCTTCGCCTCTCCCTACAGTTGAATGCCGGAAAACGCCATGAAGCCGATCGACATCAGACCGGTCAGCAGCATGGTCACGCCCAGGCCGCGCAGCGCGGGCGGCACGTTGGAGTAGCGGATCTTCTCCCGGATCGAAGCGAGCGCAATGATCGCGAGCGCCCAGCCGACGCCGGAGGACAGTCCGAACACCACCGATTCGCTGAACGAATAGCTGCGCTCCACCATGAACAGCGAGCCGCCGAGAATCGAGCAGTTCACGGTGATCAGCGGCAGATAAATGCCGAGCGCGTGATACAGGCCGGTCGAGGTTTTCTCGATCACCATCTCTACGAGCTGCACCATGGCGGCGATCACCGCGATGAAGGCGATGAAGTTGAGAAAGCTCAGGTCTACCTCCGCCATGTTCGGGCTGACCCACGCCAGGCTGCCTGACTTGAGCAGGAACTCGTGCACCGCCCAGTTGATCGGCACGGTGATGCCGAGCACGAAGATCACCGCGAAGCCGAGGCCGATGGCGGTCTTGACCTGTTTCGACACCGCCAGGAACGAGCACATGCCGAGGAAGAAGGCGAGCAGGATGTTCTCGACGAAGATCGACTTGAGAGCCAGATTGATCAGTTCCATGGCGTCCTAGGCCTCCTCGGCGTAGCCGCTCATGCGGCGCTGCGCCCAGATCAGCAGTCCCATCAGGATGAAGGCCCCCGGGGCCAGCACCATGAGGCCGTTGTCCACGTAGCCTGCGTTGTAGAGTGCCTGCGGAATCACCTGCACCCCGAACACCTTGCCGCTGCCGAACAGCTCCCGGCAGAACCCGACGGCGAGGATCACCAGGGCATAGCCGAGGCCGTTGCCGAGGGCATCCAGCACGCTCGGCCACGGCTTGTTGGTCATCGCGAACGCCTCCAGCCGGCCCATGATGATGCAGTTGGTGATGATCAGGGCGACGAACACCGAGAGTTGCCGCGACACGTCGAAGGCATACGCCTTCAGCACCTGGTCCACCAGCACCACCAGCGACGCCACCACCGTCATCTGGACGATGATGCGCACGTTGTTGGGAATCAGGTTGCGCATCAACGAGATGATCAGGTTGGACGACACCAGCACGAAGATCACCGCGATCCCCATCACCAACGACGGCTTGACCTGGGTGGTGACCGCCAGCGCCGAGCATATCCCGAGCACCTGAATGGTGATGGGATTGTCTTCCGACAGCGGATCCTTGAACACGGTCCGGTTCTGCGGCGAGAACAGCGGCTCGCGCTCCTTGACCGGTGCCGCCGGGAGTACTTTCGGATCAGCCATTACCTTACCTCCACCTGAGCCGTCTCGGCTCGTACCCGTCTGATGTAGGGTTCATAGATCGTGAGTTTCTCGTCGAGCAGATCGGTCACGCCACGCCCGGTCATGCTGGCGCCGCTGATGCCGTCCACCGCGTAGGTGTGGTCGGACGGGTTGGAGAACACGTCACCTACCCTGCCCTTGACTACCTGGATCGAGCGCAACTCGTTGCCGTCGAATATCTTCTTGCCGACGAAGTTGTCCTGGAACCAGGCCTGTTCGATCTCGGCACCCAGTCCGGCGGTCTCGCCGTGCTTATAGAAGGTGATGCCACGCACGGTGTCGAGATCGTCGGACAGGGCCAGATAGCCGTACAGCGTGGACCACAGCCCCTTGCCGAACACCGGAATGGCGTACACGCTCGCGCGCCCGCCCTCGGTGACCACGAACACCGGCAACCGCCACGCGGCCGGATCGGGATTCTCCAGCTCTTCCTCCAGGTCGACCCCTTCCGCGCTGGAGCCGGGAATCACCTTGCCTTCGTGATCCACCAGGAAGCTTTCCACCGAACCCTCGTAGAGCTCGTTGCGCTCCGCCGGCTCCAGGCGCTCGTCGCGCTCCATCAGCCCTACCGCCAGCAGTATGTTGGTGCGCATGTTCAGCGTCTCGTTGGCCTGCTGCGGTTCGCGCAGTGAGGTCGCGGCGAAGGAGAGCACGAACCCCCAGAACACCGTGATGATCAGCACGAACACCACCGAATAGAGCTTGCTGCGATTCACCGTCGTATTACTCCACGCCGCGCGCGTCGGCCGTTGCCGGCACCGTGGCGCGCGCCAGACGCTTCTTGATGTTGCCGCGCACCACGAAGTGGTCGATCAACGGTGCAAACATGTTCATGAACAGGATAGCGAGCATCACCCCTTCCGGGAACGCCGGGTTGAGTATTCGCACCAGGATCGACAGCAAGCCGCACAGGAACCCGTAGATCAGCTTGCCGGTGTCGGTGGCGGCCGCGGAAACCGGATCGGTCGCCATGTAGGCCAAGCCGAAGGCGAAACCACCCAACGTCAAATGGTAGTGTACCGGAAGTGCCAGAAAGTGGCCCGGATGGGGAGCGGCGAGGTTCAGGATGCCGGCCATCAACACGCCGCCGACCAGCATCGAGAGCATGATGCGCCAACTGCCGACGCCGGTGATCAGAAGCAGTCCGATGCCGAGCAGAATCGCCAGGGTCGAGGTTTCGCCGATGCTGCCGGGGATCAGCCCGATGAAGGAGTTCCACCAAGTCACGCCCTGGGCGGCCAGAACATCGGCGATCGGCGCCTCTGCGCCCTCGGCGACCACCGCCAGCGGTGAAGCGGCCGCGTGACCGTCCAGCGCCACCCACACCCGGTCGCCGGAGATCTGGGCCGGGTAGGCGAAGAACAGGAACGCTCGTACCACCAGCGCCGGATTGAAGATGTTCATGCCGGTGCCGCCGAAGATCTCCTTGCCGATGATCACCCCGAAGGTGGTGGCCACCGCGAGCTGCCACAGCGGAATGCTCGGCGGCACGATCAGCGCGATCAGGAACCCGGAAACCAGGAATCCCTCGCTCACCTCGTGGCGCCGGATCACCGCGAACAGGAACTCCCATCCCAGCCCCACCGCGTACGTGACGATCAGGATCGGCAGGAAGCGGATCAGCCCCTGCACCACCGCCGGCGCGAAGGCGGGCTCCACGCCCATCGCCAGCAGTCGCTGGAAGCCGATGTTGAAGATGCCCACCAGCGTGGGGGGAATGAGGGCGAAGATCACCGTCACCATCAACCGCTTGGAGTCGAAGTCGTCGCGGATGTGGGCGCCTGCTTCGGTACGATTGGGCAACACGAACGCCAGGGTCGCGAACGCATCGTACGCCGGATACAGTTTCTCCAGCTTGCCGCCCTTCTCGAACAGCGGTTCGACCCGCTCCAATAACCCTTTCAGCAACTGCTGCACGCTTGTCCTGCTCCTCCGGTGGCGAGTGCCCGGTTCGTCCTGATTGTTGCCGCCCCGTTCATCGTATCGTTGCCGGCTTTACGTTTCGCGTTCGATGAAGTCGAGCCCGCGCCGGGTAATCTGTTGCCATTCGATCTTGGAGGGACAGATGTACTCGCACAGAGCGACATCCTCCTCCGCGATCTCGTGAATGCCGAGACCTTCCATTTCGGGAATGTCCTCGGCCAGGATGCTTTTCATCAGGAACTCGGGATACAGATCCATCGGCAGCACCTCGCGGTAGATGCCGGTCGCGATGAACGCGCGCTCACCGCCGTGCAGGCCGGTATGTTTGCGCACCGGGCGCGATGGCGCCAGCCAGGACGAGAGAAAGGTGCGCGAGCGGCTGCCCGCCTTGAATCCCGGCAGCACCCAGCCGAGCAGCTCCGGTTCCACCACTTCCGGCAGCAGGGTAAGGGTGCTGTCGAAGAAGCCGAGGTAGCCGGCCGGACTGATACGCCGCCCGGTGAGCGGATTGCCGGAAATGTAGCGGATTTCCCGGTCGGGCAGGTCGCCGGTCAGGGCATCGACCTGAGCGCCGTGTACGGTACGCAGGTAACGTGGCTCGGCAGCCGCAGATCCGGCCACCGCCACGGTCACCGCCGGATCCAGGGCGCCGGTCGCGAACAGCGCGCCGATCATCAGCACTCCCTTGAGGCAGCAGGTCCACACCACGTCGCTGCGCCCGGCGATCGGCGCCAGGTGATGGATGTGGACGCCGACGTTGCCGGAGGGATGCGGGCCGACGAAAGTATGCACCTGCACGTTGCCGAGCGCCGACAGATCGGGCAGCGCGGGCGTATCCGGCCCGACGCCCACGTATACGGTGCCGGGAGTGAGCGCTGCCAGCGCGGCGATGCCGGCGGCAAAGTGCTCCTCGCGGCCGGCAAGCAACGGCGCGGGCTGCGCCGCCAGCGGAGCGGTATCGTGCACGGCAACGAAAATGTCGCGCGGCGTGTCGGCCGGGTTGGCCAGTCGGGCCAGCGGGCGCTGCACGAAGAACGGGAACAACCCCGCGCGCAGCAGCGCGGCCAGCACGGCGTCCCGGCCGGCGCTCGGGTTCGGCACCTCGAACGACTCGGCGTTGCTGCCGCTGCGGCGAATGATCACTTCCTCGATGGCGCGCCGGGCGCCGCGGTTGACATTGACCACCATGCCGCTCACCGGTGAGGTAAACAGCACGTCCGTAAAGGTCTTGTCGTGGAACAGGGGGGTGCCGATCTTGACGCTGTCTCCCTCCTCGATGTCGAGCCGCGCTATGAGGCCGTGGAAGTCGCGCGGTTTGATGGCCGCAGTCGCCGGCGCCGGTGCGTCCTCGACCTCGGCGGCGGCGACCCCCTCAAGAGGAATGTCGTATCCCCGTTTGAGCTTGATGGTTGCCATTCACTCCCCTCTGCACTGGCGGCGCGGCGGGCGCAAGCCAGCTCCGGTCGACCGGCGTATCACCGGCGACAAGGTGCTTTGCTGATGCCTGTTAGTCACGAAAGTTCACGCAGGTGATCGACGTCGATGGGGCTGGGGCGGTCGCAATGCGAGCCATCCGCGCGGCAGTGGACCGCAGCCCCGGTAATATATAGGGAATAAATCCAGTGAGTGCAACAACCGCCGCAGGTGCATTCCCGGCAAGTGCGGTAAGAGCGAGCGCTCACACGCGGTCGGCTCGTCCCGTGGCGGTGTCTGCTCGCACCCAACGTAGGCTCGCACCCAACCGCCGCCCATATCCCCGTCATGTGCGACTCGGCGTCTTTCAGGATCGTGCAGGAGCCGAGGGGACGGACGAGATACCGCCGGACCAGCGGCGGTGCGACGCCGCACGCATTCATGGCGCTACTACTGCGAGACCCCTCGGCAGGGCGCGAACCGCACCTGCGATTTCGGCGGCCACAGGCATCGACGGCTGTGCGCCGGGTCGCTGCACCGCGAGCGCGGCCGCGGCGGTGGCACGATGCAGGGCGTCGGTGGTGGCGGAACCACCCGCGAGGGTTGCTGCGAACACACCGCAGAAACAGTCCCCCGCGCCGACGGTGTCGACGGGATCGACGGGCAACGCCGGTTGGCGATACAGAATCACGGCGCCGTCGGGGTCGCGGTGCGCCCACAGGCAGCCGTCGGCACCCATGGTAACGACCAGGTTGCGTAGCGCCGTGCCGGCACCGGACAGGAAACCGGCAACGCGGGCAGTGATCTGATCCGCATCGGTCTCCGGCATGCCGCCGGCCAGCGCCGCCAGCTCCAGCTCGTTCACCAGGATGAACTCCGCCGCCGCCAGGAGGTCGTCGGGCGGGGCCGCGACGGGCGCGGGTGCGAGGTTCCATACCACGCGGGCGCCGGCCGCGTGCCAGCGGCGCGCACAGGCGAAGGTGGTCGCCGGTGCGATCTCGTTCTGCAACAGCAACACCGCCGGCGCCGACGGTCCCGCCACCGGCGGCGGCGCATGCTCAGCGCCGAACTGGACATTGGCACCGGGCACCACGACGATCTGGTTCTCGCCTCGAGAATCGACCACGATCAGCGCCACCCCGGAGGAGTGGCCCGGCAGGGTCAGGAGGCCTTCGGCCGCGACCCCCGCCTGCTCGAGACTGGCGCGCCCGGCGTGACCGTAGGCGTCGTCGCCGACGGCGCCGTGGAAGGCGGTCGACGCACCGGCGCGGGCGGCTGCCACCGCCTGATTGGCGCCCTTGCCGCCGGCGAACTGCGCAAAACGTTGGCCGAGAAGTGTTTCGCCCGCCGCCGGCAAGCGCTCTACGTAGGCGACCAGATCGGTATTGATCGAACCCACCACGAACACCGGTGCACCGTCAGCCATCGCAGGTTGGCGCCTCCACGCGCAGATCGCCCGACTCGCCGTGATAACGGGTCACGATCGCCCCCGCCGCCACATCACGCGTCACCCAGGCATTGGCGCCGATGATCGCTCCCCGGCCGAGACGGGTACGACCCAGAATCGTGGCACCGGAATAGATGATCACATCATCCTCGACGATCGGATGGCGCGCAACGCCCTTGATCGGCTGGCCGTGGGCATCGAGCGGGAAACTCTTGGCGCCCAGCGTGGCGCCCTGATAGACGCGCACGTTGCGCCCGATCTCGCAGGTCTCCCCGACTACCACGCCGGTGCCGTGGTCGATGAAGAAGCTCTCGGCGATGGTGGCTCCGGGATGGATGTCGATACCGGTGATGCTGTGCGCGTGCTCGCTCATGATGCGCGGAATGAGGGGGATGCGCAGCAGATAGAGCTCGTGGGCGATGCGGTACTGGATGATCGCCTGCACTCCGGGATAGCTGAATATGACCTCGTCGCGACTGGTCGCCGCCGGGTCTCCGGCGTAGGCGGCGTCCACGTCCAGCAGCACCAGTCGCTGCAACTCCGGCAGACGGGTAAGCAGATGGCGGGTCGCCGACGCGGCACGCGCCTCGTTCTGGTCGCGGAGCTGTTCCGGGGCGGCCGCCTCCTCCCAATGCGCGAACACCAGCCCGCGCAGGATCTGCTCCTGCAGGTGGCGCAGCTTCTCCTCCAGGATCGACCCTATGTGGAAACTCAGCCCCTCGGTCATCTGCACCAGACCGAAGTAGCCGGGAAACAGGGCGGAACGCAGTCCCGCCAGCACGTCGATGAGCACCTCGCGCGAGGGCGGCTCGAACCCCACCCCGGCCGCCTGCCGCGCCGCCACCATCGGGTTGGCGCAGAGCTGGTCCACCACCTGCCCGATGGAGATCCCGGCGCATCCGGCCTGACCGATCAACATGCCGCCTGTTGTAGACAAGCACCCGCAGCCGGTCAAGCCGCCGCGTATTCGGTGGGTGCGGGACCTGCTCCCTATCGTTGCGTCGATGGTCGAATGAGTCCTTACGTCCAAGCTGCCGGAGTCATCGTCCCTACCCTGCTGCGCCCATCGGGCGGCGGAACGATTCTTCGGCGTTACCCCACGCGCGCCGGATCAGAAACTGATGCCGACCTGCGCTCCGAA
>CAYFXT010000114.1:0-9374 GCA_964346995.1 uncultured Spirochaetaceae bacterium | reverse complement strand
ACGGATCAAGTTGCGCCATCTCTATCCCGTCATTAAAGATTGATAGAGGACTAGTGGCCGAGTTCGGGAAGCTTCGGTGTCCCTCATCCGCAGGCATCGGCCGCTCGCCCGCCGCCCGGATGCTCAGCCCTCGGGCCGGCGCAAGCGGACGCTGTGCGCGTGCGCCTCGAATCCCTCGATTTCGGCGAGCAGTTCGATGTCGTCGAACGCCTGCCGCGGCAGGCCGTAGGGGTAGGCCTCGATACTGGTCCGTTTGAGGAACGTGTACACGCTGCAACCGGAACTGAACCGCGCCGTGCGACCGGTGGGCAGGCAGTGGCTCGGGCCGGCCCAGTAGTCACCGCTGGCCACCGGCGAGCGATCGCCCAGGAACACGGCGCCGGCGTGCCGCACCTCGGCCAGCGCTGCCGGTGGGTCGGCGACCGCCAGGGTCAGGTGCTCCGGCGCGATGCGGTTGATCAGCGCATATGCCGCCGGCAAGTCCGGCACCTGCACCAGCGCGCAGTTCTCCGCCAGCGCCCGCTTCAGAATGGCGTGTCGGGCGCGGCCCGCAAGCAGGTCGCTCAGATCCGCGGCCACCCGATCGATCACCGTACGTTCGACGGCAACCAGAATCGCGGTACCCGGATCGTGCTCGGCCTGCGCCAGCAGATCGGCCGCAATCCAGGCGGGATGCGCCGACCGGTCGGCCAGCACCACGATTTCGCTCGGACCGTAGAGGCCGTCGATTCCGACCGTGCCGAACAGCTTGCGCTTCGCCTCCTGTCCGTAGACGTTGCTCGGCCCGGCGATCATCTCCACGGAGTCGATCCGCTCGGTACCCACCGCCAGGGCAGCCAGGGCGAACCCACCGATGCGATACACCGTCTCGACGCCCAACAGGTGACACAGTCCCAGCACCGTGCGGTCGATCTCGACCTCGGGGCCGGTTGCCAGCGGCGGCGTGGCCACCGCCAGACGCGCCACACCGGCGACCTGCGCCGGCACGGCCAGCATGATCACCGTCGACGGGTAGGCGCCAGCGCCACCCGGAACCGACAGGCCGGCGCTGGCGACCGGCGTGTGGCGCAGTCCCAGCTCCGCGCCATGGCGGTGCAGCGGCGGTGGATCGGCCGGCATGACGTGGGCCTGGTAGGCACGTACGTTCTCCGCCGCCCGCTGCGCGGCCGCGGCTACCCGCGGCTCCAACGCGGCGCCCGCCGCTGCCAGCGTCGCCGGGGCTACGCGGATTGCCTCCTCCGCGTAGTCGGAGCGTGTGTGTTGCCTCAGATAGTCGACGATGGCGCCATCGCCGCGCGCCGTGAGATCTTCGACAAACCGGTCGAGCTGATCGGCCAGCCCGCCACGCGTCCCGAAACCGGCCGCGAAGCGATCGAAAATCTCCTCCAGCCGGCGGCGGTCTGCGCGGTGGGTCCAGTCGAGGATCGGTATCCCGCTCCCCGTCATGCAAGCCTTCCCACGACGCGCTAGCGCGAATGCACGTAGATGTCGGTATACTCCACCGGACCGCCAAGAGCACGCAAAGCGACCGTATCCGCCCTCCGCGTCGCAATCTCCACCGACACCGCGACCTTGAATTGCTCGTCGCCGTCCACCAGCACGGTGATCGTGCCGTGGCAAACGTGCCCGTCCGTGATCTCGGGACAATCGTGGGGATCGTAGAGGGCTTCCAGCGTCAATCCGTCGGACAGCGACTGCGCGACGCTCTTACTGTTCCGCCATACCAGTTGATTGTCGTCGAGCGACTCGTAGAGTTGCACCTGGGTATCCTCGCTATCGAAGAAACCCGGTTCATAGGTGACCCACATCAGATAGGAACGTCCGTAGTTCCAGGTGTTCCCCGATAGCGGCGTCTCGGATGCAAGAAAGTGCATGCCGTAACCGACCCTTTCGCCGCCGTCGACCCGGGCCGTCAAGCCGTACAAGGTCGGAACCGCCGACTGGGCAACATTCGCGATCGCGAACTTGGCATGACTTGCCTCGACGTCGGTCTGCCGGACCACGGCGGCGCCGCCGGAGGATTTCCATGAGCCCTCGTCTGGCAGGGCGCTGCCGCCGCGGAATCCGCGCACCAGGCGATTGGCGTCGGCCGAGATCAACAGGTCGTCACGCAGGAGTTCGGCCGCGGTCCTGACCCGGTGTCCCTGGTCCCTGGTCGTGATGGCGATGGTTCCGTAGCGGCTCACGTGCAACGAAACGGAGTACGCGGCACCCTTGATCCCGACGTTGGAGATCGTCAACTCGTCGGGCGATACTACTGCGATGGCGGGTGTCGAAAAATCCATTGCCGCGATTCCCGTCGTCTCGCCAGAGTACAACGCCTCCAGGATCGCCTCGTCGTCGCCCGTATAGCGCACGAGCGCCGCATACTCCTGGTCACCGTACCCGATCCGGGACAGGTAGATGGCATCCGGGGCGGCGCGCGATACCTCGGCCGATTCGACATCCAGCAGACCGAGATCCAACCCGACCGGTAACATGACCGGCCGCCCCTCCGCGTCGCGCAGGAGAAGATCGATCTCCGATTGCAGCGCCGCCACTTCCGCCGCCACCCTTGCCTCGGCGGCCGCCAATCTGGCCTCGGCAGCGGCCTGCGCCTCGGCGGCGGCATCCGCCTCGACGAGCGCCGCGACCGTGGCGGCTTCCGCTCGGGTCAGCTCCCGTGCGGCGGCTGCCCGCGCAGCCGCGACCTCCGCGGTCGGTGGGATTGCCACGCGCCGGATGCCGACTACCTCGAGCTGGTTGTCGCCGCTGAGGCGCAATCGCCCCGAGTAGCCCACGCCGTCCACCGCGACATAGGAGATGTCTATCATGTCGGGCTCGGTGAAGGAGAACTTCGTTCGCGTCAGATCTACCGAGTCGGGAATCAGCTTGCCCTGCGGGCCGAAAACCGTCGCTACCGTCGCCGTGGTACCGCCTCGATACTTCAGCACGGCGGAGTATTCGTCGCCGGCGTACTTGATCGACGAGACGTACACCGTATCGGGCCCCGCCACCGACGCCTGCGCCGCATCGAAGTTCAGCAGGCGCGGATCAAGTTGACCGACAGAGACCATCAGGGCCGGCGGTTGATCAGCCGCCGCCTTGATCGCCGCCATCATCATGGCTTCCACTTTCTTCTGCGCAGCGCCCGCATCAGCCTGCGCCGCCGTCGCTGCGGACTGGGCACGCGCGGCTTCCGCCCGCGCTTCGCTGGCGATCGCTTCTGCCGTCGCCACGGCCGATTGAGCACGCGTCGTTTCCGCCCGCGCTTCGCTGGCCATCTCCTTGGCCGACAGCGCCGCCTGTTCCGCTTCCCTGCGCGCCTTCTCCGTGGCAGCGGCACTGGCTTCGAGCGCCCTGTTTTCCGCCTCCAAAGCCTTTATCTGCGACTCCAGATCGCTGACCCGTTCGTCGGCGGGTCGGACTTCCAGAGCCAGCCCTGGCTCCGCCGCCGGCTCCGCATCGGGCCAGCTCACCGGCGACACACAACTCGTGAGGGCAGCGACTGTAACGGCGAAGATGACGAGCGCTTTACCAGGATCGGTTCCGGTCATTGCAATGCCTCCACTTCATCATGGCGTGCGATGCGGATGTGCCCGGCGGCCATGGCGTAACGACTTCCAGACAGCGAGGACTTCGTCAACACGTGCGCCATTGAGCGCACCCTCATCGGGATTCGGCTTGACAAGCTCGCGCCACTGTTCTTGGATGAGCGGCACGGTCACTCCCTGACGTGCCGGACCGACGAATCGATACTCCGACATCGGAGGTTGGCATCGGAGGTTGGCCGTCATGTTCGAGGCCGGCTGACTGATGTCGCAAGTCCCAAAGCACGACTTCCCTCGCTTGTTCACCGTAGCCGACGCGGAGCGTACGCTGCCGCTGGTACGTGCGATTGTACAGGATGTTCTCGCCCTTGGCGCGCAGGCGCGGGAGGTGTCGTCGACACGCGCGGACGAACCTACCATCGATGAGTTGCAGGATCAACTCCGGGAACACCTGGCCGAGCTCGCCGGTATCGGTTGCTACTACAAGGACTGGAACTTCCAGATCGGGCTGGTCGACTTCCCCGCCGTGGTGGACGGCGAGGTGGTGTTCCTGTGCTGGCGCAGCGACGAGCCGGAGTTGCGCTACTACCACCGCATCGAAGACGGCTACGCGGGCCGGCGTCCGCTGCCGCCCACCTGATTCGCCCGTAACGGCATGCGGCTTCAGCAACCGCGGGCGTCCCGGATCAGCTTCAGCGTGGTCCGCACGTTGGCGCCGATCGCCCGGTAGTCGCCGGTAGCAATCAGATCGCGCCGTACCAGGTCGCTGCCCATCCCGACGCAGCAGGCGCCAGCGGAGAACCATTCCGTCAAGCTTGCCGCGCTCGACTGCACGCCGCCGGTCGGCATCAGCCGCGACCACGGCATCGGACCGAGCACGTCCCTGATGAACGCCGGTCCGCCTGCCTTGCCGGGAAACACCTTGACGATTTCCGCACCCCACTCCTCGGCGGTGGCGATCTCGGTCGGCGTTGCGCAACCCGGCAGATAGGGAACGCGCCGCCGGTTGCACAGACGCGCCACCTGCACATCGAAGATCGGACTCACCACGAACCGGGCCCCGGCCGCGATGAACAGCGCCGCGGTGGGGGCATCGACGATCGAGCCGATGCCGAGACTGGCGCTGCCGGTGCTGAACTCCGGGCGCTCCGCCAGCTCCTGGAACACGCGCAGCGCCCCCGCCCCCCGGTTGGTGAACTCGACGGCCACCGCGCCGCCCTCCACCAGCGCGGCCGCCACGGCACCGGCGACCGCGGCATCGCCGTGATAGAACAACGGCACCAAGCCGCTGGCCAGCACCGTACGGTACCACTCCAGGCGATCGTGCACGAGTCAGCTTCCAGCGCCGCGCGTCGGAACGACTCCCGGCACGCCGAAGTAGCGCGCCGCGTTGTCGTAGCAGATATCCTGTACGACCCCGCCCAGGTGCGGGTAGTCGGCGGGCAGCACCCCGCGTTCGATGTCGTCCCCGAACAGATCGCACAGCAGGCGACGGAAGTAGTCGTGACGCGGATAGGACAGGAAGCTGCGCGAGTCGGTGACCATCCCCACGAACACGCTGATCACGCCGCAGTTGGAGAGCGCCGCCATCTGGGCGCGCATGCCGTCGATCTGGTCATTGAACCACCACGCGGCGCCGAGTTGCATCTTGCCGCGCACCGTGCCGTCCTGAAAGGTGCCGATCATCGACGCCATCAGGTCATTGTCGCTCGGGTTGAGATTGTAGAGGATCGTCTTCGCCAGCCGCCCATCCCGGTCGAGATGATCGAGGAACCGCGCCAGCGACCTCGCCTGCGCCTGGTCGCCGATGCTGTCGAAGCCGGTGTCGGGACCCAGGGCCGAACCCATCCGAGTGTTGACCCCGCGCAAGGCGCCGAGATGAAACTGCTGCGCCCAGCCGCGCGCAGCGTCCATCGTCGCCAGCTCGTAGAGCAGCGTCGATTGCAGCACGCGCAGTTCGGCGACCTCCAGCGCCGTGCCGGCTCGCACCTTGGCGAACGCCGCCGACCCTGCGGCGGGAGTGAACGGGTCGGCGGGGATCTCCTCCAGGCCATGATCGGAAAGCCGGCAGCCGTGCGCGTGGAAGAACGCGTGCCGCTGCTCCAGGGCTTGCAGCAGGTCGGCGTAGCTGCCGATGTCGATGCCGGAGGCCGCGCCGAGCCGGTCCAGATAGGCGTTGTAGGCTGCGGGATCCGCCGCCGCCATCGCCTTGTCGGGGCGGAATGCGGGGGCGACGATCACCGGGAACGCCGGGTCGGCGGCAATGCGGCGGTGTGCGGCAAGGTCGTCGGCCGGATCGTCTGTGGTGCAGAGGGCGCGTACGTCGAAGTCCGCCAGAATGCCGCGTACGCGCAACGCATCGGTGGCAAGCAGTTCGTTGCAGCGGTCGTATACGGCGTCCGCGTTAGCCGGCGTGAGCAGTGCTTCGATCCCGAACGGGCGGCGCAACTCCATGTGGGTCCAGTGGTACACCGGGTTGCGGATGGTGAACGGCACCGCCTCCGCCCAGGCGTGGAACTTGGCGCGGTGGTCGGCGCCGCCGGTGATCAGCTCCTCGTCCACGCCGAGAGCGCGCATCACCCGCCATTTGTAGTGGTCGCCGCCCAGCCACACCTCGGTCAGGTTGGCGAATCGATGGTTGTCCGCGATCTGTTCCGATGGCAGATGACAGTGGTAGTCGAAGATCGGCATCGCGCGCGCGTAGTCGAAGTACAGACGGCGCGCGGCATCGTTGCTCAGCAGGAAGTGCTCGCCCAGGAAGTCGCTGGCCATGGTCAGGCCATTCTACGGCACGCGGATTCGGGAGAGAAGGTGGACGTAAGGAATGTTCGTCCGGTGGTGCGTCCCTCGGCGAGGTAGAGCAGAACGCCCGCCGCCGATACAGTGCGGCGGCATGGCGATGACCTGTTCGAGTGCACGCCCGCGCCTCCTGGCAGTCGATCTCGACGGTACCCTGTTGAATCCGGACAGCAGGATCGGCGCTACAGATGCTGCCGCGCTACAGCGCGCCGCCGCCACCGGGGTAGCCGTCCTGGTGGCCACCGGGCGCGGCTTCTACAGCGCCACGTGGGTGCTGGACGATCTGCCCGTTCCGGCCTACCTAGCGCTCCACAATGGCGCGCTGGTGCTGGACCCGTCCGGCGTCGAGCTGTGGCGTACCGTGATCGATCCGGGGGCGGTAGCCGCCGGACTGCCGCGGGTGCGGGCCAGCGGGCTGCACCCGATGCTGTACGTGGGGGTGGCGGGCGGCGGCGGCACCGACGTGACGCTGGTTCTCGAAGAAGCGGCCCACCGCTCGCCGTATACCCGGTCCTACCTGAGTACCAAGGGACGGATTCTGGAGAAGGTTACCGATGTCGCGACCGAAGCCCACCGCGGCGCGCTCGGCATGATCAGCTTCGGCGCCCGCGAGCAGGTGGTCGCAGCGGCGTCTGAACTGGCCGACCTGGACGGGAAGATCGTGAGCTGGTGGGGGCCGACCCGTTCGGCGGACCTGCTGGAAGCGGTGGCGCCGGCGGGCACCAAGGGACATGCGGTCCAACGACTCACCGAGCGGCTGGGGCTGGAGCCGCAGGACGTGTTGGCAATCGGCGACAATTCCAACGATCTCGGCATGCTGCACTACGCCGGTACGGCGGTCGCCATGGCCAATGCGACTCCCGAAGTGCGGGCCACGGCGCACTTCGTTACCGCCAGCAACGCCGCTTCCGGCGTCGCCTGTGCCCTGGCTCGGGTCGGGTTACCCGTCGTCGCGGGGAAACCGGGATAGCCGTTGGCGCAGCCGCGTCCCGCAGGGGCGATCCCATGGCGGACGGCCAGAGCAGTGCCCCCGACGCTGCCCGGGTGCCAGAGCCCGTCGGTGCCGCAAAAGCGTCCCCGGATCTCTCGAACGGCGAACGATAGCCCACGATTTGCGTAGCGTGGGATAGTCCCGACGCCTCCCGCCGGCACCCTTGTTCACCCGGATCGAAATCCGCACACTGGCGGGCAAGATGCTCAACTTCCCGCTGATTCATCCCGACATCCTGCGCGTGCTGGGGCGCGTCGGGCATGGCTCGCAAGTGCTGATCGCCGACGGCAACTACCCTTTCCGCACCACCCTCGGTCCCAACGCCGAGCTGGTAAGCCTGAATCTGTCGCCCGGCATCGTATCCGCGACCGACGTACTCGCCGCGCTGGTCTCCGCCATTCCGATCGAGGCGGCGGCGGTGATGGCTACCGCGACCGAGGGCCCTTATGCGATGGCCGAGGATCCACCGATCTGGGGCGAATTCCGCCACATTCTCGCAGCGCGAGGGTTCACCGACCCGCTCGAGCGGATCGAGCGCTTCGCCTTCTACGAAGCGGGGCTCGGCCGGGATACGGCGCTGACGATCGCCACCGGCGAGCGGCGCATCTACGCCAACCTGCTGCTCACCATCGGGGTGATCGAACCGGAGTGATCACTCAGACACCGATGCGGCGCGCCACGTCCATGGCGAAGTAGCTGAGAATCATGTCCGCCCCGGCGCGCTTGATCGCCGTGACGGTCTCCAGTACGACCGCCTTCTCGTCGAGCCAGCCGTTGGCAGCGGCCGCCTTGATCATGGCATACTCGCCGCTCACCTGATACGCCGCTACCGGGACGGTGGACTCCTGCTTGACCGCAGCGATCACGTCCAGGTAGGGCAGCGCCGGCTTGATCATTACCATGTCCGCGCCCTCGTCGAGATCGAGCAGCACTTCGCGCAGCGCCTCGCGGCGATTGGCGGGATCCATCTGGTAGCTCTTCTTGTCGCCCTGCCTGGGCGTCGAGTCGAGGGCGTCGCGGAAAGGCCCATAGAACGCGGAGGCGTACTTGGCGCTGTAGGCCAGGATTCCCACGTCGGTGAATCCGGCGTCGTCGAGGGCGTCCCTGATGAAACCCACCCGGCCATCCATCATGTCGGAAGGCGCCACCAGGTCGGCGCCCGCCTCGGCCTGGGTGACCGCCATGCCGCACAGGATGTCGACGCTGGGGTCGTTGACGACGGTGCCGTCCACCACCAGCCCGTCGTGGCCATCGCTGGAATAGGGATCCATCGCCACGTCGGTGATGACCAGCAGCTCCGGTACCGCCTGCTTGAGGTCGCTGACCGTCGACTGCAGCAGACCGTCGGGGTTGGCGCCCTCGGATGCGTGCGGATCCTTGAGGGCGTCGTCGATGACGGGAAACAGCGCGACCGCCGGGATGCCGAGGGCATGCGCGGTTCGTGCCTGTGCGACGATGAGGTCGCGACTCAGACGGCTGGTCCCGGGCATCGACGCTACCGGTTCCTGAGCGTCTCGTCCGCCGACCACGAACAGCGGCAGAATCAGGTCTGCCGGGGTTACCTGCGTCTCGCGCACCAGTGCCCGCAGTGCTGCGGTGCGTCGATTGCGCCGCGGACGAATCGGCAGATCGAGCTGACCGCCGGGAGCCACCGGTGAGCCGTTCTCGGAACTGTGCGCCGCCATAGTCACTCTGCAGTGTAGCGATGCCCGCTCACTCCCGGCAAGCCACGCCGGGACGGCGGGACGGCGCAGATGATCCCATGCCAACGTCCATTGCCCCCCGAAGCTGACGTGGGAGGCCGGCGCCCGGCGGTGCTCGAACGCTTCCGCCTTGACCGGACCGGCCCGGCACGCGCAACTGACCGCGCAGTTTCAGGGTGCCGCAAAAGTCGGTCCCCGGATCGCTCGAACGGCGAAAGACAGCCGCTCCATTGCGCAGCGTGGGATGGTCCTGCGCGACGGCCCGGCGGCGTGGACTTGTGCGCACGATTGTGGTTATGGTCGGTATGGGCGATCAGGAGGAGCCAAACGATGCCGCAAGCCTTGCCGCTG
>CAYFXT010000113.1:0-9376 GCA_964346995.1 uncultured Spirochaetaceae bacterium | reverse complement strand
GATGGCACCGTCGAAGCAGGTCGCGGAGTTCAAGCGCAACGGCTATGTCGTTTTGCGCGGCTTCAACGCGGCGTGGATCGAGCGCTGGCGGCCCGTGTTCCTGGATCACTACCGCCGCCAACTGGGCCAGGATCAGCATGGCAGCGGCGTGGGCCAACCGCGGGCGGTGTTGCGCGGCCTGCTGCAGGAGCACCCCGATCTGTTCCTGCCCGCCCTCGTGGCGCCGCGCATGCTCGACTTTCTCGAGCGGCTGATGGGGCCGTCGGTCGGCTTCGACAGTCTGCAGATCGCCATCACGCCGCCGGTCGGCGCGAGCGAAGCTCGCCGGGTGCACGCCTGGCACCGCGACATGTGGGGTCAGCCGGGATGGACCGACGACTACCTGCCGCCCAACGCCGTGAACGTGCTCACCTACCTGCAGGAGGGACGCGAGTATGGCCACCTGCGCGTCATCCCCGGGTCACACCGCGGCAGCCGCGTGGTCGGCGAGGGGGGATCGGCGAACGCCCAGGCGGGGCAGCAGGAGCTGGAACTGGCGGCCGGCGATACCGTGGTGATCCACTCGGCGCTGCTACACACCACCTCCGGCAACTACAGCGGAGATCTGCGCATCTTCGCCAGCTACTTCTACACCCGCGCCTGGCTGCCCAAGCGCGACGGCTACGGCATGGCGCGCATGCAGCGGGTGATCGAGCGGGCGCGCCGGCGCGGCGACCGGCGCATGGTACGCCTGTTCGAGCCGGACGCGGACCTCCTGGCGCGGCGCGCCTCCGCCGACGGCGGCGAGTACACGGAAGAGCAGCGCTGGCAGCGCACGCTGACCGAGGACGGCCTCGAACGGGAGCGGGCGGCTGCCGCCGAGACGACTCTGTGGTCGCCGGGGGCATCCGCCGCGCTGGCGCAGCAGGACGCCGCCGCTTCGCGAGAAACACTGCCGCGAGCCGCTACGGACGGATCGGTGACGTGGTCCGACGCCGTGCCCGGTGCGCGCGCGCAGACACCGACGGAGGATCGGGAGCGGCAGCACGGGCCGGTGGGGCCGGGGCTGGACGAAGCAGCCGATGCGGTGGCGTGCGCGACGGAACCGGGGTCGCGCGGACCCGGCACGGCGCCCGGGATGGAGGAACCGCGGCCCGCTCCGCCGGCGCCCGGCGGAGCGGGCCGCGCCGATACGACGGCCGAGCTGGTGATGAACGCGCGCGCGGAGCTGGGCGAGGGGCCGGTGTGGGATGCGGCGCGCGGCACCCTGTACTGGGTCGACCTGTTCGCCGGCGTCGTGCACAGCTACCGGCCGGCCTCGGGCCTCACCGGCAGCGTGGATGTGGGCGAGATCATCGGCTGCGTGGTGCCGCGGCAGAGCGGCGGACTGCTGGCGGCGACCGCCAGCGGCATCCATCACCTCGACCCGGCCACCGGCGCCACGACGCGCGTGTCCGCCATCGAGGCGGACCGCCCCGAGACCCACTTCAACGACGGCAAGGTGGACCCCGCCGGGCGCTTCTGGTTCGGCTCCATCGCGGTCGACCGCACCACCGACGTCCGGGGCGACCTGTACAGCCTGGAACCCGACCTCACCGTGACCCACCGGCTGCACGGCATCGACAACACCAACGGTATGGACTGGAGTCCCGACGGGGGCACCATGTACTACATCGACTCGCTCACCCGCCAAGTGACCGCCTACGACTACGATGCCGCCAGCGGCGCCATCTCCAACCCGCGCCCGATCGTGACCCTGCCGTCCGGCACCGGCGTGCCGGACGGCATGACCGTCTCGGTCGACGGCACGCTGTGGGTGGCGCACTGGGGCGGCGCCCGTGTGACGCGCTGGCACCCGACCACCGGCGCCCTGCTGCAGACGATCGCCGTGCCGGCCAACCTCACCACCTCCTGCGCGTTTGCCGGACCCGCGCTGGACGAGCTCTACATTACCACCGCGCGCTACCGGGAGAGCGCCGCGGCGCTGGCCGCGCAGCCGTTCGCCGGCGGCCTGTTCCGCCACCGCACCGACACGACGGGCCGCCCGGCAGGGGTGTTTCCTGGCTGACGAGCACGGGATGCCTGCCTGCTACGACGACTACCGGGAGATGCCGGCGCGAACGGCCCGACGTGGTGCACGTCGAAGACCGGTCGCCGGTCATCGACGCGTTGCGCTCGCCGCCGGCACCGGCCAGGGCTGACATGGCGGCGCATGCACTGATCGACGCCGACGTCCACATCGCCACGCCGCCGGTGGAAACGCTCTATCCCTACCTCGCCGCGCACTGGGTCGAGCACTTCAGTCAGACCCTCGACAACGGGGCCAGCCAGCACTACTACCCGCAGCGGGCTCCCAACGTCGGCGCTGCGGAGGCCGGGGCCAGCCTGGAGCGGCTACGCGCCGACGTGCTCGACGGAACCGGCGTGGAGGCGGCGATCACGAGCTGCCTGTACGCGGTGGACAGCGTGCACCACCCTGACGTGGCGGTGGCATTGGCGCGCGCGGTCAACGACTGGCTCACCCGCGAGTGGCTGCAGCCGGAGTCGCGCCTGCGCGGCTCGGTGGTGGTGCCGATCCAGATCCCGGCGTTGGCGATAGCCGAGATAGAACGCGTCGCCGAACGGCCCGGATTCGTCCAGGTGCTGATCCCGGCCCGTACCGAGCATCCCCTCGGCAGCCGCCTGTTCCATCCGCTGTGGGAATGCATCGAACGCCACGGTCTGGTGGCCGGAATCCATTTCGGCGGCGCCCCGGTGATGCCCCCGACGCCCACTGGCTGGCCGTCCTACTTCCTCGAGGAGTACGCCGCCATGGCCGGAGTGTTCGCCACCCAGCTCACCAGCCTGATCGTCGAGGGCGTGTTCGATGCCTTTCCCGGACTGCGCGTGGCCTTCCTGGAATCGGGCTTTACTTGGCTGCCGGCCCACCTGTGGCGCATGGACAAGGAGTGGAAGAACCTGCGTCGTCTGGTGCCGTGGGTGAAAAGGCCGCCGTCCGCATACGTGCGCGAACACGTGCGCCTCGGCATCCAGCCACTCGATACGCCGCCGCTGCCGCGCCATCTGCTCGAAGTGGTCGACCAGCTCGGCAGCGACCAGATGCTGCTCTACACCAGCGACTACCCCCACCTGCACGCCAGCGATCCCGGACCGGCGTTGCTTGCACATCTGCCGCAATCATTGCAAGTTATGATCTACAGCGAAAATGCGCGCAGCCTGTATCGGCTTTAGCAGGGCTGTGAGGAGGCGAAGATGAGCCCGACCATGACCGCACCGCTCGTGGATGTGCAGGAGGTCGCCGCGGCTGAAAGTGCGGCCGCGGAGCGTGCCGCGCCGGCCCGCCCCGCGATCATCGACTGCGACCTGCACAACGAAATCGACTCGCTCGAGGATCTCTACCCCTACCTGGCGCAGCGCTGGCGCGACCACCTGGACACGTTCGGCGTGCGCACCCCCAACGGCGGTTACTATCCCCGCTTCATGGATCACCGCGAGGATGCCCGGCCGCCGTCGGGTCGTTCGCCGGGCTCCGAGGTGGAGTTCACCCGCCGCCACTTTCTCGATCCCTACCACGTCGCCTACGCGATTCTGCAACCCGCGGTCCTGGCCAACACCGCGCTCGACCTGGAGCTGGGCTCCGCCCTGGCGCGGGCCTGCAACGACTGGCAGGTGGCCGAGTGGTTGGACGGTGACGAGCGGCTGCGCGCTTCGATCATGATCGCCTCCGAAGACCCCGTTGCCGCGGCCGCCGAGGTGCGGCGCTGCGCACGCGACGGGCGCTTCGTGCAGGTGCTGTTCAAGGGCCGCCTGCAGGAGCCGATGGGGCGGCGCAAGTACTGGCCGATCTACGAAGTGTGCGCCGAGGAGGGGCTGCACGTGGCCACCCATGCGTTCGGCGCCTACGGCCATCCGATTACCGGCGCCGGCCACGCCTCCTACTACATCGAGGATCACTTGAGTCCCGCCCAGTCGGTGCAGGCCAACGTGACCAGCCTGGTCGTGGAGGGCGTCTTCGACCGCTTCGGCATCAAGCTGATCTCGATCGAGAATGCGTTCGCCTGGGCGCCATCGCTGATGTGGCGCCTCGACGGCGCCTGGAGGCTGCTGCGCACCGAGGTGCCGCACCTGACGCGCAAGCCGTCGGAGATCATCGCCGAGCACCTCTACGTCACCACCCAGCCGATCGAGGAGCCGCCGCACCCGAGCGACTTCCAGCGCCTGCTGGAGCACTGCGGCGCCATGGCCGACCACCTGCTGCTGGCCAGCGACTACCCGCACTGGGACAGCGACAACCCGGACGTGGTGCTGCCGCCCACCCTCTCCGAAGAGGTCAAGGCGCGTATCCGCTACGACAACGCAAGCGCCCTGTACGGGTTCTAGAGCCGCGCAGGTGAGCGCCAGGCGCCGCGCGGCGACCACGCGCTACGTGGTCGCCGCGGCGGATGAAATAGGGCCCGGCGAACGCAAGATCGTCATCGTGGCCGGGCGCTCGATCGGCGTGTTCAACGTCGGCGGCGAATACTTCGCCCTGCGCAACCGTTGCCCGCATCAGGGCGGCGCGCTGTGCGAGGGGCAGCTCTGGGGGGTGCTGCAGTCGGAGCGGCCCGGAGAGTTCGCCTATCGACCGAGCCGGGAGGTGATCGCCTGCCCATGGCACGGCTGGGAGTTCCACCTGCGCACCGGGCAGTCGTGGTGCGCCCCCGAACGCCTCAGGGCGCGCCGCTACGCGGTGGACCTGGTCGCCGGCGCCGATCTGCAAGGCGACCCGCCGGCGCGGGTGCATTCCCGCCAAGTGGCAGAGCGCTCACGCGCGGGTCGGCTCGTCCCCGTGGCGGCGTCTGCTCGTACTGCTGCCACGGAACGGGAATGCGACCCGCCGGTGCCGGGCATGGTCAAGGGTCCATACGTGGCGGAGACCTATCCGGTAGCGCGCGACGGCGCCTACCTGGTGGTGGAACTGCCCACCGACAAGCATCCCGGCCGCTCCGCCCCCGGCGCCCCCGGGCGTATGGTGCATCACCGCGCGGCGCGGTGATGCACCCGGGTAACTGTTCCGGCGCCCGTCGGCACGGGTCGCTCGGCAGGCCTATCCCACGCTGCACATTCGTGGGCGGTCATTCGCTGTTCGAGCGATCCGGCCCCACACCAGCGGCTGGGTTGCGCCTGGAGTCGTCGGCATGGGACCGTCCTGGTCGCTCGGCGGCACATGCGCCGGCATCGTCTCCCGCCGACGTTCGGAGTTGGCCGGCGCGGTCACTCCGTGGCTCCGGGTGCGATGCGGAAAGGAGCGTCCGGCGATTGGCACGACGGGCGCCGGCGCAGGATGATAGAGGTGGGCGGCGCAAGCAGGGCCGCAGTATGGAGGACTTACCGACATGAAGATGCTACTGGGCGGCAACTGGGTGGACCGGGCAGAGAAGATCGAAGTGCTGAACCCGTTCGACGGCTCGGTCGTCGACACCGTGCCGCAATCGAGCCTCGACGACGTCGAGGAGGCGCTCGCCACCGCCGAGCGCGGCGCCCGCATCATGGCCGACCTGACCGGCTATCAGCGCTACGAGATGCTGATGCGGGTAGCCGAGCTGATGCGTGAGCGGGCCGACGATCTGGCGCGCACGATCACCCTGGAAGAGGGCAAGATCCTGGCCGAGGCGCAGATCGAGGCGACCCGCGCCAGAGAGATCATCGTGCTGTCGGCGGAAGAGGCGAAGCGCCTCGGCGGTGAGGTGATACCGCTCGACGGTGCCCCCGGGGTGAACGGCAAGATGGGCTTCACCGTGCGCGTGCCGTGCGGCGTGGTGGTCGGCATCAGTCCGTTCAACTTTCCGCTGCACCTGGTGTGCCACAAGGTGGGCCCGGCGATTGCCGCCGGCAACGCGTGCATCATCAAGCCGGCCACCGACACGCCACTGTCGGCCCTCAAGCTGATCGAGCTGTTCGTCGAGGCAGGCGTGCCGGCGGAGGCGGTGCAGTGTCTGACCGGACCGGGCGGCAGCCTCGGCAACGCCCTGTGCAGCGACCCGCGTGTGCGCAAGATCACCTTCACCGGCAGCCGCGACATCGGCGAGCGGATCTGCAAGGTGGCCGGACTCAAGCGGGTTACCATGGAGTTGGGCTCCAACGCGCCGCTGGTGGTGATGCCGGACGCCGATCCGGAGCGCGTCGCCAAGGCTGCCGCCATGAGCGGCTTCTCCAACGCCGGCCAAGTGTGCATCTCCACCCAGCGAGTGATCGCGCACCAGGACATCTACGGCGATCTGCTCGACGCGATGACCGAGGTCACGGCGGCCATATCGACCGGCGACCCGCTCGACGAGAGCACCGGCATGGGCCCGATGATTCGCGAGGAGGACTCGGCGCGGGTGGCGAGCTGGCTCAGCGAGGCTGCCGGCGGGGGCGCCCGTGTGCTCACCGGCGGCGAGCGCAACGGCCAGATCTTCCAGCCCACGGTGGTCGCGGACGTGCGTCCCGGGATGCGCATCTCGTACGACGAGATCTTCGGCCCAGTGGTCGGCGTCAGCCAGGCGCCCGACATCGACTCGGCCATCGAGTTCGCCAATGACACCAACTATGGCTTGAGCGCCGCCATCTTCACCCAGAATGTGGATTGGGCGATGCAGTTCGTGCGCAAGTGCGAATCGGGCAACATCCACGTCAACTGGGGCACGCAATGGCGTGCCGACCTGATGCCCTACGGCGGCCTGAAGGACAGCGGCATGGGCAAGGAAGGCCCCAAGTACGCGGTGCAGGAGATGACCGAGACCAAGATGGCGGTGTTCCACCTGCCGGAGTAGGGTCGTCCACCCGGCGCACGGCCGCGCTTCCTGTAGCCGCTCTACCTGGGTTCAGCCCGGGGCTCGCCGGCAGCCAGTTCGGCCAGTACCTGCGAGGTGTGTTCGCCGAGGGCCGGTGCCGGCGGGCGCTCCCGCTCCGCCACCGTACCGGCGAACTTGAGCGGGGTACCGGTTACCAGCAGGCCGTCGCCACCGGCTACCGGAAGCAGCATGTTCCGTGCTGCGATCTGGGGGTCGTGGAACAGATCGGCTACCGTGTTCACCGGCGCCGCGGGCACGCCGGCCGCCGCCAGCCGTTGCAGCCAGATATGGCTGGGGTGACGCGCCAGGGCAGTCTCCAACTCCCGCTTCAGGGCCGTGACGTGCTCGGTGCGGGAGGCGTTGGTGGCGAACCGCTGGTCGGCCGGCAGGCCCCGCCGCCCGATCACGGCGCACAGGGTCGCGAACAGGCGATCATTGCCGGCTGCAACGACGATCTCCTGATCCGCCGTGGCGTAGGTTTCGAACGGCGTGATCGACGGGTGGCGGCTGCCGAGCGGGACCGGCACCGTGCCGGTGACCTGATAGCGCGCGATCGCGTTCTCCAGGACCGAGACGGTAGCGTCCAGCATGGCCAGGTCCAGCATCGCGCCGCGGCCGCTGTACGCGCGCTGCACGAGCGCCGCGACGATGCCGACCGCCGCGTACAGCCCGCTGACGATGTCGGCGATCGACGTCCCCACGCGCACCAGCCGTCCGCGCTGCGCGGACGCGGTAGACGTTTCGGTGACTGGCGGCGGTGCAGCGCCCGGCGCTGATCCTTCGAGGTTACCTGCCTGCGCAGGCGCAGGCGCGTTTGCCAGGCGCGTCTGCACCGCCGCGGTCTCGGCCGGCGGCTCCGGCTCGGTTCCGGTGATCGACATCAGACCGGACAGCGCCTGGATGATCAGGTCGTAGGCGGCGCGCCCGGCGGCCGGACCGGTGGATCCGAAGCCGCTGATGGCGGCGTACACCAAGCGGCCGTTGAGCGCCTCGAGGTGCTCTGGTGGAAACCCCAGTCTGGCCAAGGTACCGGGCCGAAAGTTCTCCACCAGGACGTCTGCCCGGCGGATCAGCTCGGCCAGGACCGAACGGCCCGAATCATGCTTGAGGTCGAGCACCACCGACCGCTTGCCGCAGTTCAAGCTGGTGAAATAGGCGGACGCACCCTGCCCGGCGCCATCGTCGCCAAGCAGGAACGGCCCGAACCCGCGCGCCTCGTCCCCCTGCGGCGGCTCGACCTTGATGATGTCGGCGCCCAGGTCGCGCAGTATCATGGTGCAGTAGGGTCCGGCGAGGACGCGGGTCAGGTCCACGACGGTAATGCCGCTCAGCGGTCGCGACTCGGCCATGGTCGCCACCCTACCGCCATTCGCGCCGCACCGTCGATGGCGGTATCCCGCACGCAGCGCTGCCGGTACATTAGGGCCGATGACAGAGTGCCTGCGCATTCCCTACCTCGAGCTGCTCCACGATCCGCCGGTCGGTGACTACCGGCATCTGTTCGCAGAGCTGGCCGATCCGCCCCGGTCGCGGACGATGGCTGTCTCGAGGTGCCCACCGCTCCTGGTCCGGGCGTCAGCATCGATCCCGCGGCAGTGGCGTAAGTGCCCGTGCATGTTATGCTGACCGGAACCATGCCATCACCCGCGAGCGGCGCGCCCTTCGCCGCAGGAAGCCCGCCCCGATGACCTTTGCACTCCTGGGCGGCGTCATCATCGCCATCTACGTTCTGTACCGCACCTTCCGAAAGAAGCCGGAACAGCCTCCCGCCGTCCCCGACGAGTCGGCGCCGAGCGACGCCGCGGCGGCTGTCGAGGAACCGGTGGCAACCGCCAAGCCAGTCGTCACCGCCGCGGTGGTGCCGGCCACGCCGAGCGTGAGCAAGGACGAGCTGATCGAGATGATCGACTCGCTCATCGAACAGTACGAAGAGGAAATTCGCGAGATGACCCCGGCGCAGGTCAAGAAGAAAAAAGCGTCGTGGGAACAGATCGAGAGCCTGCAACAGATCAGCCAGATCGAGTTCTCGGAAGAGGTGATCGAACGGTTCTGGGGCTACAAGAAAGGCACCACCCCGGAGATACCCAACACCAAGAAACTGTCCCTGGGTCGCGGCGTTTGGTATACTATGCGCCTACCGGAGAACGAGTAACGTCGCTCCTCCTTTTGGACCACAAGCATGCAGAAGAAGATCCACCCCAAGTACGGGTTCGTCGTTTTCAAGGACACCTCCTCCGATTTCGCGTTCCTGAGCCGTTCCACCCGCTCGTCGAGAGAAAAGATCACCTGGCAGGACGGTAACGAGTACCCGCTGATAAACATCGAAATTTCGAGCGCCTCGCATCCCTTCTATACCGGTAAGCAGACCCTGGTCGACAGCGCCGGCCGCATCGAGAAATTTCGCCGTCGCTACGGGCTTCGCCACCGCCCCGAAACCGCCGCCGCTTCCGGCCCAGCCCGCCCCCGGTAGGCTCCTGTCGGATCCGACAGGAGCCTGCAACCGTATCGCTGCTGGTGCACGCACTTGTGCCCCCCGGCAGCCGACTATTGAAAGTAACTCCTTCGCGCCGGGGAGGGGGGCC
>CAYFXT010000112.1:0-9441 GCA_964346995.1 uncultured Spirochaetaceae bacterium | reverse complement strand
CGGCCAGACGGAGAGCAGGAGGAATAGCTTATGGCCAAACAGAGATTCGAGCGTACCAAGCCGCACGTCAACGTCGGCACCATTGGCCACGTCGACCACGGCAAGACGACGCTGACCGCAGCGATCACCCAGTACTGCAACACCAAGTACGGGGACAAGCTGATGAAGTACGAGGATATCGACAACGCGCCGGAGGAGAAGGCACGTGGCATCACCATCAACAGCCGCCACGTCGAGTATCAGACCGACAACCGCCATTACGCCCACGTCGACTGCCCCGGACACGCCGACTACATCAAGAACATGATCACCGGCGCGGCGCAGATGGACGGCGCGGTGCTGGTGGTGTCGGCGCCCGATTCGGTCATGCCGCAGACCCGCGAGCATATTCTGCTTGCACGTCAGGTGCAGGTGCCGTCGATCGTCGTCTACATCAACAAGACCGATCAGGTCGATGATGAGGAGCTGCTGGAACTGGTCGAGGAAGAGGTCAAGGATGCCCTCAACGAGTACGAGTTCCCCGGCGACGAGATCCCGATCATCAAGGGCACCGCGTTGCGGGCGCTGGAGAATCCGGACGACGAGGAGGCCAACGCGACCGTGGTCGAGTTGCTCGACGCGATGGACTCCTACATCCCGATTCCGGAGCGTGAGGTGGATCTTCCGTTCCTCATGCCGATCGAGGACGTGTTCTCGATCCAGGGGCGCGGTACGGTGGTCACCGGGCGCATCGATCGCGGCACCATCAAGACCGGCGAGAACGTCGAGATCGTCGGCATCCGCGAGACCCGCAGGACGGTCGTGACCGGCGTCGAGATGTTCAACAAGATTCTCGATTCCGGCGAGGCCGGTGACAACATCGGCGCCTTGCTGCGCGGTGTGGACCGCAAGGAGGTGGAGCGCGGCCAGGTGCTCGCCAAGCCCGGCTCGATCACCCCGCACAAGAGGATGAAGGCGACCGTGTATGCGCTGACGCGCGACGAGGGTGGCCGGCACTCGCCGTTCTTCACCGGCTATCGCCCGCAGTTCTACTTCCGCACCACCGACATCACCGGCACCGTGACGCTGCCCGACGGCAAGGAGATGGTGATGCCGGGCGACACCACCGACCTGACCATCGAACTGATCAACACCATTGCCGTAGAGCAGGGCGTGCGCTTCGCCATCCGCGAGGGTGGCCGCACGGTCGGCGCCGGCACGGTAACCGAGATCGTCGAATAGCGGCCGGGGGTCCAAGGCACCGTCATGGCAGTTGACCGTATTCGCGTGCGTCTGCGCGGCTTCGACGTGGAGTTGATCGACCAGAGCTCCAAGGCGATTGTGCAGACGGTGCAGAAAGCTGGCTCGCAGGTTTCCGGACCGATTCCGTTGCCAACGCGTACCAATCGCTATACCGTGTTGCGTTCGCCGCACGTCAACAAGAAGTCGCGCGAGCAGTTCGAAATGCGCACCCACAAGCGTCTCATCGACATCATCGAGCCTACTTCGGCGGTCATGGATGCGCTGATGAAGCTGGAGCTGCCGGCCGGCGTGGACGTGGAGATCAAGCAGTGAGAGCCGTGGTTCAGGGGCGCGGAGTGCGGCGATGAAGGCGTTGATCGGCCGCAAGATCGGGATGACGCAACTGTTCGTCGAGGATGGCTCGCTGCTGCCGGCCACCTTGATCCAGGTGGAGCCGAACCTGGTGGTGTCGCTGCGCACCCCCGATCGCGACGGCTATTCGGCCGTGGTGCTCGGCGCCGGCGAACTGCGTTCCAAGCGCGTGACCAAGCCGTACGGTGGTCAGTTTCCTCACGAGATGGTGCCGGCGCGCCATCTCGTGGAGGTGCGCGATTTCGACGGCGCGCCGGAGGTGGGCACCACTTTCGGCGTGGAGCTGTTTGTCGGCGACGCCACGGTCGACGTGCGCGGCACGTCGAAGGGCAAGGGATTCCAGGGCGTGATGAAGCGCCACGGGTTCCGTGGTGGCCGCAAGTCGCACGGCTCCAAGTTTCATCGCGCGCCGGGATCGATCGGCCAATCGGCAACGCCGTCGCGGGTGATCAAGGGTCGGCGCATGGCGGGCCGCATGGGCGGAGCCGGTGCCACGGTGCACAATCTACGTCTGTTCGGGGTGGACACCGGGCGGCATCTGCTGCTGGTGGGAGGCCCGTGCCCGGGGCCGCGCGGCGGCACCCTGCTCGTGACCACTGCGAAGAAGGGTCGCGGCAGCCGTTCCGCCGTGAGTCTGGTAGGCGGCGTGGCCGGCGGAGAGGCGACATGAAGGTGCAGGTGATCGGCGCGGGCGGCGGTGTGAGCGGCGAGCTGGAACTGTCGGATTGCGTGTTCGACGCTCCGGTGAGCGAGGGGGCCATCTACCATGCCATCCGCAACGAGCTGGCGAACCGGCGCGTCGGCACCGCTTCCACCAGGAGCCGTAGCCAGGTGCGCGGCACGGGCCGCAAGCCGTGGCGGCAGAAGGGAACCGGGCGGGCACGCGCCGGTGACGTAAAGTCGCCGCTTTGGACCGGTGGCGGGGTGATCTTCGGACCGCAGCCACGCAGCTACCGGTACCGTATTCCGCGCAAGGCGAAGAATACGGCGATACGTTCGATCCTGACGCAGAAGGCACGGGAATCGCGGATCACGATAGTAGACGGCATCCGCGTGCAGAGCGGCAAGACCGGGGAGTTGGTGCGTCAGCTCGAGCCGATCACCGGCCGGGATCGCTGCGTGTGGCTGCTCGACCAGCCGGACGCGCTGCTGCTGCGGGCCGGTCGCAACATTCCCTGGTTGCGATTGCGCGCCTGCGACACGGTGACCGCGCACGATCTGTACTACAGCGAGCGGATACTGCTGACCCCACCGGCCGCGGGGAGGCTTGCCGTTCGTCTCGGGGCGAAAGAGGATGCTCCGGGCCTGCCGTCCGGCGACGGCGTCGATGGAGAGGGCGCATGAGGTCGGACATTCTGATCGAACCGGTCGTCACCGAGAAGAGCAACGAGCAGCGCGGCGCCCGCAAGTATGCGTTCCGCGTGGACGCGCGCGCCAACAAGCTGCAGATCGCCGAGGCGGTGCGCGTCACGTTCGGAGTCCACCCGGTGAAGTGCAACATCATTACCGTGGCGCGCAAGCCGAAGCGTTTGCGGTTCCGGGCCGGCCACCGCTCCGGTTGGAAAAAGGCGATCGTCACGCTGGCGCCCGGCGAGACCATCCAGATATTCGAGGGAGTCTAAGCACGGTGGCACTGAAGAAGAACAAGGCGAATACCCCGGCCAGCCGTCATGCCACCGGCCTCGACTTTGGCGAGCTGCAGGGAGACGGGCCGATCAAGGCACTGCTGGGGCCGATGGGCAATCGCGCGGGCCGCGGTGCCGGCGGACGCATCAGTGTGCGCCGGCGCGGCGGGCGGCACAAGCGGCGTTACCGGGTGGTCGACTTCCGGCGCGACAAGCACGGCGTGCCCGGCAGGGTCGTGGCGGTGAGCTACGACCCCAACCGGTCCGCCAACCTGGCCCTGATCTCCTACGTCGATGGCGACAAGCGCTACATCCTGGCGCCACGCGGCCTGCCGGTGGGACGTACCGTGGTCAGCGGTCCCGAAGCACCGATCGAGGTGGGCAATGCGATGCCGCTGAAGCGCATACCGCTCGGCATGTCGGTGCACAACGTCGAGCTTACCCTTGGCCGCGGCGGTCAGTTGGCGCGTTCCGCCGGCGGCAGCGCTACGCTCGTGGCGCGCGACGGCGACTACGTGACCCTGCGCCTGCCGTCGGGCGAGGTGCGGCTGGTGTTTCACGAGTGTTGCGCATCGATCGGCGAGGTGGGCAATCAGGACCATATGAATGTCTCGCTCGGCAAGGCGGGACGTGCGCGCTGGCTCGGCAGGCGCCCCAAGGTGCGCGGCGTGGCCATGAATCCGCACGACCACCCGCACGGCGGCGGCGAGGGCAAGAGTTCGGGTGGCCGGCACCCGGTGTCGGCGTGGGGTAAGCCGACCAAGGGAGCCAAGACGCGCCGCCGTCGCAAGGTTTCGAGCGCGTTCATCGTTACCCGCCGCAAGGGAAGGAAGTAGAAGCGAATGGCACGATCGATCAAGAAGGGGCCGTTCATTGCGGGCAAGCTTTACCAGCGCGTACTGGACGCGAACCGGACCGGCGAGAAGCGTATGATCCGTACCTACTCGCGCACATCGACGATCATTCCCGAGATGGTCGGACTGACCATTTCGGTGTACAATGGCAAGACGTGGATTCCGGTCTACGTGACCGAGAATCTGGTCGGTCACAAACTTGGCGAGTTCGCACCGACCCGGGTATTCCGCGGCCACGCCGGCTCGGACCGCAAGGCGGTGCGGCGGTGAAGAGCGCGGCCAAGGGACATAAGGCGCGCGCCCGCTACATTCGGGTGTCGCCGCGCAAGGTGCGCCCGATCGCCGATTCGGTACGCCGCAAGCCTTACGTCGAGGCGCTGGCGGTATTGGATGCGTTGCCCAACAAGGGCGCCAAGATTCTTCGCAAGGTGGTCAAATCCGCGGCCGACAACGCTCTGGTGCAGGACGAAAATCTGGACGAAGAGGCGCTCTACGTCAGCCACCTGGAAGTGAACGAGGCGCCGCGCATGAAGCGCATCTGGATCCGCGGCCGCGGCCGTGCCGACCGGCTGCTCAAGCGCATGTGCCATATCGACGTGGCGGTAGCCACTATGCATGAGGACGAGGAGTAGAGGGAGGCTTGCGATGGGTCAGAAGATAAACCCGATCGGCATGCGGCTCGGTATCAACCGTACCTGGAAGTCGAAGTGGTACGTGGATCCGCGTGAATACGCCACGACGCTGCATGAGGACTTGGCGTTACGCGACATGATCGAGAACTCGCCCGACACCCGCGGCGCGGATATTTCGGACGTGGAAATCATTCGCCACCCGCAACGGATCACCATCATCATCCATACCGGCAGGCCGGGTGTGGTGATCGGCGCCAAGGGCGCCAACATCGAGCGGCTCGGCGGCAAGCTGCAGAAGCTGGTGGGCAGCAACAAGAAGATCCATATCAAGATCAAGGAGATCCACCGGCCGGAGATGAACGCTCAGTTGATTGCCATGAACGTGGCGCGCCAGTTACGTACCAAGGCATCGTTTCGTCGTTCTCTGAACATGGCGGTACAGAACGCCATGCGTGCCGGCGTGCAGGGTATCAAGATCAAGATCGGGGGCCGGCTCGGCGGCTCCGAGATGTCGCGCAGCGAGCAGCGCAAGGAGGGCCGCATCCCCCTGCATACGTTCCGGGCGGACATCGACTACGGCTTCGCCGAATCGCTCACTGCCATGGGGGCGATCGGGGTGAAGGTGTGGGTGTTCAACGGTGAACTGTTCGGTCGCGACACCAAGGATGATGCCGGCCAGTTGCTGCGCCGACAGCGGGGCCGCGGTCCCGCGCGCTTGTAGCGATGCTGAGTCCCAAGCGGGAGAAGTTTCGCAAGCGGCAGCGCGGCCGCCTGCGTGGCAACGCCACCCGCAGGAACGCGGTGGCATTTGGTGATTACGGCTTGATGGCACTGGAGCCGAAGCTCATTACCAACCGCCAGATCGAGGCCGCGCGCGTGGCCATGACCCGTCACATCCGTCGTGGCGGCAAGGTGTGGATCCGGATCTTCCCCGACAAGCCCTATACCAGGAAGCCGGCTGAGACTCGCATGGGCAAGGGCAAGGGGGCACCGGAGTACTGGGTAGCCCCGGTCAAGCCGGGAATGGTGCTGTTCGAGCTGGCCGGGGTTCCGCGGCAGGCCGCCAGCGAGGCAATCGCCCTGGCGGGAAGCAAGCTCCCGGTCAAAACCAAGCTGCTGGTGCGGCGTAACCTGGAACAGTAACGGCGGCGGCAGGTGAAGGATTCTTTCAATGACCTCTCGTACGGTGAGCTGCTTACCCGGCGCGAGGAAGTACGCGAGCAGTACCGCGAGGCGCGCTTCAACATGGTGGTCGGCCACATCGACAATCCGTTGCTGTTGCGTACCCTGAAGCGCAAGTTGGCACGTCTGAACACGATCGTGCACGAATACGACCTGAGCATTCGCCGGGCGCGGAGCGCGGCGGCGGCCGCCGGCAGTGGTGAGCCCGAGCAGTCAGCGGCGGCAGTGGAGGCCAAGGAGTAGTATGGAACGAGGGATGGACGGCCCGGAGAAATCCGCGCGGGTCCCGGTTGGCGAGCCCGCGGGAGCGTCCGGCACGGGCTCCGATGCGGAGCCGGCCGCCGTGGAGATGAGCGCAGCGGCCCAGGATACGGAGACGGCGGAAGAAGCGGTCGCCGCGGTCGCCAGGGGCGACACCCTGCCCGGGGAAACTGGCTCCGCGGCTGATCGGGGAGATTCCGAACAGAACGCGGCGTCGGGCAGCGAGGATGCCGCTGCCCCCGACGCGGAGGATACCCAGGCAGCGGTGGTGGTGGCGGACACGTCCGCTGACCGTAGCAGCGCTGCCGGCGGCCGACCCGGCAAGCGCATGCTTACCGGAGAAGTGGTCAGCGACAAGGCCGAGCAGAGCATCGTGGTGAGCATCGCGCACCGCAAGAAGCACCGCCTCTACAAGAAATATCGCACGCTCACCAAGAAACTGATGGCGCACGACCCCGACAATTCCTGCCGGGTGGGCGACTTGGTGCGGGTGATCGAGAGCCGCCCCGTGAGCAGGAGGAAACGCTGGCGCGTGGTGGAAGTCGTCAAGCGGGCGACCCGTTGAACCTGGGCTGATGGGGACGGCGGGACAGGGATAACAATCGTGATTCAGATGATGAGCTACCTCAACGTGGCCGACAACAGTGGTGCCAAGCGGGTGCAGTGCATCAAGATCCTCGGCGGGTCGAAGCGGCGCAGCGCCTCGGTGGGCGACACCGTGGTGGTCGCGTTGAAGGTTGCGCTTCCGGGCGGCGCAGTCAAGAAGGGATCGATGACGCGCGCCGTGGTGGTGCGCACGAGAAAGGAGATTGGGCGCGACGATGGCACCTACATTCGTTTCGATGACAACGCGTGCGTGTTGGTCGACGCCGCCGGCAACCCGGCCGGTAAACGCGTATTCGGTCCGGTGGCGCGTGAGTTGCGCGAACGCGACTACATGAAGATCGTGTCACTCGCTCCGGAGGTGCTGTAACGTGGCGGCGCGGAGCAAGTTGAAGGTCGGTGACACGGTACGGATCGTGAGCGGGCGATCGCGGGGCCGCGAGGGCAGGATTCTGCGTCTGGACCGGGGGCGCGGGCGCGTATGGGTGGAAGGTGCCAACATGGTCAAGAAGGCCGTCCGTTCGAAGAACCCGAATCAGCCGCAGCAGGGGGGTCTGACCGACGTCGAGGCGAGCGTGAGTTGGTCGAACGTGATGATCGTGTGCCGCAGGGGCGGGATTTCCCGCATCGGCTACGATGTACGCGATGGAGAGAAGGTGCGTATCTGCCGCAAGAGTGGAGAGCCGTTGTGAGTAAGCGCAAGGCTGCAGCGAACCGGGCTGACGCCATCGGGGGGCCGGCCGGCTACGTACCGCGATTGAAGGCACGCTATCGTGCTCAGGTGGCGTCCGCGCTGTTCGAGGAGTTCGGTTACGACTCCACCATGCAGACGCCTCGATTGGAGAAGATCGTGCTGAGCGTTGGCGTCGGCGAGGCCGTGAACAACAAGAAGCTGCTCGATACCGCGGTGGTGGAGCTCGGCCAGATCACCGGCCTGCGTGCGGTGCGGACCACGGCGCGGAAGTCGATCGCTGCGTTCAAGATCCGGCAGGGTATGGAGATCGGCGCCATGGTCACGCTCCGGGGGAATCGCATGTACGAGTTCCTCGATCGCTTGGTGAACGTGGCGATTCCACGCATAAAGGACTTCCGCGGTTGCAGCACCAGGGCGTTCGACGGTCACGGCAACTATTCCATGGGCGTCGACGACCAGACCATCTTCCCCGAGATCGATTACGACAAGGTGGAGCGCATCACCGGGCTCAACATCGCCATCGTCACCACCGCATCTACCGATCGCGAGGCGCGTAGCCTGCTCGCTGCCCTCGGTATGCCGTTTCAGCGTCCGGAGGCAAACTAAGTGGCACGCAAGAGTCTGATCGTAAAAGCGAAGCGCAAGCCGAAGTATCGGGTCCGGGCGGTAAATCGTTGCCGGTTGTGTGGTCGCGCGCGCGGCTACATGCGTAAATTCGAACTCTGCCGGATCTGTTTTCGTAACCTTGCGAGTTCCGGCAAGATACCCGGCGTGACCAAGTCAAGCTGGTAGAGGAAGGGAGTCGATGGCGGTCACCGATCCGATAGCCGACATGCTCGCCAAGATCAAGAACGCGAGCAATGCCGGTCACGAGAGCGTCAACATCCGGCCCTCGCAGATCAAGTTGGAGATCATCAAGATTCTCAAGATCGAGGGCTACATCAGGAACTTCAAGAAGGTCAACGTCGACGGCCACACCAGCATCTGCGTCTTCCTGAAGTACGACGCGCAGCTCGCGCCGGTCATCCAGGGAATCGAACGCATCTCCAAGCCGGGTCGGCGCGTGTACTCCGGCTATCGAGGCATGCCCCGCGTGTTCAACGGCTACGGCACGTTGGTCGTTTCGACATCGTCCGGCGTCACCACCGGACGCCGCGCGCGTGAGCGTCGCGCCGGCGGCGAGCTGCTCTGTACGGTCTGGTAGGCGCATGTCTCGAGTTGGGGTAATACCGGTGGCGGTGCCGACCGGCGTAACCGTGGAGATCAACGGCAACCGCTGCGATGCGAAGGGGCCGAACGGCGTGCTGAGCCTCGAGACCACCGGCAACATCAGCGTCAGCGTCGCCAGCAACCAGGTAGTGGTGTCGCGCGGCGACCAGACGCAGCGTACCAAGGCGCTGCATGGATTGTACCGAAAGCTGATTGCCAACATGGTGACCGGAGTCTCCACCGGCTTCCGCAAGGTGCTGGTAATCAACGGGGTCGGCTATCGGGCCGAGGTCAGGGGATCGACCCTGGTGCTCAATCTTGGCTATTCCAACCCCATCGAGTACCCGATTCGTGACGGCGTGACCATCGATGCGGTTGGCGGAACGAGAGTCACCGTTTCCGGCGCGGACCGCCAGGTGGTCGGTCAGGTTGCGGCCGAGATACGTGCATTCCGTCCGCCCGAACCGTACAAGGGGAAGGGCGTGCGATACGAGAACGAATTCGTCCGCCGCAAGACGGGCAAGGCCATGGTAGGCACCGGATGAGCCACAATCGCACCGCAACTCAGCGTGGCGCCAATGCCATGCGGCGCCGCTGGCTGCGTCGCAAGCAGCGAATTCGCAGGCGCATCTCCGGCACCGCGGAGCGACCCCGGTTGTCGGTGTACAAGAGCAATTGCTTCACGTACGTACAGGTCATCGATGATTCGCGCGGTCATACGCTGGTTTCGGCGTCCAATCGTGAGTCGGAGTTGACCGACGCCGGCAACACGGTCGCCGGCGTCGGTC
>CAYFXT010000111.1:0-9499 GCA_964346995.1 uncultured Spirochaetaceae bacterium | reverse complement strand
GTGCTCGGCATCGTCGGCTTCGGCAACATCGGGCGCACGCTGGCTCGTCTGGCGCTGCCGCTCGGCTTCCAGGTCGTGGCCAGCGATCCGTTCGTGGCCGCCGAGGATGCGCGCGCAGCCGGGGTGGAACTGGTACCGCTGGAGGAGCTGCTCGGTCGGGCGGACGTGGTGAGCCTGCACACCACCCTGACCGCCGACACCGCGGGCCTGATCGACGCCGCCGCCCTGGCGCGGATGAAGCGCGGCGCCCTGCTGCTCAACCTGGGCCGCGGCGGCCTGATCGACGGCCTCGACATTCTCCACCAGGCGCTGGAGGAGGGCCGCCTCGGCGCCGTGGCGCTCGATACCTTCGAGCCGGAGCCACCCGACCTCGGCCATCCGATCTTCCGTCACGAGCGCTGCGTCTGCTCACCGCACGTGCTCGGCCTCACCCCCGGCGCCATGCACCGCATCTACGTGTCGATGGCCACCGACATGGCCGCCGTGCTGGCCGGCAAGCGCCCCCGCTACTGCGTCAATCCCCAAACCCTCGCCGGCCTCGCCGAAAGCTGAAGGTTGAACTGCCGTAGCGCAACTCCGACTCATTTCGCTCACTGGGAATCGCCGGAAAGCGGTTTGTGCGAATCAAACGCGAGAGGGCGGTAGCTGTCACAACGTCGCTTGCCATCGTTCCACTGCACGTACCAAGCTCGGTTCCAACCAGGTCAGAAATCGCGTATTGGCCTCCTCGATTGGTTCCTTGTAATTGATCTGAAACATTCCGTCCGAGACCGGTTCGCCCGCAGTGACCTGCCGCTCGCCCGCCTCGGTGGCATTGCGGTGGAAACAGACCGCCGCGCACGCGAGAACGCCCTGGAACTCGTGGCCAAGACCATGAAATGAAACCAACAGCTCGGTACGGTCGGCATCATCGTTTTCCATCACCAGCCGAGCCCAGGACCGGTACGTCTCACGGTTGGCGAAATACTCCAACTCTTTTGCGGCTTCGACGATCTGCCAGCCGAAGTAATGACTTCTGTCGCCGTGGTCGGTCGCACTGTCCACGAAGAACTTCGCATCTTTGAGGAACCCGTGCATTTCACGCTGCAACTCGGCGCAAACCTCCCGTAACCGGCGCTCGGCTGTCTCGAGCAGTTCGTGCGCGATCTTGCGCGCCTCCCCCCACTCTGCGATGAGAGCGTCCCGGCGTCGTTGTAGCCGGGCACGTACCGCTCCGATCGCTTGCTCCGCCCGGACTGAGCGCAGGACGTCGCGGGCTATGGTCAACGCCTCGAGCAACTCCTCCTTCTGGAGCGCGGCGAACAACTCGACCAGTTCGCGAAGATCGCCGGCGTCTGCGGCCTCGAGGGCAGCAAGATACCGATGGCGTCCTTCGTTCCGTACCACCAACGGAAACCATCCTTCCTTGACGAAGACCAGGGTGGCGAGTGCTCGCGCAATGCGGCCGTTCCCGTCCTGGAACGGGTGAATCTGCGTGAACCGATGATGCAGCCACGCGGCCTCCACCTCCGGCGCGGCCACGTGACTGTCGTGCAGCTCAATGAGTCGGTCCATTTCCGCGGCTACGTGCTCAGGTGGACAGTACTCATGAAGGGAGCCGTCGGGTCGGTGTGGATTATTGTGCCACTTTTTGTAGTCGCCACGAATCAGCTTGACGCGGCCGATTCGGCCTTGTGCGTCGGCGGCCTCCACCCACTCCTGGCTGCGCGTCATGAGGGCATGCATCTCCTTTACGTAGCCCGTGGACAGGGGGCGCTCACCCTTCACGAATCTGAAGATGCCCTCTACCGCGGCTTGCTGATCTCTGATCATGGCGGCAACCGACTCCGGATGCTGGCCATCTCCGTGCGGGATGAGCGCCGCGTCTATTCCCCGCTCGATGAGCAGTTGAGTGACTCCGCGATCGAGCACGTACAGCCGTTCGATCAGACCAGTCTCGATCGCCCACTCTCGGTTCAGTCCCTCGTTGAACCGTATGAACGCATCCTGCCTCTCCAGTTGCTCGCGCTGCTCCTGCCAGACTGCCGCCAGATGTTTCAGCTCCGGTTGCGCGAGCTTCCCCGGATCGGTCTTGTAATCGCTGATGAAATCCCACGCGTGACCCATCGGCCGAATGATTGCACGTCGTGAACTCTCGTTTCCACCACCCGGCTCGTGTCGGTGCCCAGCACCGTGCTACGCCCTGGCGGCGGCGAACAGCGCGTCGGGGTCGATTGAAAACTGGACAGGAGGTACAGGTAGGCCCGGCGCGCGCAGCCGGGGTGGAACTGGTACCGCTGGAGGAGCTGCTCGGTCGGGCGGACGTGGTGAGCCTGCACACCACCCTGACCGCCGACACCGCGGGCCTGATCGACGCCGCCGCCCTGGCGCGGATGAAGCGCGGCGCCCTGCTGCTCAACCTGGGCCGCGGCGGCCTGATCGACGGCCTCGACATTCTCCACCAGGCGCTGGAGGAGGGCCGCCTCGGCGCCGTGGCGCTCGATACCTTCGAGCCGGAGCCACCCGACCTCGGCCATCCGATCTTCCGTCACGAGCGCTGCGTCTGCTCACCGCACGTGCTCGGCCTCACCCCCGGCGCCATGCACCGCATCTACGTGTCGATGGCCACCGACATGGCCGCCGTGCTGGCCGGCAAGCGCCCCCGCTACTGCGTCAATCCCCAAACCCTCGCCGGCCTCGCCGACGGCGAACGTTGACTTCGCATACAGCAGAACGGCTCCGGGCACTCCTTGCACCGCGCGCCGTGCGGCGCGTGAATCACGGATTGGCAGAGGACGGATCACGGCGCCGCACCGTCGCGCCGATCACGAGCGCTGCCGCCATGAGCACGATATTCTTGACGATGTACTGCCCCTCCAGGGTCAGCCCCAGCGGCGCCGCCGAGAACACCGCCGCCGGATTGAGCAACAGCGGCGACATGGCACCGAGCATCTGCAGAAACATCAACGCGACGGTGATACGAACGAACCGACCCGACAGGTAGCCGAGCCCGATCGCAACCTCCCAGACGCCCACGAACGGGATGAACAGCCGCCCCGGCATGAACGGGAAGGTCGTCGCGATCAGCTCCGCCGCCGGACTCAGGCCGGGGACCAGCTTGAGCGCGCCGAACCACACGAACACGATGCCGACGGAGATGCGCAGGAGGGGGACGCCGTGGCGCGCCATCCATGCGCTCACCCGCCGATCCAGCGCGAGGTAGCGCGCGGGTACCGGCCCTCGCTCCGACATACTCCAAAGGTATGGCGGCCCGCTGCTGCCGGCCACCGCACCCGTCGAAGCGGCGCGGTCGGCCACGTCCAAGCTTACCGCCAACGCCGTACCGCCCTGCCGCTCGATCTCGCCACGTACCGACGCCAGCTTCTGCGCGGGTCTCGCCCCGTCATCGGGCGAGAATGGCCTCGAGATTGGCGCGGTCCAGCAACGCGGCGTCCTCCGGCCGCTCCAGGAAGGGTTGCACGTCGCGGGCCAGTTGAAGGGTGTCCAGATCGGCAAGGCGTGTGGACAACAGCCTCCGCCAGTCGGCAGCCCGGTACCGTCCCGCACCCTGCGTCTGGTCGAGCGCATTCTGCAGGAACTGCCCGTTCGGTTCCACCGGCGGATGCCGTGACCGGTACCAGATCAGGTCGTACCAGTCGCGTCCCTTCGGATAGCCGCGCGTCAGCAGCGCGTGCAGCTTGCCCGCCATCAGCGACTGCAGGCCGTAGTGACTGATGACGAAGGTGAAATGGCGGGTCACGACAGAGCGGCACAGTGTCGCTCCACCTGGAGGACGCGTATCGATTTCGATCTTCACGGAGAGCCGCTGCTGGCGGTGACCCGACAAGCCTGCGTCGGCAAGGAGCGACGCCGTCCGCACCCAGGCCACCTGCACCGGCTCGCGATCGATCCAGCGAATCGCACTGTCGAAGCCTGCGAAATGGAGATCCCGCTTCAGCTTCTCCAACCAGCGCAACGGTTGATACCCGGCACCGGAGATCTGCGAGAAATCGAGATCCTCCGAGAATCGCGGCAGCGCTTCGAGGAATCGCAGCGCGGTGCCGCCGACGAACGCGATCGCGCCGCCAGCTTCGCTCTCGTGCAGCGACCGCATGATGAACGCCTGCAGGTACTCGCGCAGGGCGTTGAGTCTGCGCTGCGGATCATCGAATCGCACCGCCAGGGAAAGCGCCTGTTCCTTCACACCTCCACCCCCGCGCCCTCCGGCTCGGCGCTGCATCGCAGCCAGATGTCGACAGCGCGCAGAATACGTGGCTTGCGGGTGCGCTGCGCATAGGTGAGCAGGCGACTTCGGTCGACGAGTCCGCACTGTTGAAACCGCATCTCGATCATCCGGCGGCGGTCCCACTCGCCGGGATGCAAATGAAACAGGTCGAGCAAAGCCTTCTCGGCGGTCGCTACCAGCGCCTCCGAACCGGCGATCGCCACTGACCGGTAGCCGAAGAAGAGACTCCTCTTGATCGCGGTATAGCGGAACGTTCCGTAAGCGTTGTCGAACTGATTGGGGCCGCGGGTGGTTACGCTGGTGAAGACCGGGACTCCCTCGGGGATCAGACCGCAGAAGCTGAGCGCCCAAGGGCCGCTGAGGTAGGAGGGAAAGCGGAGCGCGTTGGCCAGCGCCGCCGGCGGCACCGGCACGCGGCGATAGCGGTCGGCCAGGGTATACATGCCGCGGCGCAACGGGATCAGCTTGCCGGCGCGACTCCAGCGGGAGAGCTGATTCACCACGTCAGGATGAGATTCTCCGCTGAGCTGCACGACGGTCGCCAGATCGAACCAGGGCATCGCACCGAGCAGATCGGTCACATCATCCAGCCGCATTGCCCAAACCGTATTCGATAACCTACAAAAACGCCTGTTATTGTCAACAGTTTTCGGAAGTTGCAGGACGTGATCGGGCGGCCGCAGCCGGCGAGGGCTACTTGTAGGGGTCAGCGGCGTCGCGCAGGCCGTCGCCGAGGAAGTTGAATGCCAGCACCGCGACCACCACGAACAGGCCGGGGATCAGCAGCCAGGGGTGCAGCAGCACCGCGTGCACGTTCTGGGCGTCCTGCAGCAGCGTGCCCCAGCTCACCACCGGCGGGCGCAGCCCCAGGCCCAGAAAGCTGAGCGCGGTCTCGCCCAGGATCATGTAGGGCACCGCCAGCGTCAGGCTCACGATCAGGTAGCTCAGGAACGACGGCAGCAGGTGCAGGACGACGATCTTGCCCTCGCCGGCGCCCGCCACCCGCGCCGCGGTCACGAAGTCCTGCTGGCGCAGCTCCAGCAGCTTGCCGCGTACCACCCGCGCCAACCCGGCCCAGCCGAACATCGACAGGATGATGGTGATGGCGAAGTAGGTCTTGAGGGTGCCCCAGTTGGTCGGCAGGGCGGCGCTCAGCGCCATCCACAGCGGGATGGTGGGCAGTGAGATCAGGATCTCGATGCCACGCTGAATCACCATGTCGGGGGTGCCGCCGTAGTAGCCGGAGATGCCGCCCATGGTGCAACCGAGCACGAAGCTCAGAAACACCCCGACCAGGCCGATCGACAGCGAGATGCGGGCCGCGTAGACGGTGCGCGAGTAGAGATCGCGGCCCAGCTTGTCGGTGCCGAACAGGTAGAACGCGCCCTCCTCGACCCCGAACAGGCGCAGGTCGGCGTTCCAGATGCCCCACAGCTTGTAGGGGTCGCCGTGCACGAAGAAGCGGACGTAGCGGCGCGTCTCGGGATCTTCCACGTACACGCGGCGGAACGCCTTGCGGTCCACCACCTTCTGCACGTCGTACACGAACGGCCGCAGACCCCAGCCGCGCTCGTCGCCGAAGCGGATTCTCTGCGGCCGCATGAACACGAACTCCGCGCTGTGCTTCAGGATGTCGTGGGTGGCGAAGAACTCGCTGAAGGCGGCGAACACGTAGAACACCGCCAGCACTGCCGCGGCCGTCATGGCCAGCTTGTGGCGGGTAAACTTGCGCCACATGAGCTGCCACTGCGACGCGACGAAGTAGCGGTCCTCGGCGGTGCGTTGCACCTGGGCGGCGATGGGTGGCGCCTGACTGGCGGCAGGTGCTGCGTGATTCGCGGTACGCGCGCCGTGCTCGCTCATTCAGCTCGCCAGCGCCTCATACCTGATGCGCGGGTCGATCAGCACCAGCAGCATGTCGGAGATGAACGTGCCGATCACCACCATGAACGTCAGCAGCATGGTGATGCTGCCAGCCAGGTACATGTCCTGCGCCAGCAGCGCGCGGAACAGCAGCGGTCCGGTGGTCTCCAGCCCCAGCACGATCGCGGTGATGGTCTCGCCGGAAACGATCCCGGCCAGCGCCCAGCCGACCGTGCTGACGATCGGGTTGATCGACAGACGCACCGGATACTTGTACAGCAGGGTGTGCTCGTCGACGCCCTTGGCGCGCGCCGTGATCACGTACTGCCGCGCCAGCTCGTCGAGCAGAGAGCCGCGCATCACGCGCACCAGGTAGCCGGTGCCGGCGGTGCCGATCACCAGCACCGGAATCGGCATGTGCTTGATCAGATCGAGCACCCGCGCCCAGCTCCACGGCGCATCGACGTACTCCGGCGAGAACAGCCCGCCGATGCTCCAGCCGAACCAGCGGTTGAACAGCAGCATGAAGATCAACGCGAGCAGGAAGTTGGGCGTCGCCAAGCCGACGAACCCCAGGAAAGTGAAGGAAAAGTCGGCGATCGAGTACTGGTGGGTGGCCGAATAGATGCCGATCGGGATGGCGATCACGTAGGCGAACAGCAGCGAGGAGAGCGACAGCAGGACCGTGAACGGCAGGCGGTCGGCGATCAGTGTGCCCACCTTCTCCTTGAGGTTGAACGACCAGCCGAGATTGCCGCGCGCAATGCGCCAGATCCAGATCGCGTACTGCACGTGCACCGGTTTGTCCAGACCGTACAGCTTGCCCATTGCCGCCAGCTCGGCCTGGTCGACGTCGCGCCCGAGCGCCTGCTGGTTGGCGGCGTACACGGTCAGGTAATCGCCCGGCGGAAGCTGGATGATCAGGAAGGCGATCATCGACACCAGCACCAGGACCAGGGCCATGTACGCCGCGCGCCGGATGACGTAGGAAACCAAGCGAGTCTGAAGCGCTAGCGTCGCTAGCGTTCGAGGTACGGCGTTGTAGTCACCGATCGTTGCTCACGCGCACCGTCCGTGTTCTGTCTTGCTGGTTCTCGATCACACACTCGACGCTGAACAACCCCACACTTCGGACCTCCTCACACGCTCCGTCGCGCCAGGGCCGGGCCCGCGCCCACGATTCACATTGAGCGCCGGCCGGCCCTTCAGGACTGATACTACTCCTTCACCCACCATTGGTAGACGCGCCCGCGGAAGTTGCCCGCGGTGGCGTTGGTCCACGCCAGCTCGTCGTACAGGTTCATGATGTTGCGGCGGAAGATCATCGGGCGCGGCGGCAGGCCGACGGTGCCGATGGCGAACACGTTCTCGGCGAACGTCAGCATGAACTCCTTGCCCATCTCCTGCCACTTGGCGTCGTCGAGCTCGTTGCGCATTGCGTGGCCGAGGTCGAGCATCTCCTTGGCTACGCCGACCGGCTCCTCGCCCGACTCGCCGTTGGACTGATACCAGTTGCGCCACAGCGGTGCCCAGTGGCCGATGGTCAGGAACCAGCCGCTGGCCGGGCTGTCGGTGCGGTACTTCAACTGGCTCGGCTCCATGATCCAGGTGGTCAGGTCGAAGTCGGCGTTGTTGGTGCGCAGCGAGAACAGGCTGCGCTCGATGATGTTGAACTTCAACTCGACGCCCACCTCGCGCCAGTAGTTGGTGACCAGCTCGGAGATGGTGACCAGGTCGGCCAGACCGGTGCCGGTGATCACCTCCAGGGTCAGGCGATTGCCGTCGGAGGTGAGCCGGTAGCCGTCCGCGTCGCGGTCGGTCAGGCCGATCTCGTCGAGCAACCGGTTGGCCTCGTCCACGTCGTAGCGGATCGCCTCCTGCTCGGCCGCCTGTACCTCTTCATCGTAGAACGGCTCGTCGCCGAGGGCGAAGCCGAGCAGCGGCGTGGCCAGCCCCTGGAACACGATGTCGTTGATCTCGTCGCGGTCGATGGCGTGCGACAGAGCCTGCCGGAAGCGCTTGTCACGATACAGCTCCCGCCGGACCGGGTCCTTGTGGTTCAGGTTGAGGTAGTAGGAACCGGCGCCGGCCCAGGTGTTGGGGCCGATGATCACGTTGTAGTTGTAGCGCTCCGCGTTCTGCTCCAGGAGCGGCGCCTCGTCCATGCCGAAGCCCTCGACCAGGAAATCGAACTCACCGGCGATGCCGCGCGCCTTGACCAGCTCCGACTCGACCACCAGCACGCCGTAGATGTTGTCGAGGTAGGGGAGCTGATTGCCGGCGGCGTCCACCTTCCAGTAGTAGGGATTGCGGTCCCACACGGTGCGGTCCATGGTCACCGAGGTGGGCACCCAGGCGTACAGATAGGGTGGGCCGGGATAGTGGATGTAGGGGCGCGTCTTCTCGCGGGTCTGGTTGAAAAATTGCCACCACTCCTCGAGCCCCTCCTCCTTGGCCTTGTCATTGGCATCGTCGCTGTAATCGATGTGGAACTGCTTGAAGTGGTGCGCCGGGAAGTAGTGGTTCATGTAGCCGTTGGCAGCGGTGAACATGAACAGTTGCGCGGGCGACGGCCCGGCGAAGCCGAACTGCACCGTGCTGTCGTCGATCTGGGTGAACGTCATGCGGGAGCCGTGCGCCATCCAGGCGCCGGGAGTGAGCGGCGTCAGTTGCTCGTTGAACTGCACGTCCTCGTAGTAGAAGCGCAGGTCCTCGGCGGTGAACGGCTCGCCGTCCGACCAGCGGATGCCCTCGCGAAGGTGCACGGTGAGCTGCGACTTGTCGTCGTTCCAGTCCCAGGAGCGCGCCACGTTGGGGACCACGTTCAGGGAGTCCTCGGGGTCGAGCTCCATCAACGGCTCGATGTTGACGTGCGCGATCATGTACCAGTTGCCGGTACTGTGCTTGATGGCGGTGATCGATCCGCCATACTGGCCGATCTCATCCTTGACCTGGACCACCAGCGGCTCGGGCGGTAGCCGTTCCTCCACCGGCGGCAGGTCTCCGGATGCCACCAGTTGGGCCAGTGCCGGGGCTTCCTGATAGCTACCGGAAGCGACCATCGCCCCCGTCGAGCTCGACTCGGACGAGCCCTCATCGTCGCCGCCGGCCCAGACGGCGGCGGCGGTAGCCAAAAGCACCAACGAAACCATTATGCCGGTAAACGCTTTCATACGTACCTCCTTCGGTAGTGTGCTGGCCCGCTTATATGCCGGCCGGCCCCACCTGTCAAGTTCCGCACCACCGACCAGCTCCGTGACGATGCTCGCCCCTCACGGTCCGCGATGCCTTGATTGCCTTGCAATCATGATCCGTTCGCGGTGCGAGGTTGCCATGCAGGCGTGCGCTCAACCTGTCCAGATAGATGCACACGCCTCAGTCCGAGTCAGGGTCTCAGCGGCCGATTGTGCT
>CAYFXT010000110.1:0-9540 GCA_964346995.1 uncultured Spirochaetaceae bacterium | reverse complement strand
CGTGCTGCCAAAGGAGGGTGGAGAGTCGACAGGCAAGAAGCGCGTGATCGATCGGAAGGACATCAAGCAGTGCTCATGGCACTTCGGTGTCGACTCTCGATGAGTCTGCTACGCTACACGCTCGTATCGCCGCCTTGGCCGAGATGTACGGAATCACCGTGGCGCCGCACAATCCCAAGGGGCCGGTCCGCCAGCCTGCACGTGTGCGCGACCATCTCCAACTTCCTGATCCTCGAGCACGCGCACGCCACCCCATTGTTCGACGCCGTGCAGGTGCAGCCCACGCGGATCGGCGAGTCCGGCTACGCGCTGCCGGCAGGCCCCGGGCTTGACGTCGACCTGGACGAGGAGGTGATCGCCGTCTGCCGGTACCGTCACCGACCGGTGCTGCAGGCGTACGAGGCGGACGGTACCTCCTCACACCCGTAGCCGGTCGCCGGCTGACCTTCCCGACTTGGCAGATCTCCGCCATCCGACGGACGCGATGCAGAGAGCGTCGCCGGCCGGTGAGCCGCGCCGGCACGAGCTGGATGCCCTGCGCGCCTTCGCCATGTTGCTCGGCGTCGGGCTGCACGCGGCGCTGACGTTCTTCCCGAGCGTGTGGCCGGTGGAGGACCGAACGGCCGGCTATCACGGCCCGTGGGAGGAGCTCTTCCTCGCCGTGCATGGCTTCCGCATGCCGGCGTTCTTTCTGCTGAGCGGGTTCTTCACTGCCATGCTGTGGCGGCGGCGCGGCTTGGCGGAGCTGATCCGCCATCGACTGCGCCGGGTGGCCCTGCCGCTGGCTCTGGCCATGGTGACGGTCGGGCCGGCCATGGATCGGGTCGTCGCCCGCGCCCTCGGGTCGGAGGCTGAGGGTTTCTCAGCCCTCGGACTGTTGTCGCGGCTGGGGGAGTTCCATCATCTGTGGTTCCTCTGGATGCTGCTGTGGCTGCTGGCCGGCTTCCTGGTCGTGGCGGTTGTTGCCGATTGCGTGCACGCACGGGCTTCACGTGCCGACGGCGCCGCGCAGCCGGCATGGCCACGATGGACAATGTGGCTGCTGATCCCGTTGACGCTGCTGCCGCAGCTCGGCATGGCCGACGGCGGCGTCTATCCGATGTTCGGTCCGGACACCAACACCGGGCTGCTGCCGCCGCTCCACCTGCCGGCCTACTACGCGGCGTTCTTCGCGTTCGGGGCGCTGGCGTACGGCCGCCGCGACCGCAGCGGCGCGCTCCTGGCCGACACGCTCGGCAGGCGCTGGCCGGTCGTGCTGCCCGTCTCCGTCCTCGTGGTGCTCCCCGCGGGGCTCGCCGTCACCTACCTGCCGGAGATCCGGTCGTGGGCGGCATCCCAGGTTCTGCAGGTTCTCTATGCCTGGGGCATGTGCCTGGGCCTGATCGGGCTGTTCCGGGTCCTCCTTGCCCGCGAGCGGCCGAGCGTGCGCTACCTGGCGGATGCCTCGTACTGGGTGTACCTCGTGCACTTGCCGCTGGTGATCGGCATGCAGATCGTCGTCCGCGACTGGGCCCTGCCGTCCGGGATCAAGTTCCTGCTGATCACCGGCGCGGTCACCGCGATCCTGCTGCTCAGCTATCAGGCATTCATCCGCTACACGCCGATCGGCACCCTGCTGAACGGCCGGAAACGCCGACCGTCGGCGGCGACAGTCAGGCCCGCGTAACGGGGGCGGCGTTGATGAACATCACGCTGGCGTGTCCTCACAGGCGGTGAACAGGCCGAGGCCGAAGTGGCAGCCGTACCCCAGCGCCACCGGACCGGCGATCTCTTCCGAAAAGCGTAGGCGCAGCAGCGCGCCGTGGGCATCGGTCATGGTTTCGTGGCCGCGTGCACGGAAGCGATGGAACTGCAAGGGGCGGCGTCGTGCATCGTTTATGACGATGTGGGGCAGGATTTCGACCTGAAGCTGCTCGATGGACGTGCCGGCGAGCATGTTGCGGCGTTGCAGCAGACGGCGCACTTCGCGTGGGTAGCCCGTGGCTTCGGCTGCTCGGCCGTCGACGGGTTGGTTCTGCTCCAGCAACAGGCGCGTTTGCTGTGCGTCCCGCGTTCGTTTCAGATGGCCGGTCGGCAGGAAGGGGGTGACGCTTTGCCACAACCGCCCGCGCCGGAACAGGGCGGATGCCTGCGCGAACTCTTCGCAGGTGCCGAATCCCTCCAGCGCCAGGCGCCACTCGCGCCGGCCGCCTCCTTCGGTATCGGATACCTCGCCGGGGGAGCCGCTGCGTATCCACAGTCGTGTCAATCTATCCAGTGCGGCCCGTACGCGGGTGTCGAATCCCGTTGCGGCGTACACGCATACATGGTCGATCAGACCATCGCCGTCGGCATCTTCTGGAAGCCAGAAGGCATGGGAGTGGTGCGCGTCGCGCAACGGGGTGTTGTCCTCGCCGCGTCCGGAGATCTCGGGAGGCGCCAGCGGTCGCCTGCGCCCAGTGTGCGAATCCCAGCCGAACTTGGACAAGGCAGCGGATCGCAGGAGCTCGCCAATCCTGACCGCGTCTTCGATGCGGGGTTGTGGACGGCCGGCGAGCAGATAGCGTGCGACCGTGTATCGGTAGCGGTCGGGCGTGCGAGCCCGGCGACCCACGGCACGGCGCGGGTGGGGTGAGAGGGGAGTCCGCTGGTAGCGGATCTCGTGTGCCGCCGGGGGGCGGTTCCATCCGTGTTTCCGGATATCGGCCGTATCGACGGCCACGGCATCCATCAGGCGCTCCGGCAGCGTCCCGCCGAAGGTTCGCTCCCGTTGCCGGTTCAGTGCTCGTTCGGTAGGCGGCCTCTTGCCGGAAACCTGTGCGGCCGAGCGTGCCTCGGCGTCGGCCTGCTCCAGAAAGCGCAGCCGCTGCGCGGCATAAGCGGACGCGGTAAGCGGTGCCAGCACCCCGGCAACCTCCCCGGATCCGTTGCCGGCATCGTCCAGCGGCCCGCAATTCGCCTGGGTCACGTCCCACTCCGTCATCGCGGTGCACTCCACCCAGCTCTCCGCCCGGCCCAGATAACCGATGCCGTCGGCAAGGTCGGCGACCAGCGCGAACTGCCGCGGCTCCAACACGAGGTCCGACCACGCAACGACGATTGCTGCTCCGTCCGGGAGGTGCGCGAAGGCATCGAATACCAGCGTTTTCCTGGTCGGCGCTGGCATGTAGTGCCTGGTATGCGCGTGAACGGCGCCATCCGGCAGGTGATAGATCGGCGGCGCCGTGGCCAGCGCGTCGATCAGGCTCGCCGCCTCCTCCTCCGACCAACCCGCGCACGTGCCCTTGCGCCAGTAGGTCGCGATCAGAGCCCGGAGAATCCGCCACGGCTCGGGCGGCCAGGCGACATCCGCCTCGTTGACGTGGCGCCCCCAGGGGGTGGCGTGGTAGCGGCGGGCCGGAAAGCTGAACGAGAGCGCGAGCATTCCGTCCGCGACTACGAAAACGTTACGGTCACCGCACGCGGTTCATTGAACATCCCGCGCTCGGCGACCGCTCCAATCAGTTCCGGCAGTTCGGTTTGCAGCGCGTCCAGTTCCGGCATGACGAACCGCGCCGGACGGGTAACGCGGACCGCAGCCACGTCGAGATCGCACGCGGTGCGCAGGCGCAAGCCCACGTCGAGGAACGATTGCACCTTGAACAGCGCCAGCGCGATCAACAGGCACTCCACTTCATCTCCCAGGGCAAACGATCGAATCTGCCGCAAATCGAGATTGAAATACGCTACCATCTGATCCGCCACGTACTCATCCCTCGAAAAAGGTACGTTACCGAATCCCTTGCCGGTGTCACCGCTCGGGTTGACGGCGTCGTTTTTTACCCCGCCGCTGGTTACGACGTGACTCCCCGAGGCTTCGATGAATGCGGATAACGCCCTGGGCAAGCGCAACCTGCCGCCGGCGAGCTCCTTTTTGGCAAGGAAAACCCCGTGCAGCAGGGCGTTCGTATCGAACTGCAGCAGGACCCGCGCCAACTCGCCCAGGTTGACCCTCCCGGTTCCCATCTCGGCAAGACGACTCTTGAGGACGTTGAAGACCGACTTGTCTTTGCCCTCCAGGATGTAGGGCGAATTCAAGCGGTGCGCTTCCAACACCGAATTGGTCCGTCGTTGGCCCCGCGCATCGACCACCTTGATCAGCGGGAGGCCGCGAAGTGCAGGAACCCAGTCGTCTGCGGCTTCGTCCCAGCACACGGCTTCGAGGCGGTTCGCCATGCTCTGAGCGCTCTCGACCAGGACAATCTGTCCGCCGCCATTCGGCGCAGGATAGACCGCGGGTCCAAGATTGGGAAAGCCCGTGGGCTGGAATCGAAATCCCTGCACCGGGCGCAACTCCGCCTCGAGCAAGAGACGCGGCTGGCCGGCCAGGGGCGAAAAATCAAGCGACATCTTCTGACTCCTTCTCTGTCGGATACGCTCTTTCCAGGAGCTTTTGCAGTTCGTATTCGTGAATCGGTATCAACATGGAGGCGGCCAGCCGGCGCCCGTCCGTACCCACCCCGAAGCCGGAGGTGCGGCCGACGCTGCCGAGCGCGAATGGCGAGGCTATGCCCGAAGCGCGGGCGCGAGCGAACGTCAGGCGCAGGGCCTCGATCACGTCACCGCTGCGCAATCGCGGGACCAGCCCCGGAGGCAGCGGGATACGGCGCTGGCGGTCTTCGTCACGGCGCTGAGCGAGGCCATCTACCACGTGGCCGGGGGCGAACAACAGCTTCAGGGCCGCATACGCGAACGGGAGAAGCGTCGCTGCCGCGCCCGATCGAGCGGGCAAGGGCGGTGCCGGCCGTGACCACACCAGTCCCCCAAGCAGACGGGCACAACGGCTGTCGTCGAAGCTTTCGGAGAGAAATTCCGCAACCACATCCGCATGCGTCGGCGCTGCCGCCACCACCGGTTGGTCCATGGATGAAGAGCGTGCTCGTTGCTCCAACACATCAACCAGATTCGCTATCAAGCCACCGGAATCCCGGACTGCGAGCGAGCGGCCGTTGTCGGGATCCCATTCCCGGAACCGCCTGAAGACCGTCGTCGATGCGACCGGCACGAGGTAGGCCGCCATCGGCGTCAATGGCTGCTGTGCATCCGCCGTCGCCCGGTATGCAACAGGCGCGTCTCCGGCGTCCGTTTCCTCTGCTCCGCTGTGCGACGCGTCCGGATGCGCCGGTGTGTCCGAACCTCGGCGCGGTGTCCATCCCAGGCTGGCCAGCGCAGCCGCTGCCCGGTACTCCGCAGAACCGTCATCCGCGCGTTGCACCCATGCCGGCCGCAACCGTGGCGGCGGCCTGATAGCCGCCCTCGCATCCGGGCTGGTGGCAAGCCAACCGGCGATCTCGCCGAGGAGTACGAGCGCGTTCTGAACGGTGATCGAAGTGACCTGCGCTTCCGTCAACGCGAACAGGGCGTCCTGAAACCGTTTCATCACCTGACGTGCGCGGGCGGGCGCGTTGCTGTCCTGGGCCAACCTGCGGACTTGCTGAAGCCAGCCGCCGGTATCGAAGTCGTTGATCAACTCCGCCATCTCGGGAACGCGTGCGGTCACGCGGCGTGTTCCGAGCGGAGCGGCAAGGTACATGTTGCCCTGGCGCATGACGAATCCGTAGCGCTGAAACGCCGTGATACCGCGACTGGTGCCCAGAGTGGAGGCTGCCCGTGCAAAGTCGAGGCCGTCGCGGGCTGTCTTGCCGTGCAGGATTGCGCGGCCCTCCTTGAGCAGGCCCAGGAGCTCGTCGCAACCGGCGGGGCGGCGCCACAGCGGTGCCCAGAACTCGGCCCGCACGCTGTTACGGTCGGCGTCGGCGACGGCGCCCCAACCGGCCGCGGTCGGCCGTACGGTGAACGGGAAGCTGGCGCCGGCTTCCTGGGCGCCCTCATGGCGGCGGGTCGCGGCACCGGCGAACAAGACGGCCCCCTCCAGCGCGAGCACGAAGTCCCATGGATTGGCGTGTGGGCTGCCGTCGTAGCCGACGGTCGCGTTTGCTCCACCCGCTGCGCCCGGTGCGAACTGGCCGGCCGAGTACGAACGCAGTCCCCGCGCTGCGGTGGCCTGAAGCGCCGCTCGCAGCAGCGGCTCGCTCACCGGCGCCGGCTCGCCGGTGGCGGCATCGAACAGGCCGTTCCGAGCGGCAACCAGCCGCCGCATGAAGTTGTTGGTAAAGTCGAGCCGGCCATCGTTGCCTCCGGTTCCGAGTAACTGCGGGAAGCTGAGCCGCGCCCCGGACAGAGCCACCGCGGCGTCCAGCCAATGCAGAGCCGAGTCGGCGAGACGACCGCGTAGTGTGGCAATCAGTGACGCCTTCGCGTCGCCCTCCGGGCGCGCGTCCCATCCCCGGCGCCGAACTTCGTCTGCTGCTACCGCTATCCCTTCGGCGATGACCCGAAAGCGTGCGGCCAACGCTCCGGTGAGCGGGCCGATTCCTTCCTTGTTGTCCTTCGGATAGAAACCACTGCCTCCGTTCCACGGCGCAATGATCGCGCTCGGCGCGTAGTCATGCAGAAAGAAGCGGACCAGAGCGTCCGCTCCGAGACAGGTAGCGAGATGGAAGTGCCCGTTCTCCCACCACCCCCGGGCGTGGACGTCCGCGGCGACACCGTGCGCGTGATTGGCAGGACTGGAAATCAGACGCAAGACACCGAGCGCTTTCAGGTAGCTCGCCAGTGGCGTCGCCGTGCAGCCGTGCAGCCGGATTGCCTCAGTCGCCATGGCCGTTGTCCTCTTCGGTGGCCGATGCCCGCCAATCGGCGATGCGCAGCAGGCTTTCCAGCAGTGCGAGCCGAAACGGTCCGTACTGGTCCAACAGGCTACGCGTGCGTTCGGTCCAACTGGCTCCCGATTGATCATCCTCGCCCAGTTCCATTACCGAAAGGCTCAGCACCCCGCCGGTCCAGCTCTCACCGGCTCCCAGGTCGACGGCGGGAAGTTCGTCGCCTTCCCATACGCCGCGGGCAAACCGCCGGGCATCGGAGCCACCGCCGGCGCTGACAGCCGCCTGCTCCGCGGGCAATGCACGCAGGTTCAGACGCACCTTGCCGTGGTGGGCGGCAATGAGGTACGCCACCAAGTCAGCCGTGCGCGACCACTCGGCGCGGGCGAGATACGCCAAGGCGGAGGCCAGCTCATGGCGGAAGTACGGGCGGCCCTTGCTGACGTCGTAGTTCGGCGCCTTGGCGAGCGGTGGGTCCGCCGTGCTCGACCCAAGTCGCTCCTGGAACGCCGGGTGGGCTTTGCCGACGTCGTGCCAGCGCGCCGCGCGCACGATCTCCGTTTGCGAGTGGCGACCGACTCCAAGTGCCTCGCACAGCCGCTCTCCCTCGTCCGCGACGTGCCGAAGATGAGCGGTAAGGGGTACTGCCGGCTGCTCGCTCTCGGGATCCGCATCGAGCGACTCGGCTACGCGGTCATCGGACTTCGGACGGCCGACTGGAACGACCGGCTCCGTCACGGCGGGGTCGAAGCCGGTGGCTGGTGAATAGCCTCCGGCGGTCACGTGGAGCATCAGGACCAGTCCGGGCCAGGGAACGGCATCGAGCGGTATCCATGCGGTGCTGCGCGAACTTCTGTCCCTCCGCTGGGCCTGCGGATCGGCCCGATAAGCGCGCAGGCGTTGCTTCTCCCGGACCTTCTTCAGCCAGTCGCGTGCCGGTCCGATCGGTACCGCGCACAGTTCTTCGCGCCGCGGGACCGGCTGGCCGAGTGGTCCTTCGGAACGGTCGAAGTCGCGCCAGAATACGCGGATATCGGTGTCTTCGGCATCGCGTACATACGACGACACGTCTACGTCGAAGCCGGTGAGGTCCGGATCGGTGTCATACAGATCGATCAGGTCCTTGCTGCGGATCACCCAGCGATGGCGGCAGTCTTCGGGTGCCGGCGGCGGAAGATGCGAGGGCCGGGCGTCGCTCAGTCCCACAATGCGCCTTCGGCCGGTAGCCAGCTCATGCGGCTCGTAGGGGGCGGCCAGTGCATCGTCGACGCCGGCAAGGTCGATCCAGCGAATGGTCGCGCCGCCGCTGTCGTTCAACTCGCCGTAGCGGTTCACCCGGCCGAACCGCTGCACCAGCGAAGAAGCCGGGGCGAGCTCGGTGATCAGTGTGGTGGCGGACAGGTCGACTCCCGCTTCGATGGCTTGCGTGGTGACGACGATGAGGTCGCACGCCGAGCGTGGTGCCGGGAGTTTGCCCATCTGCTCCGTGCGGTCGCCGAGGCGATACCGAGAGTGGATCAGGGCGAGGCGTTCAGGAGGCTCGCCCTGCTTTACCAGGGCCGCGTGCACCTGTTGGGCGCGGGCTACCGTGTTGAGGATCACCAGCGTCAGCCGGCCCGACTGATGAAGGGCGCGAGTTTCTGCGGCCAGTTCCCTCACGTAGGTCCCGATATCGGCCTTCCTGGCGGTCGCGGGCCGTATCGGTGACGGCTCGATCCGCTTCGGAGCATCGACCAATCTGCGCACTACGGGAGATCGTCTGTCTTCGGCGAAGTCGTCGGGAACGCGCCAGACGATCGGGCTGGCGGGTGCGTCGACCGTGCGTAGCCACTCCGGGTGCAACGTCGCCGAGACCCAGAGGCTGGTAGTACCGAACTCTGTCCCGAGACGGCGCCGGAGTCCTTCGAGCTGCGTGGAGGTCGCGAGCCCCGAGCTCATGAGCTGCACCTCGTCGAGCACCCACTGGGCGTCGTTGTGCAGCAGGGCGAAGTCGACCGGCCAGCGGAAGCGGCTCATTGCGTACCCCCGCATCAGCGCGCGGCTGATCAGCATGTCCTGAGTTCCGATCAGGATCGCGGGACGCTCCGGGCGCTGGTACCATGGCGGCTCATCCTCCCCGCCCATGAGCAGATGGACGTCGCACTCCGCGTTCGGCAGGCGAGCCACCCGGTTCGTCGGAAGGGCAGCGAGCCGGTACAGCCACTCGGTCACGTTGCGGGCTGTCTGGTCCGCGAGCGTGCGCATCGGGAGGCAGTACACCAAGCGGCGCGACACGGCCTGCGGCGCGGTAGCCCGTTTCCACAGCCACGCGAGCACCACGGCAGCGGTCTTGCCGAGCCCGGTGGGTGCAATGAGAGCATCCGGCCATTTGCGCTGCGCGAGCGCCTGCTGATAGGCGAACGGGGTTGCCGTGCCACCGAACGCCGTTGCGAAAAAGTCAACGAAGGTCATGAGGCTCAGCGATCCCTTTGCGCGTCCCGGCTGAACTGATGGTTTGGCGAGAGTGACAGGTGCCCTTCATGATTATCGGGTATAGTTTCGCTTCTTTTCTGGTAGAATCCGAATTTGCCTGCGGCATAGTTCTAAAGTAATATAGAATAAGGTGTTACGTATACGTCAACCGGTAAACGTCGTCGTCGTCGTAGACCCGCCTCTTTGAAGCGAAGCGAAGCCGAGCCACGCCGTAGGCTCGGTTCGTCGGGTGCTCCTTTCCGGGACCGAGGCCCCGGCCTCATTTTTGCCTAGTGCTGCCGCCGGACACGCCAATCGATCGCTTCCCGGAGCTGGCCGAGGAGCAGGATGTCGCGCCGAGGACATCGTCGTCGCCTACGAAGAAGCCCGAGAGCGCGACTGCGAGCGG
>CAYFXT010000109.1:0-9549 GCA_964346995.1 uncultured Spirochaetaceae bacterium | reverse complement strand
CCGGCGGCGGCCGATACTGCGGCCGCCGCCGGAAGCCCGAACGAACCGGAGCCGTTGCCGGCCCCCGTGCGGGGGCGCCGGTTGTGGCCCTTCGGCACGCGCAAGGCCGCCGAGGAACCGAGCCGGACGGTCGCAGGCAACCGCAACGACAGCGGTGGTTCGGGATAAATCGAACGCTTCGACCGAGCTGCGCCCGGTAGCTGGAGCGCTCCATCCGCTGGCGCCGGCACGGTTGGCGGTCGGCCTGATCGTGCTCGCCGCAACGGTTGCGGTACAGCCCATGCATGCAGCGCAGCCACCGGGCGCCGCCGCGGCGGAGCTTGCGGCGAGCGGCAAGCTGGATGCAGCCTTGACGTTGCTCGATGGTTGGGTGGCGGAGCACCCCGGTGATGAGCGGTTGTTTCCGCTCGTTCTTGGCGTCGTCACCGCGGCGCCGGAGAGGACCACGGTCGATGCGGTGCTGCGACGCTACCGGGAAGCGTTGCCGGTGCACCAGGTCGGGGTTCTGCGTGCGGTGCCCGCCGATTTCGCGGAGTTGCGTGGCGGAGTAGAGCAGGCGCTGGAGGAGTTGCGTCTGTCCCGACTGCCCGACGCTGGCCAGCGTCGGGCAGTGCTGCTGCTCGAACTGGGTCAGCTCGTACCGGAGGCGGCTCCCGGCGGCGTGCCGATTGCACTGCACGCCGGTCTGGCCCGTTCTTCCGAGATGCTCGATGACGCGAGCCTGGAGGCGTCCCTGCGAACGGTATTTTCCACTCCGGGGCACGGCGACGGTGGAGCCGGCGGCGCCGTTGCCGGCTACGGTCTGGTAGCCTTGCTCGCCGGAAGAGGGCGCCACGCCGACGCGAACTCCGTATTGGCGGAGTTACGCAGGCGCTATCCTCGCAGTCCCGAGTACGCTCTTGCCGCGGCTGAGCTGCGTAGCGGTACCACTCCGCCATCCGTAGTGTCGCTGCCGTCCCCGACCATGCTATTGCGGAGCGCTGCCTTGGCGTGTCGGTCGCCCTGCACCATACCGGCGCTCGCCCCGCCGGGCACCGCGAGCCGGGAATCTCTCGCTACGGTACTTGGCGAAACACTTGGCGAAACGGGCACGCCGCCCTCGGCATCGCCGGGACGCGATCATGGGGCGCCACTGGCCGAGCTGGCTACCGCACTTGAGCAGATCGAAAGCGATGCACCAGCCATGAACGTTGCCGAACCAGCCACGACACAGGCGGCCGGCGACCACTCGCACGGCGGGTATGCAACCGCGCCATCCTGGTCCGAAAGTGGCGCCCAGCGGTCGTTGCCCGTGCATCGATCTTCGTCGACTTCCGTCGCACGGAGTGACCGTGCCGACTCGAACGGGATCACCCTGGTTACCGTAACGGGAAGCGAGCGCCAGCCGACCGGCGGTCAGGCCGTGCTCCCCCGGCCTGCGCCGGCGGCCGCGGCAGCTACCGTACCGGCGCGCCGCAGCCAGCCAGCCTCCCACGGTGAAGCGAACGGGTCGGCGACAGTCACGGCTGTGCCACCGACTGCCGCTACAGGGCGGCCCGCAACCGGGCACGGCTCCACAGTGCGTGTCTCCACAGTGCGCGTCGTTTCCTCCCCCGGATCCCCGTCCGACAGGATTGATACGCCGGTCGCGGTTGCGCCGAAGCCTCGCGTGCGGGTTTCGGCCGAGCCTGCTGCGCGGCAGACCCCCTCTGGCGGCGTAACGGTCTCCGCACAGCCGCAATCGCCGCGCGTCGCGTCCGGATCGGCCGCATCCGTCGCGGTGGCGCCCGATCCGGCGTCCGGTCGCGGAGTGAAGTCCGGGAGCACCAAACCGGTGCGGGTCGTCTCTCTGCCCGATCCGGCGGCGTTCGTCGTGCAGGTCGGCGCCTACGTCGATCCCGACAATGCCCTGGCGATAGAACGGAAGCTTCGCGACGCGGGCTTTCCGGCGGTGGCACGCTCGTACCGGAAGGGGGATGGTTCGATCGTGCACCGCGTTGCGGTGGGTGCAAACGTAACCCGAGCCAAGGCCGAGCAAATGCTCACTCGGCTCGCGAACGCAGACTTCCTCGGCACCATCAGTCGTCGCGACGTGGCATCGTATCTGCCGCCACCACCGCGGCGGCGCTAGCCCTCCTCGGCTTCGATCGCTCGAGCGCCGCCACGTCGATCAGCTCCACCTGTTCGAAATGCAGCGCGGTGGCGCCGACGGAAGTTACGCCGCCGATCTCCAGCCTTGCCGGGCGCAGAACCAGGGAACGCAGCACACGATCGTCGCCCCGCTGCTCGCGGTAGTCCAGGGTGTAGGCGCGTACCGCACGGGTGGTGCCGCCCGTAGCGAGAACCTTGAAAACGATCACCAGTTGATCGACGGAGTAGACGGCGAAGCCGCCGCTGAGGAGCCTGCCGTTCTGCTGCCAGGTGAAGCGCGGTGGATCGAAGCGGATCCACTCGTCGTCGCTGCCGCGATAGATACCAGCGATGTCGAGGCGCGCCAAACCCGGCTGCGCCGCGGCGGAGCGGACCAGATCATGGCGCGCCGTCGCGCCCAGCCTCCGGTAGATGCCATCCTGGTCATCATCCGCATCGCTGCCCTGCATTGCCAGCCGCGCCTCATCGTCCGCCAACGCCTCGACGCTCATGGTCTTCTCGATCGAGGCGACCAGCGCATTGTGCATGCTGATGTCGAACTGCCGCGAGTGCAGACGCTCGGAGTCGTCCCAGTCGTATACCTCCTGCACTTCGCCATCGAACAGCGTAACGCGCCGCGCTGCCGGCTCGAAGTGGATGATCTGGACTGGGCCACCCGGCGGCGAGCCGGCTTCGGGTTCCGGCAGCCGGTACCAGGGTCCGGCGACAAACCGTTCGAAGGCATCCACACCGCCGCCGGCGTCAAGTTGTTGCAGCCCCTCCCGCGTGGGGCGGCTCGGCCGCGGTGCAGGAGCCCGCGCCTGGGTTTGGTCAGCGTTCCGGTCACCGGGGACGCCGCCGGCATCAAGGCTCGCTCCCTGGGCTTCCGTTTCCGCCACAGGTGCGGTACGCGGCGCAACGGCCGCGGGTGTCGCGCCGTCGCGTGGAGGGCCACCGCAACCGGCGGCGAACAGGAGCACGGCCGAGGCTGTACCTGCGGCCGTCAGCATGCGGCGGCCCCCTCCCGTGCCTACCACGGGCTCGTGCCTGCGACGCACGACTCCAGGCAGGCGCGAATCAATGCCGCAACGCGCCGTGCGCCCGTTGCCGGCACCAGGCACTCCTCCTGCAGGGTGCGCGCCATGAACGAGCGAATGGTGTCCAGAGTACCGCGCCGCGGCGGAAACAGAAAGGCGAAGTCGATGCCGTCCGGGCATTGGATGGTGAACGCCGCGGGGGCGGCAACCGGTGCGTTGCTTACCATGATCCGGGAGTGGTTGCGCACGGCAACGATCGACAACTCCTGGAACGTATGCGGAATCCGGTGCTCGGCATCGCGCTGCCACGGTTCGGTAGAGCTGCCGGGGAAACCGACCGGTTCGACCAGTACGTACACCTTGCTGCCGGCGGCGGCAAAGGTGAGGCCGCCATCGCTCAGCCACAGGTGGCGCGCCGCGCGATAGGCGACGATCTCGTACCGCACGTAGGCACTCCCGTCGATCATGAACGAGGACACGATATAGCCGCCCGGCGTAAGATCACCGGCACGATACGCGCTGAACAGATCGAGTGCCCGGGCGACCATGGACCGAGCGTACGCGCCGGACGGCGCTTGCGGCAATGGGACTCCCACCGCCGGGTGTCACACGCGGGTCGGCTCGTCCCCGTGGCGGGAATGCCCCCACGGTGACAAGCAAGACGACGATGGCCGGTTCGCACCGGAACAGGAGGTTGGCCACCGCCACCTTAGCTCACGTCAGCCTTTACAAACCGGCGATGCGACCGTACACATTGCGGCATGGAGAAGCGCGACCCGTTCCGCTCCATTTCGCCCCTCGATCACCGCTATTGGCTCGCCAACCGCGATCTGTTCGATGCACTGGCGGACCATCTCGGGGAGGAGGCGGGAGTACGCTACGCGGTCCGGGTGGAGTTGGCGCTGCTGACCGAGTTGCTCGGCCGGTTACCGGGAACGGCGCGCGACGGCGCCCTGGAACAGCGCGTACAGGCGGCCGCGGCGCGCGTTACCGCCGCGGCGGTTGCCGCGGAAGAGCGCGTCACCGACCACAACGTGCGCGCTCTGGTGAACGTACTGCAACGCCATCTTCCCGACACCGTACGCCATCTGGTGCACGTCGGCGCGACCTCCTACGACATCACCGATACCGCGGCCGCGCTGCGCTACCGCGACGCGCTGCGCAAGGTGGTCGTGCCGTTGCTGATTCGCCTCGAGAAGGCGCTCATCAAGCTTACCGAGCGCGAGGCGGACACGGCGCAAGTGGGGCGGACGCACGGGCAGCACGCGGTGCCGGTGACCTTCGGCTTTGCCATGGCCGAATACGTAGCCCGGTTGGGCAAGTCGATCGTACGGATCGCGGAGCGGTCGGCAGCTCTGCGCGGCAAGCTCGCCGGCGCGGTAGGAGCGTACAATGCCACCTCCCTTCTGGTCGATGACCCGGAGGAGCTGGAGTGCGCCGTTCTGCGCCGCTTGGGTCTGCAGCCGTCGGAGATCTCGACCCAGATCGTGGAACCGGAGTATCTCCTCGCCGTGCTGCTGGAGATCAACACGGCGTTCGGTGTTCTCGCCAATCTGGCCGACGACCTGCGCCACCTGCAGCGTTCGGAGATCGACGAGGTACGCGAGCCGTTCGGCGAACGGCAGGTGGGTTCCTCGACGATGCCGCAGAAACGCAACCCGTGGAACTGCGAACACGTCAAGAGCCTGTGGAAGGCGTTCGCGCCCCGTGTCCTGACCTTCTTTCTCGATCAGGTGTCCGAGCATCAGCGCGACCTGACCGGTTCCGCGTCGGCCCGCTTCGTGCCGGAGTTCGTGGCCGGGTTCGCCGCCGCGGCGAACCGGCTGCTGCGAGTGGTCAGCGGCCTGCAGGTGGATCGGGAGCGCATGGGCCGACGGCTGCGGGAGAGCAGTTCCGATCTGGTGCTGGCCGAGGCCGCCTACGTCCTTCTGGCATCCGCCGGCGACCGTGACGCCCACGAGCGTGTCCGCCGCCTGACGCTGGCGTGCGAGCAACGCGGCGTCGGTCTGCTCGATGCCGCGCGCGGAGACGCGGCCACTTGGCAGCGCCTGGAGCACGCCGTGCAGGCCCGTTTCGGCACGTCGGCGATCGCCTTCTTCTCCCACCCGGAGCACTACGCGGGGCGCGCCGGCACCAGGGCGCGGGCGATCGCCGTCCGCTACCGCACCGTGATGGACGACCTCGAAGCCGCCTGCCGAGATGCCGCGCTCTGAGACAGCATGGGCGCTCCGTGACCCGCAAAACGACGAACATCGATGCCCGGGCAACGCTGGTCGCCCGCCACTCCCGGATCGGTCGGCGTGGTCACCCCGTAACGCCGGAGGCCACGGAAACCGAAGTACGGACACCGCCGACTGGTCGTCATTTTCGGACCAGGCAGCTCCGGACACGATACTGGTGCTCGATTTCGGTGGTCAGACCTGCCAACTGATCGCGCGCCGTATCCGCGAGTGCGGCGTGTACAGCCGGGTGCTGCCGGGCGATGTCCCGTTACGCGACGTGGGCGGGTTGGATCGGGTGCGCGGCATCGTGCTCTCGGGATCCCCCGCATCGGTGCACGACACGGAGGCACCGCAGCCGGATCGCTGCCTGCTGCGGTGCGGAGTTCCGGTGTTGGGCATCTGCTACGGCATGCAGCACCTGATGCAGCGCGCCGGCGGTCTGGTGTCGGCTTCGCACCAGAGCGAGTTCGGTCGGGCCAAGGTAAAGCAGGTCGCTTGCTCGCCGCTGTTCGCCGGTGTGCCGCCCGAGTTCCACTCCTGGATGAGCCATGGCGATGCGGTGGAGCGTATCGCCCCGGGCTATCGCTGCGTAGCCAGTTCCGAGCATGGCGCGGTGGCCGCGGTGGAGGCAGAGACCGATGCCAGCCCGCCGGTGTACGGTATCCAGTTTCACGCCGAGGTTTCCCATACCGAGTTCGGGAGCCTCATCCTGGACAACTTCGCCACCGCCATCTGTGGCGCGCGCCGGCAGTGGAGCCTGCAATCCCTGGAACGCCGGGCCGTTGCCGAACTGCGCGCCACGGTCGGCTCCAAGTCGGTGGTGCTGATGATTTCCGGTGGCGTGGACTCCACCGTGGTGGCTGCGCTGTTGCTCAAGGCGCTTGCGCCCGAGCAGATCCATCTGTTGTACGTCGATACCGGGCTGATGCGCCTGCACGAGACCGACGAGGTGCGTGCCACCCTGTATCAGCTCGGCGCCACCAACGTGCAGATCGTGGATGCCGCGCAGCGGTTCCATGCGGCGCTGGCGGGCGTTACGGACCCGGAGGAGAAACGGCGCATCATCGGTGATCTCTTCATCGACGTGCAGCGCACCGCGGTGCGGCGCGAGTGCGCCGACGCGTTCCTGGCTCAGGGCACCCTGTATACCGATCTTGTCGAGTCGGGCAGCGGTGTCGGGACCAAGGCGGAGGTAATCAAGTCGCACCACAATGTCGCCGCTCCGCTGGTTGCCGAGCGGCGCGCGGCGGGACTGCTGGTGGAGCCGCTGGCTTCCCTCTACAAGGATGAGGTACGCCGCCTGGGACAGGCGCTGGGCGTGCCCGACCAGGTGATTGCCCGCCACCCGTTTCCCGGTCCCGGGCTGGCGGTGCGCATTCTCGGCGAGGTAACGCGGGAGCGATGTGACCTGCTGCGCGCCGTGGATGCCATCTACCTGGAGGAGCTGCGCAAACGTGGCTTGTACGAACAGGTAACGCAGGCCTTCGCCGTGCTGCTGCCGGTGCAGTCGGTAGGCGTCACCGGCGACAGCCGCCGCTACGGCGCCGTGATCGCTCTGCGTGCGGTGGTAAGCGACGACTTCATGACCGCCGAGGTATTCCGGTTCGATTTGGATGCGTTGTTGGCGATCTCGGGGCGCATCACCAACGAGATTCCGGAGGTGGGCCGGGTGGTGTACGACGTCTCCAGCAAGCCCCCGGCCACGGTCGAGTGGGAGTAGCAGAAAAGGTCGCTCCGTGGCGTGAGAGGACGACGATAGTCCAGGTACCGGCAGCGCTGGTCAGCCACCATCGTCGGGTCAGCCAGGCCACGGCACGATGACGCTGTTCCTCCATGTTGCCACGCCGCTGTTCGTGCTTGCGGTGGCGGCGCAGGAGGGCACCGGACGGGATGGCCGCGGCTGGGCGCTGCTCTCCTGCTATGCGGTGGCGGCGCTGCCGGCGTTGCCGTTCTATCCGTTGATCGATCTGCTGGCCGGGGTCCTCACGCCGGGGTACGAGCCGCGTCTGTGGTATCTGCGACTGCTGGCGCTGGATCACGGCCTGCCCCTGCTGGCGGCCCTGGTGGTCACCCTGTGCATGCATTGGTACGCCTCCCGCCGCCTTCTGGGCAGCGTTCTGGAACCGGCGCCGCTGATCGCTTCGCTGGGCGGCTTCTTCAGCATGTACACGATGCTCGAGCAGTTCACCCTGCACGTCGATCCCAGCCCCTATCGGCTGGTGGCGCTGCCGCTCGCGCGGTTGGCCGCCATGAGCGGCACGGCGTACGTGGTGGCGCGCGCCGCGGGCAGCGGCAAGTGGTGGCGCTGTGTCGCGGTGCTGCCGATACCGTTCGTTACCGCGGGCGTAGGCTACGGATCGGCACTGCAACGACCGGTACTGACTGCCGCCGGCAGCGCGCTGCTGCTCGCGGTGACGCTGCCGCTGGCGTTTGCGCCCCTGACCTCGGAGACCTCCGACGACCGGGCGGCGTGACGGCCCGGGCGCGCTACCGGCGGCACTGCACCCGGCAGGACCGCACCCGGCAGGACTGCGCCCGGCGCCGGGACCGGTGCGCCGCGGTGCCCGGACGGGATCTGCGTTTCCGTTCCTGTGCGCCGCCTTGGCGTCGCTCATGGTCGCGGGATGCGCCGCTGTGCGGTCGCAGGACACCTATCTGGTGGCGGTAGAGCCCGCCTTCTGGCGCGCGGTAACGGACGCCTATCCCGATCTGGAGGAGGCGATGCGCGCCACGGTTCTGGACGACGGGCGCCGGCTGCGCGTAGCTCATGTTCCCACCGAACAGCCACTGGAAGCGTTGCAGGAGTTGCTTGCCAACGACCGCTACGCCGGGGTGGTGTTGCCACCGCTGCTGTCACTCCAGGCCGGTGAGCTTGCGGCCTCCCACCCGCAGATGCGCTTCGTGGCGCTGACCTGGTCGGAAGACGCGGCCACGGTCGCAGAAAACGTCACGTCGGTCTCGTTCAGGCGCAGCGCCGCGTTCGAACGCTGCGGACGACTGCTGGCGGCCTACCTCGAGGACTACCCGGATGCGAAGGTGGGTGTCATAGCCACGAACGGACCGGTGGAGAACGCCAACCGTGCCGCGTTCCGGAGCGGACTCGCCGCGAGAGGCGCATCGAACCGGCTGCTCGAGCGGACGCTCCGGCCGGGGGACCGCGCCGCCCTGCAGCGATCCCTGAACGCGCTCCGGCGGGACGAGGTCCGGGTGGTATACCTGGAAGCAGGCTCCCTGACCGGTACCGCCCTGGAATCGCTGGCCTCCGACGGCTACTTCGCCATAGTCAGGAACTGGGGAACGCGCGCAGGTTTCGCGGAAGCGGTACTGATCTCCGTAGACGACCACCCGCTCACCGCAATGCTCGCCGGCATCGATGCCGCTCCCGGAGTCGCCGTTTCGGTTCCGGCAGAGGTGGTCTGGGGATCCGCCGCACCGCTGCCGACCGGCTCCGCGGAGCTGTACGACCGCGTGCGGCCCGCCGCACCGAATGGTGTCCGGGTGTCCGGTCGCCAACTCCACCCGATCCGTAATATCCTCAATCGCCCGTAGTGCGCGTGAACTTCGCAGCCAACTCCACCATCGGCAAAGATTCTCTGTTCAAGGGCCATTGCGCCGTGCAGGGCAACCTGCGCGTCGATGGCCGTTACGTGGGCACCCTGCTGCGAGTCGAGCAGCTCTACGTGGGGCCGACCGGTCGCATCGAGACCGATGTCGTCGCCAACACCATCGTGGTGGAGGGTGTCGTGATCGGCAACATCAACGCCTCCAGCCGGGTACTGCTGCTCTCTTCGGCGCGCGTGATGGGCGATCTGGTCACCCCGGAGCTCATCGTTCAGAATGGGGTGATCCTGGATGGTAACTGCTCCATCGGGCAGGTGCACGGCGAGGAGGCCCGCCGTCTGATCCGCGATCTCTACGACCGGGAGCGGGAGTTGGAGTAGCGCGCGCGTGCCCGCGCGGTCCCCGCGTACCGGTTGCGCTGGGCGGACCGGCCCGCACAGGTTCGACAGGGGATGCATTCCCGTTCCGCGGTAGCAGTACGAGCAGGCGCCGCCACGGGACGAGCCGACCCGCGCGTGAGCGCTCTACCACGTGGCGGGATTGGCACTTGGCGGGATGGCGGGATCAGCAATTCTCGATGAGATGAAAGTGGAAACAGAGATAGTGGAGTAGTTCTGGGC
>CAYFXT010000108.1:0-9577 GCA_964346995.1 uncultured Spirochaetaceae bacterium | reverse complement strand
CCCAGCGGCGGTTGCCGTTGCGGTCCCAGGTTTTCTCGAAGAACACGACGTCACCCGGCTCGGGCAGGACGCGGCGGCCGGCCGGGAAGTAGAGCCGGTGGTCGCGCATCATCTGATGGAGGCGCGACACCCCGTTGCCCCGGTAGCGATGGAAGTGGGCGCCAAGGTTGATGCCGGCGGCGGCGTAGACCGCCAACACCGCACCGGTGCAGTCGTCGCGATACTCGGTGCCCCCGACGTAGAGGCGCTCCACCCCGATCAGGTCATGAGCCGACCGTACCAACCGCTGCTGGCGCGCGCCGAGCTGCTCGTTGGCGATTGCCGGCGCTGCGTACCGGATCTCCCCGGTCGTACAGGAGCTCAGCACCGCCACTGTCAGCGTAACGCGCGCGGCGATCGACCACGTCTTCACCTTATCATTATCGGCCGGTGGTCCGGCGGCATGCGAACTCCGGGCCTGTGCTCGGGCCCCGAAGCGAACCGCGCGCTTCAAGAAGTATCGGCTGCTGCTGGTACAGGTTGCAGGACGCATGAACCGCAACAACTGTGTAATGCGGCTGCGGCTGTGTGACCCGAGCAGACCATCGCGCGCCGGAGCGCGGTATGGAGATGTTCTTGCTGCCACCCAAGCTTCGCGCACGAACCCTGGCCGCGTGAGGCCTAGCGGATAGCGCCGCCACCTTCTCTTTCAGCTTTCACCGCCGTTACCAGTACCACGGCAGGCGTACGTCGCGGGCGAACTGTGGTTTCGAGACCGGAGTTCTCTGTTCGTATCGGGTGGCTCTGGCCGCTATCCGCCGTCTGACGCCGAGCATTTGGCGGACGCTGTCAGGGTCTTCGTATATTTCGGATATGGGGTCGTCAGCCTGGGGTGGGACGCCGATCACAACCGGGCACGGCGGCTGTTACAGGCCTGAAGATGTCGACGCCGAGTAAGGAACGCTTGCAGCAGGTGTTTGAGGTAGGCCATTGCGCAACGGCGGATGCCGCGGCACGCGCGTCGAGCCGACGATTCGTCCGCGGCCGCATGCAGATCAGTCCATTCGAACCGCAGCGGACGGGACTGGGACACGTGGTGAACGCTTTCGAGGCGTACGCGGCGTACGGCTTCGAACTGCTTGAAGAAGCGGTCGAGTACGGATCCGCGCCGCTCCTGCGGCACCCCAACGGAGTGGGCCGCGCGCTACGCCGTCAGCGGGAGGAGTTGGGGCTCGCCTACCGGCGGCTCGCGCCCCGTACCGGCGTAAGCGAGCACGATCTGGAACGGATTGAAAAGGGCCAAGCGGATGACGTCCCGATGCGCAAGCTGGAACGGGTAGCGTTTGCGCTAGGGCTGGACGAGGCGCAACTCGCGTTTCACCCCGGCTCCGGTGGCGCGGCGGTGGCGGCACGGCTACGGACACTCCGGCATCAAAGCCCGGACCTTCGGTTGCCTGCACTCAACGCGAGGTCGGTGGCTACTTTCGCCGAGGCGGCCTCGGTGATCCGGGTTCAACATCGGCTTCAAAACTGGTTGGCGACCGGCGGCGATGCGCACGAGTTCCATCCAAATGATGATTACGGAAATCAAGTGACGCCAGCCTGGAGGGTGGGCTATGAGCTGGCCGAGCGGACGCGCGACTGCCTGGGACTGGGCGTTGCGCCAATCCGGAAACTGCGCGAGCTGGTGGAAGTAAGGCTGGGGATTCCGGTAGTGCAAGCCGAGCTTCCTGTGGCCGTTGCCGGCGCAACCATCGCGGTCTCCGATGCCGGCGAGTCACCCTGTCGTGGCGTGGTCCTGAACACCACCGGCGACAACGAGAATCCGCTGGTACGGCGTGCGACGCTCGCGCACGAGTTGGGGCATCTGCTGTTCGACGAAGATCAGGTGCTGACAGCCGTCAGGGTCGTATCCTACGCGTCACTTGAGCAGGACGCGCAGGTGCCTTCCGCGGCCGACGTGGAGCAGCGCACCAACGCGTTCGCGGTCAACCTGCTCGCCCCGGTGGCGGCCGTACGCGCCCGCTCGGCTGTTCCGGTGACCGCCACCCACGTTCTGGACACGGTGCAACGGTTCGGGATCAGCGTGACCGCGGCCTCGTTCCACGTTGCCAACGCCCACTGGCGCGTCGAGCCCCCGCTCCACGTCGACGAGGTGGCGTACGATACGCAACCATGGCGCGCCGCGGAAGACTTCGGATTGGACTACTTTCCGATCCCCGGCACCTCGAACGTCCGGCGCGGCCGATTCGCGGGGCTGGTCGCGGCAGCGTGGAAGCGGAGCCTGCATTCAACGGCGAGCGCGGCGAGCTATCTGGAGTGCGACGAGGCGGTGTTTCGATCCCATGCCGACGCGATTCTCGACTTGCATCCGGTGGGGTAAGTCCGACGCGGCGCAGTACGTCCGGGTATGACGTGAGAGGCCTGGCGGGCGGGCCCCGTGCGGGGCCGGTGAGCGAGCTGCTCCCGTGGTGGCGGTAGCCGTGGGTGCGCCGCTCCGGCAGGCCTGGACGCATCGGCAGTACCGGCTGGCTGCGGTCCAGCGTCTGTATCTGCGGGTACTCATCGATACACACACCACCGCACGCTCGGGCGGATGCAGGTACAGACTCATGATGTCGTACCTTCTCGATGAACAGCGGGTCACGTGACAGCTTGAAGGTCTTGCAGCGATGCGGCTGCAGACCGAACGCGTGCCAGATGCGGCTCACTGTCGCCCTACTCAGCCCACACGCCTTGGCCCTCGAGCTCGTGCTCCAATAGTCTGGCCGGCTGGACGCGGCAGCCGTGGGCGCATACTTTGTGGGATGGAGGTACCGCCCCCGATCATGGCTGATCCCTTTGGCGCGCGCGCCGAATTGCGCGTCGACCACGACCGTTACACCTGTTACCGCCTCGCCGCGCTGGCAGCGCACGGCGCGAGCGACCTGACCCGACTGCCCTATTCGCTGCGCATTCTGCTGGAATCGCTGCTGCGCGGGTGCGAGGACGGCGTCGTGACGTGCGAGCAGGTGCTGGAACTGGCCGCCTGGCAGCCGCGGGCCGAGCGGCGCCCGAGCCTGCCGTACCGACCCGCGCGGGTGATCATGCAGGACTTGACCGGCGTACCGGCGGTGGTCGATCTGGGCGCCATGCGCGCTGCCATGGCGCGGCTCGGCGGTGACCCGGCCCGAGTCAACCCGCAGGCTCCGATGGATCTGGTGATCGACCACTCGGTGCAGGTCGACCACTTCGGCTCCCCCGACGCGCTGTCGCGCAACGCGAACATCGAGTTCAGCCGCAACCGTGAGCGGTTCGAGTTCCTGCACTGGGGACAGAGCGCATTCGCCAACTTCCGCGTCGTGCCGCCGGCGACCGGCATCGTGCACCAGGTGAACCTGGAGTATCTCGCCAGCGTGGTGATGATCGACCCGGCCAAAGCTGCCGGCTCAGCGCCGCTCGCCTACCCCGACACTGTGGTGGGCACCGACTCGCATACCACCATGGTCAACGGCCTCGGCGTCCTCGGCTGGGGGGTAGGCGGCATCGAGGCAGAGGCCGCGCTGCTCGGCCAACCGTACGACATGCTGACGCCGGACGTGGTCGGGGTGCGTCTCACCGGCAGCCGTCGGCCGGGCACCACCGCAACCGACGTCACGCTGGCCGTGGTGGAACTGCTGCGGAAGCACGGCGTGGTGGGCAAGTTCGTGGAGTTCACCGGCCCCGGGTTGGCTTCCATGAGCCTGCCGGACCGCGCCACCATCGCCAACATGGCCCCGGAGTACGGCGCTACCATCGGCTTCTTCCCGGTCGACGACGAAACGCTACGCTACCTGCGCCTGTCCGGGCGCTCGGCCGCGACCTGTGGGCTGGTGGAGACCTACTGCCGGGAGCAGGGGCTGTTCCGCGCTGCCGACGCCCCGGAGCCGGACTTCAGCGAGCTGCTGGAGCTGGACATCGCGGCCGTGGAGCCGGCCCTCGCCGGTCCCAAGCGGCCGCAGGACCGCGTCGTGCTCCCGGCCGTCAAGCGCCGGTTCCGCGCCAGCCTCGGCGCCGGCAAGGGCGAGCGCGGCTTTGCCCTCACCGCCGCCGAGCAGGAGCGAACCGCCACCGTGCAGGACAATGGCAGCAGCGCCACGATCGGCCACGGCGCGGTGGTGGTGGCAGCCATCACCTCCTGTACCAACACCTCCAACCCGTCGGTGATGCTGGGCGCCGGTATCCTGGCGCAGAAGGCGCGCGACCGTGGGCTGCGCGTGCCGACCTACGTCAAGACCAGTCTCGCCCCCGGATCGACGGTGGTCACCGACTACCTGCGCCGCGCCGGCGTGCTGGAGTCGCTGGCGGAACTCGGCTTCGATCTGGTCGGCTACGGCTGCACCACCTGCATCGGCAACTCCGGCCCGCTCCCGGAGCCGGTTTCGGCGGCGATCGACGACGGCGATCTGGTGGTCGCCAGTGTGCTGTCCGGCAACCGCAACTTCGAGGGACGCATCCACGCCCAGGTCAAGGCCAACTTCCTCGCCTCGCCGCCGCTGGTGGTCGCCTACGCCTTGGCCGGCACCGTGGACCGCGATCTGACCACCGAGCCGATCGGCACCGGCAGCGCCGGCGAGCCGGTCTTCCTGCGCGACATCTGGCCCACCGAGGCGGAGATCGATTCCGCCATCGCCAGCGCCGTACAGCCGCAGATGTTCCGTGAGCGCTACGCCAACGTGCTCGGCGGCAACGAGACGTGGAACGCGATCGGCGCCGGCGGCGACGCCGCCCGCGAGCTGTACGCCTGGGATGAGGACTCCACTTACGTGCGCGAGCCGCCGTTCTTCACCGCGCTCAGCCGCGACGTGCCCGCCATCGCCCCGATCGACGGCGCTCGCGCGCTGGCGGTGCTCGGCGATTCGATCACCACCGATCACATCTCCCCGGCCGGCGCCATCTCCCCCGACAGTCCGGCGGCGCGCTACCTGCGCGAGCGTGGCGTGGCGCGCGTCGACTTCAACACCTACGGCGCGCGCCGCGGCAACCACGAGGTGATGATGCGCGGTACCTTCGCCAACATCCGCCTCAAGAACGCCTTGGCCGGCGGCAGGGAGGGCGGCCATACCGTACACCTCCCCTCTGGCGAGCCGATGACCATCTACGACGCCGCCAAGCGCTACCGCGCCGAACGGGTGCCGCTGGTGGTCCTGGGCGGCAGCGAGTATGGCTCGGGATCGAGCCGCGACTGGGCCGCCAAGGGGCCGCTGCTGCTCGGTGTGCGGGCGGTGATCGTGGAGTCGTTCGAGCGCATCCACCGCTCCAACCTGGTCGGCATGGGTGTGCTGCCGCTGGAGTTCCTGAACGGTGCATCGCCCGGCAGCCTGGGGCTGACCGGGCGCGAGCGGTTCTCGATCGAGGGGCTCGATGATGATCTGCAACCCGGCGCGACCCTGCACGTGCGGGCAGTCGACGACGACGGCACGGAGGCAGCGCGCTTCCCGGTGAGGGTGCGCATTGACACCGCAACCGAAGTGGATTACTACCGCCACGGCGGCATCCTGCACATGGTGCTGCGCCACCTGCTGGTACAACAAGAGGAGTATACGACATGACTTTCGTTCGCTTTGCCCGTGAAGATGAGAGTGTTTCCTACGGCCTGCTCGCCGGGGAGGAGGTCCAGCCGCTGGAGGGGTCGCCGTTCGGCACCTGGTCGGAGGAGGGGGCTCCAGTCGCCGTCGGCGCGGTGCGCCTGCTCGCTCCGGTAGATCCGGGCAAGGGACTGGCGCTGGCCGGCAACTTCCGCGACCATCTCGGCGGCACCCCCGAACCGACCCAGCCGGAGCCGTTCTGGAAGACCCCGAACGCCTTCATCGGCCCCGGCGAGGAGATCCTGCTGCCCCCGAACCTGGAACGCGTCGACGCCGAGGGCGAAGCGGTAGCCGTGATCGGCCAGTGGTGCAGCCGCGTGTCGGAAAGCGAGGCGCTGAACTACGTGCTCGGCTACACCTGCGGCAACGACGTCAGCGGCCGCCCCTGGCAGAGCGGCGACAACCAGTGGTGGCGCGCCAAGTCGGCCGACACCTTCGGCCCGATCGGGCCGGCCATCGTCACCGACCTGAATCCCGCCGATCTGTCGGTGGTGACCCGCATCAACGGCAACGAGGTGCAGCGCTGCGGGCTGGCCGACATGATCTACAACTTCGCCATCACCATCTCCTTCATCAGCCAGGTCGTCACCCTGCAACCGGGCGACGTGATCTTCTCCGGCACCTCCGGCACCCCCGCGCAGCTCAACGACGGCGACACCTGCGACGTGGAGATCCCGGGCGTCGGCACCCTCAGCAACCCGGTCAAGCTGCGCTCCTGATTACGCGGCCGGCGCGGGCGACGCACAGCTCCGTCCGCATATCAGGTGCGCGGTGGCTGAGCGTTCAGGTGAGGTGGGACGGGGCGAGCTGGCGCAGCGCTTCGTAGACTACCACCGCCACGGCGTTGCCCAGGTTGAGGGAGCGCAGGCCGCGGCGCATCGGGATACGGGCGGCGGCCGATGCGTAGCGGGCGCGCAGCTCTGCGGGCAGGCCGGCGGTTTCGTTGCCGAACAGCAGGAAGGCGCCGGGTCGATAGCGAAAACCCGTGTATGGCCGCGCGCCGCGCGTGGAGAGCAGCACGAGCTGACCGCCCGGCGCGGCCGCGGCGGCCAGCACCGGTTGCAGGCCGGCGTGCCGATGCACGGTCACCTCCGACCAGTAGTCGAGGCCGGCGCGCCGCACCGCGCTCTCGGTCACCGCGAAACCGAGCGGCTCGATCAGGTGCAGCGCGGCGCCTACCGCGGCACAGGTGCGCGCTATGTTGCCGGTGTTCTGCGGAATCTGCGGCTGGTACAGGACCACGTGCAGGATCGCGCCGCCAGCGACGGCAGCGCGATCCTCGCCCGGTACGGCACCATGCTCCGGGCAACCTGCGGTACCGCCCGTCTCGCCAGACGCACCACCGCCCGCGTGGCTCGCTGCGCGTCCGGATACGACGTTCGGCTCCCGGACACGAATGCCGGCGTGCTCCGGGGCCGGTCCGGTACCGTCCTCCCCGCCGAGCGCGCCTCCGCGGTCCTGCCCTTCCCGGTGCCTGTAACTGTGTTCCATCCGGTACCGTCCTCCCCGCCGAGCGCGCCTCCGCGGTCTCCGCCGGGGCCGTCAGTCGGTGAGAACACCGGCGTACAGCGAGCTGGACAGGTAGCGCTCGCCGGAATCCGGCAGCACCACCACGATGGTACGCCCGGCGAACTGCGGCTCGTGGCCGAGGCGCACCGCCGCTGCGGTCGCCGCGCCGCACGATATGCCGGACAGAATGCCCTCTTCCAGCGCCAGCCGGCGGGCGAAATCCATCGCTTCGTCGTCGGTCACCGTTTCCACCCGATCGACGATTCCCAGATCGAGGATCTCCGGCACGAAGCCGGCGCCGATGCCCTGGATCTTGTGTACCCGCGGTTCCAGCGTTCGCTTCGCCAGGGTCTGGCTGATCACCTGACTGTCGTCCGGCTCCACCGCCACTGAGACGATCGACTTGCGCCGCGTGTGCTTGAGGTAGTGGGACACGCCGGTGATGGTGCCACCGGTGCCCACGCCTGCCACCAGGGCATCAATCTCACCATCGGTATCGCGCCAGATTTCCGGGCCGGTGGTGCGCTCGTGGATTGCTGGATTGGCGGGATTCTTGAACTGCTGCAGCAGCAGGTAGCGCTCCGGGTCGCTGGCGGCCAGTTGTTCCGCCCTCTGCACCGCGCCCTCCATGCCGTCGTAAGCGTCGGTCAGAATCAGCTTGGCACCGAACGCACGCAGGATGCGGCGGCGCTCCTCGCTCATGTTGTCGGGCATGGTAAGGGTAAGCGGGTAGCCGCGCGCGGCGGCCACGAACGCCAGCGCGATGCCGGTGTTGCCGCTCGTGGGCTCCACCAGCTCGACGCCGGGGCGCAGTGCCCCGCGCTCCTCGGCGTCCCACACCATCGCCGCTCCTATGCGGCACTTCACCGAATAGGCGGGGTTACGTCCCTCGATCTTCGCCAGGATGCGTGCCTTTGCTCCGTCGGTGACGCGATTGAGCTGCACCAGAGGGGTGCCGCCGATTGCCATGCTGTTGTCGCGATGAATATTCGCCATGCTGCCTGACGACTGACCAGCAGGGTCCTCCCGGAAAGCACCGTGGTGCGGTGAGCATCACGCAATTCCGGGACGACCCATGATGAGCGATGACTTGATAACCGAGCTACTCCGGTATTGCAAGAGCACGTTTGGTGTCCTTTGGCGTCGGGCAGGACTATCCCACGCTACGCAATCGTGGCTATCGTTCGACGCCCGCCCCGATCTGGTCGCCGCCGCCCGCGAAGCTGCAGACACCGACTTCGACGTGCTGATCGCCTGCGCGTTCAGCTACGAGGCTCACGCCTCCGAGTTCAGCAAGCTCGGCCGCATCCCGGTCCTCAAGGCGCGCATGAACGCCGACCTGCACATGGCCGGCGACCTGAAGAACACCGGCAAGGGCAACCTGTTCGTCATCTTCGGCGAGCCGGACATCGACATCCTACCGGTCCAGACTGACGGCGACGAGCCAGGCCTGATCCAGGTCAGAGTCAACGGAGTGGACGTCTTCCACCCGAACACCGGGGAGATCCGCAGCGATGGCCCCGACGGGATCGCCTGCTGGTTCATCGACACCGACTACAACGAAGAGAGCTTCTTCGTCCGCCACGCCTACTTCCTTGGTGCCAACGACCCGTACAAGGCGCTGAAGACCACCCTCAAGGCGGAGATCGACCGCGACGCCTGGGAGACTCTCCACAGCGATACCTCCCGCCCCTTCGACCGCCCGGCCTCAGGCCGCATCGCGGTCAAGATCATCAACCACCTCGGCGACGAGGTGATGAAGGTCTTCCGTGTGTGAGCGACCGGTGCGACCTACGGTGATTTCCCATGGCGAGCGCTGAACAGATCAAGGCACTGCTCAAGTCGCACATGGACGGCGATGACGAGCGCTTCTTCTCGGTAGCCATGCAGGTGGCTGCGCACGAAGCCAGGGTCGGCCACGGGAAGCTGGCCGTGGAGTTGCGCGCCTTGGTCGACCAAGCCAAGACCACACGCAGCACCAGAAGGGCCGTCGGCGCGCGCCAGGACCTGCTGAGTCGTGCTCGCGGACTCCCATCCAGTCTGCTGGAGGCGTCATACCCGAAGAGCCGTCTCGGTGAGATGATCCTCGGAAAGACCCTGGCGGGACAGATCGAGCGAGTCATCCGCGAGCAGCGGCACGCAAGTCAGATCATCGAGCAGGGTCTCTCTCCCCGAAGCAAGCTCCTGTTGGTAGGTCCGCCTGGAACGGGCAAGACGATGACCGCTTCCGTGCTGGCCGGCGAGCTGGGGCTTGCCCTGTTGCAGGTTCGGCTGGACGGACTCATAACCAAGTACATGGGAGAAACGGCGGCTCGGCTCAGACAGGTCTTCGACTCGACAAGCCGCACCCGCGGCGTGTACTTCTTCGACGAGTTCGACGCCATCGGGTCGCAACGTGACACCGCCAACGACGTGGGTGAGATACGGCGCGTCCTCAACAGCTTCCTGCAAATGATAGAGCAGGAACGCTCCCACAGCCTGGT
>CAYFXT010000107.1:0-9900 GCA_964346995.1 uncultured Spirochaetaceae bacterium | reverse complement strand
AGGGTAGCCACGGCCCAGTGGCGGCAGGTGGGGCACCCGAAGCGTTACGAATGCTTGACAAGGGGGCGATATATTCACCATACAAGCGCAGCCCTGTGGGCGCCGGCCCGTTCCAAACGCCGGCGCGCGCCGCGCGGGTAGGAGTCGATTGTTTTGGACAAGGCGTTCATCGAATCTATGCGACAGCGGTTGGCCACACTGAAGAGAGACATCCTGACGCACCTGGCGCAGGAGGACACGGAGTTCCGCGAGCTGTGGGAAGACATGGACCCCAAGGACCTCGTGGATGTCGCCTCCGAGGATGTGGACCGCAAGACGCTGGAGGCTCTCGGCGCTCAGGAGATGCGCCGGCTCAACCTGATCGGATCGGCGCTCGCGCGGATTCCCAACGGCCACTACGGGGTGTGCATGAAGTGCGGGTCGCGCATTCCGCGCAAGCGTCTGGAGGCGATCCCCTACGCGCTGTTGTGTATCGGCTGCCAGTCCTCCGAGGAGCGTCGCAACCGTTAGCGTTCAGCGGTCGCCGCGGTCCCGGCGTGGGCGGCGCGCCGGTGCGCGGTGGCGAACAGAACACTCTTGCCCAGCGCCACCAGCTTCGGTCCGTAGCGGGACAGATTCGCCGCTTCCGGAAGCAGGGACCGGTCGCGCTCCACTGTCAGCTCCGGGTGCAGCAGGAACAGCACTACGGCCTGCAGGTAGTAGTCGAAGAAATCGGTAACCAGATGGAGACGGCCGCCGGGCCGCAGCAGGCTCGTCAACTGCGCCACCACGTCGCGGCGCAACAACCGCCGCCGGCGGTGGCGCCGTTTCGGCCACGGGTCGGGATAGTAGATGTGCACCGCGTCGAGCGATCCCGCCGGCAGCCAGTCGATCACCCGCTCGGCGCGGCCGTGGATGATGACGCCGTTGCCGGCGCCGGCGGCGCCCAGCTTGCGCGCGCTCTTGCGGCAGCGTTCCAGCTTCAACTCGACACCGATTACCAGCGTGTCGCGGTTCGCCGCACTGTGGGCGGCGAGAAAGTTACCATTCCCGCTGCCGATCTCCAGCTCGGCGCGCGGCGCCAGCTTCAGCAGCGCTGCCAGGTGCGGCAGGTCGCCGAGCAGCCAGACGTCGTTCGCGCCGCCCGCCGGCGGCCCCTGCGCCGCAGGATCACCGGCGCCGCAGGGCGATCCCATGCTAACCGGCCAGAGGAGCGAGCCCGACGCTGACCCGGGTGCCAGAGCCCGTCGGTGCCGCACAGCGGTCCCCCGGCTCGCTCGAACGGCGAACGATAGCCCACGATTGCGTAGCGTGGGCCAGGCCTGCCGGCGCCGCGCGGTGCAGGGGCGCTCAGTTCTTGGCGCGGGCGTAGTCGACCGTGATCCGCCGCCCCTTGTAGCTGGTTCCGGAAAGCGCCGCGATGGTGTCCTCGGCGACCGCTTCGGGAACCTCGACGAACGAATAGCTGTCGAGCACCCTGATATCTCCAAACTGGGATCGCTCGATCGCCACGGAGGCGCTGATCAACTCGGCGAGGTCGTCCGGCTGTACGCGGCGGTTGCGGCCGATGCTGACGAACAGCCGGCGCAGGCCGTTGGCGGTCGCCTCGGCTTCGCGGCGCGGCGGGCGACGCTGCCCGGGGCGGCGCTCGCGTCGCGGTTCGGCCGCGAAATCATCGTCCATCGCCCCGGGGCGACGCGCTGAGCGGCGCGGTTCGCTGCGCCGCTCATTCCCGTCCCGGACCAGAGCCTTGATCATGTGTGCGATTACGTAGCCACGCAGGTTGAACGGCACTTGCTTCTTGAACAGTGCCCGGTATTGCTTCAGTTCTACGGGGTCTTCTTGTTCCCGTACCGTCGTCACCATGCGGTCAAGGGCAGCGGTAATCGCCTCGGACGGTATGTCAGTGACTTTCAACGTTCCACTCCCGGTGCCGAGTATAGCATGCAGCAGGAGTTACCAGTATGCTCTGGCCACGAAATTGGAGGAATCATGCAGGTCTACTACGAGGATGACATCGACCGTCAGTGGATCGCTGACAAGAAGGTTGCGGTAGTTGGTTACGGCAGCCAGGGCTTCGCGCACGCCAACAATCTGCGTGACTCGGGCGTCGAGGTGGCCGTGGGACTGCGCCCGGACAGCGCCAGCGCGGCCAAGGTGAAGGAAACCGGGATTCCGGTGCTGGAGACCGCCGCCGCCGCCGCCTGGGCCGACGCCATCATGGTGCTGGTACCCGACCATCTGCAGGCCGAGATCTACGAGCGCGACATCGAGCCCGGACTGGTGGCCGGCAACAACCTGATGTTCGCGCACGGCTTCAACATCCACTTCGAACTGATCAAGCCCGCCGCGGACGTGGACGTGACCATGGTCGCGCCCAAGGGGCCCGGGCACACCGTGCGCCGTCAGTATGAACTGGGCTACGGCGTGCCGTGCCTGGTGGCGGTAGCCAATGACGCCTCCGGTAACGGCAAGAACCTCGCCCTCGCCTACGCATCCGCCATCGGCGGGGCGCGCGCCGGGGTAATCGAGACCAACTTCCGCGAGGAGACCGAGACCGACCTGTTCGGCGAGCAGTCGGTGTTGTGCGGCGGTCTGACACACCTGATGCAGGCCGGCTACGAGACCCTGGTCGAGGCGGGCTACAACCCGGAGATGGCCTACTTCGAGACCATCCACGAGGTGAAGCTGATCGTCGACCTGATCTACGAGGGCGGCATGTCGCTGATGCGCTACTCGGTGTCGGACACCGCCGAGTACGGCGACTACGTGTCGGGCGCGCGTCTGATCGACGACCGGATCAAGGGCGAGATGAAGAAGATCCTGGCCGAGATCCAGGATGGCAGCTTCGCCCGCCGCTGGATGGACGAGAACCGAGCCGGCCGCGCGGGCTTCCTGAAGATGCGCTCCGACCACGCCACCCACCAGCTCGAGGAGGTCGGCGCCCGGCTGCGCTCGATGATGCCCTGGATCGCCAAGGAACGCCTCGTCGACAAGTCCAGGAACTGAGCCACCGACAGTAGCCGCAGCCCGGGGTGCAGCCCGCTGGCCTCATCGATCGCGATACAGCCGCGGCACGCGGGCGGATACGCCGGCGGTGATTTCGTAGGGGATGGTACCGATGCAGTCGGCGAGCTCGGCGGCGTCGGGGCCGGCCGGGTCGGGGCCGAACAGCACCGCCCGGTCGTAGCGGGCTACGCCAGGCTGCGGTCCCAGGTCGACCAGGCACTGGTCCATGCAGATGCGGCCTGCCACCTGGTAACGGCGCCCGCGAATCAGCACTTCGGCGCGGTTGGAGAGCAGCCGAGGGTAACCGTCCGCGTAGCCCACGGGCAGGGTAGCGATCACCGTGGTGGCGGTGGTGCAGTAGGTGAAGCCGTAGGAGATGCCGCTGCCGGCGGGGACCTCTTTCAGGAAGGCGACGCGCGTTGTCAGCTCCATGATTGGCCGCACCGCCACGGTGTGCGGCAGGTCACCGCCGGGATAGTAGCCGTAGGCGATCACTCCCGGCCGCACCATGTCCAGGTGGGCTTCCGGCAGTCCGACGATGGCACCGGAGTTGGCGGCGTGGCGAAGCAGGCGACGGTGATCGGGGATCGGGGCGATGGCCTCCCGAAAGGCGGCGAGCTGCGCGCGGGAGAATTCCTGGTCGGCCTCGCTGGACCGGGCGAAGTGCGTGCATACGCCGGTGAGGCGCAGGCCAGCGAGGCTGCGCCACTGTTCAGCTATCACCGCGGCCTCCTCACGACGGCAGCCGATCCTTCCCATGCCGGTGTCGATCTTCAGGTGCACGTCGACGGTACGCCCCAAGGCCACCGCGGCGCGTGCCAAGTCGCGTCCGAGGGCGGCGTCGCCGCACAGCGGCGTGAGACCGGCGCCGGCGATCGCTCCCGCCTCCTCCGGCAGCGGCAGGCTGAACAACAGGATCGGTGTGTCGATGCCAGCCTCGCGCAGCGCGACGCCCTCGTCTACGGTGGCCACCCCGAACGCGTCCACGCCCGCCTGCAGAGCGGCGTGCGCGACCGGTACCGCTCCATGCCCGTACGCGTTCGCCTTGACCGCCAGACAGATACGGGGCGGCCGGCGACGGCCACCGCGTGCCGCGTACAGGTGGTCGCGCACCGCGGTCAGGTTGGCGCGAAGCTGCGCCAAGTCGATGGTGGCGCGCGTAGCTCGCATTGGCGAAGGTGTGCCTGAACGGCGCGGCGGCGCAGTGCGCCGGGCAGTTGCGACAGATCGGTGACCACCACGTCCGGGTGCACTGCCGCGCAGTGCGGGTCGTCGCAGCGCAGGCGCAAGGAGCGGGCGTCGCCGGCAAACAGGGCCGTGCGCAGACCGGCTCGGCGTGCGCTCAGCAGATCATTGCGTACGTCGTTTCCCACCATCAGGATCGCGCCTGGTGGCAGGCGAGCGTAGCGCGCCATTCGCGCCGCGGCCCGCGCGAACAGCCGTGGCGAAGGCTTCGCCTCCCGCTCCGCGAACGACCACACTACCAGCCGCGGGTCGAAGCGCACCCCGGGCAACAATACCTCCAGTATCAGCGGCGTAAAGAACTGCGCGTTGGAGACGATGCCCACCGGCCCGTGCGCCTGCAACGCGGCGACCACCCGGGCGGCCCCCGGCATCGGCCACACCGGGTTGGTGCGGCACTCGTAGCTCACCGCGACGCGCTCCACCGCCGCCGCACCTGCCCCCGGCAGCAGACCCCTCCAGAGCAGGCGCAGGTCGACCTCCGGGTGCACCACTCCCCGCGCTCGCGCCGCGGCATGCGCGGCGTGGATCGCCGACTCCAGCGCAGCTACCATGGCGTGTGCGTCCGGTGCCGCGCTCGCCACGCCGCCGTCGTTCAGCGCCGCCGCCATGGCGGCGCACTTCGCCTCCTGCGAGGCGGCTCCCGTACCGATTTCTCCCGCCGCCGAGATCAGCAGAGTCCCATACACGTCGAACAACACCCCGCGCACGCCGCCGACCGGACGGAGGCGTGGCAGGCAATTCGTCACGGGGTATGGCTCCAGCGGCGCGCTGAGCCGCCGAATCAGATCAACCACAACGCGCTTCCGCCCGATCTCGGCCGGCGGCCCTCCTCCTCACTCTGCGACGGCACACAGCCAACATGGAATAATGCATGCCCTTTGGCAACCGATGCACGACTCGCGGGCATGGACGACGCGGTGACCGCCGGAGGACGTGAGGGTTCGAGAATGCAGGGCGATCCCGCCCCCGACGCTGACCCGGGTGCAGAGCCATCGGTGCCGCACAGCGGTCCCCCGAATCGCTCGAACGGCGAACGATAGCCGCGATTGCGCAGCGTGGGATAGAAAATATGACGTGATGCATACATCAGTCGATGTCGGCAGGCCGATGCGCGGCAGGACACGGCGCGCGACACTGGCGACGGTCCCGGCGGCGGCGACCTTGCTGGTGTTGCTGGCGGTGGTCTGGCGGCCCGGGTCGGGTGTGGCGCCCTCCGACGCACCATCCGCTCCGACCTCGCTGCCGTCGCAGGCGGAGAACGTGGTGGCCGTGGCGGTGAACTTCGGCGACCGCACCGGCGACGGGCTGGATGCGGACAACCTGCCCGTTCTCGCCGAGGTGGATGCATTCTTCCGCACCATGGAGGGGCTGCGCGGCTACTCCTCGCCACTGCGCGCCACCGTGGTGCAAGCGACCGAATTCGACATCGTCGTGCGCCCGTTCGTGCCGGCGGCGCTGCTGAAGGAGTACGACGCGCGGGTCGCGGCGGAGCTGCGTGACGCCTACGGGCGGTTCCCGGAGATCCACCCCTACTGGAGCGCCGACTTCCGGACCGCCGCCTTCTACCTGGAGTCAGGATCGAGACTGGCCCCGGCGGTGCTGGTGGCGCGGCTCGAACGCCTGCAGCGCACACTGGCGGAGCAGTACGGCGTGGCGCTGCACTTTACCGGGGTGCGCCCCGTCGTAGAGCTGACCGGGCGGCTGATGGTGCGCGACCTGCGTGCGCTGCTGCCGCTGGTCGGCGCCGCCACCGCGGCGATTCTGCTGCTCACCTTCGGTGGCGTGCGCGGCGTGCTGGTAGCACTGGCCGCGACGGTGTGCGCGGCCGCGGCCGGCGGCGCGCCGTTCGTACTGCTGGCCGGCGTCGACACGCCGCTGTTGATCCTGGCGCCGGTGTTCGCCGGCGGGCTGTTCAGCGACTACGCGATTCACATGGGCTACCACCTCGGCTGGCGCGGTGACGGTTCGGGCCGCGCGGCGCGCCGCTACCTGCTCCTGCCGCTGACGCTGACCGCCGCCACCACGGTGATCGGCTTTCTGGCGCTGGGCGGGCTGGGCAACACCGTGCACCGCTTCGTAGCCGTTACGGTCAGCACCGGGGCGCTGGCCGCGCTGGCGCTGGCGTTGTGGTGGATGCCGGCCGCCGGGCGCCTGCGTGCGGCCCGGCAGCGCACCGCCGTCGGCGTGCTGGCCCGGCGTATCCACCGGCTGCTGGTGGGAGCACTGCTGGTACTGGCCCGCCATCGCGTGCCGGCGACGGTGCTGCTACTGCTGCCGGTAGCGGCGGCGGCGCCGCAGATCGGCCGGCTGGCGCCGGAGCCCTACCCGCTGCACCAGCTTCCCGCCGCTTCGACGATCGTGCAGGCGGAGCGCATCTTCAACCGGAAGTTCGCGGGCACCGTACCGTTTGCCGTCGAGATCGACGCCGGCGCGCCGCACGCCTTTCTGCAGCGCGAAGCTCTGGAACACCTGCGTACCGCGCACCAGATTCTGGGCGAGCTGCCGGCGGTGGGGCATCGGCACTCGCTGCTGTCGGTGGTGGAGCGCATCCACCGCTACTTCACCGCCGGCGAGCCGTTGGCGAAACCGCTGCCCGAGACGGAGGACCCGGACCAGTTCGAACGCATCATCGCGCAGTACCTGCTGTTCTACTCCGCCTCCGCCGGCCCCGCAGACTACGAGGCGGTGACCGACAACCGTCTGGCGATGGCGACGCTGCACGGCATCCTGCGCTACCGCGACTTCGCGACCCTCGGCGCCCTGCAGCACGCGGTGGCCGCCATGCGAGAGCAACTGCCCGATGGATGGCGGATCAGCATTACCGGACCGGCCCGCGAGCTGATCGCACACGGCGAAGCGCTGCGCCGCAACTGGTTGAGCGCCCTGGCCGCCAGCGCCGTGCTGATCTTCGCGACCGTGCTGGCGGTGTTCCGCAACCTGCGCCAGGCGCTGCTCGGTCTGATGCCGGCGGCGGCCGTACTGACCGCCGTCACCGGCCTGGCACCCCTCTTCGGGGTGCGTATCGACGACTACACGGTAATCGCCCTGGCCATCACCCTGGGGCTGACCGTGGACTACACGATCCACGTGCTCAACGCGCTCCATCATACCGCTCCGCGGGCCGACAGGCGGCGCCGCGGTCTGGTGGTCGAGCAGGCGCACCCGCGAAGGGAAGGCGTAGCCGTCGGCGCCCGCGCAGAAGGTGCGGGCAATGAAGCCCCCGCGGCAGCGCGGGTCACCGCGGCAGGGGAAGCGGTGGTGGCCCGCGCTGCCGCGGTCGGTCGGGCCGCGGCCGTCGTGCGCGACTGCGGGGTGCCGATGTTCATGAGCTTCCTGACCTCGCTGGTGGCGTTCCTGTCGCTGGCGGTCTCTTCGTTCTCCGGCGCCGTGCACTTCGGTATAATGATCGCCGCAGCCATCCTGGGCGCTCTGGTGTTGAGTCTGCTGATTGCCGGATGGCACCTCGCCCGCACGGAGGTTGTATGCTCCACATAACCGTGGTTCTGTTGGCTGGACTGGCTGTGGCGTCCCCGCTGGCGGCGCAGGACGCGGCCGGGATTGTGGCGCGCGCCGACGCCCGCGGCGCGGCCGCTGCCCTGAGCGCCTCGATCACCCTGACCATCACCGCGCCGAGCGGCGATCAGCGGGTGATCCGCGCGGATTCCTATCAGAAAGAGCGTGGCGACGAGCGCGAGGACCGGCTGTTCGTGTTCACCTATCCGCCCAACGTGCGCGACATGGCGCTGCTGGTGCACTCCTACATGGAGCGCGGCGAGGACAGCATGTGGATCTACCTGCCGGCGCTGGACCGCATCAAGCGTGTCGACCTCGGCTCCGCGGGCGGCGGCTACTTGCTCGGCAGCGACTTCACCTTCCGCGACATGGTGAGCCGCCACGAAGACGAGTATGACCACGCCTTGCTGCCGTCGGACGACGACGCCTACTACGTGGTGGAGGTGCGCGGGCGTACCGCGGAGCTGCGGCGCACGTTTGGATACTCCCGCGAGGAGCACTTCATCCGCACGGACGATTACCTGCGTGAGCGGATCGTGTTCTACGATCTGGCCGGCGATCTGTTGAAGGAGTTGATCGTGGAGGAGGAGCATGAGGCCGACGGCTACGCCTTCCCTTCGCGGGTACGCCTGCTCAACCACCAGACCGGCTACATGTCCCGGATCGTGTTCGAGGATATATCCCTCTCCGCCGAGATTCCGGATCGATTCTTCACCCAGCGCTACCTGCGGCGGCGGTAGGCAGCGGTGAGGATTCCCGGCAGTCGCGGCGCGCTGGCCTTGGCCTGGGCTCTGGCGGCGCTCCCGCCGGCGTTCGCCCAGGTGGAGGTCGGCGGCTTCGTGCGGCTCGACCATTACAGGGCCGTGGCGGAGGAGCGGTTCTTCACCAACGATCGTGTCCGGCTGACCTCCCTGAGCCAGTTCCGGGCGGCCGACGAGCTCGGCTTCTGGTCGGCGTTTCTGGAGGTGGTCGCACATCTGCAATACGACGAGGGGGGCTTCTCCGTCGCTCCCGGCGCGCTGACGCTACGCGACGTCGACAACCTGATCCGCCGAGCGTACGTCTCGTTCCGGTTCGGCTCGTTCGACGTCGAGGTCGGCAAGAAGTTCGTACACTGGGGCAAGGTGGACTTCCTGAGTCCGCTGGACGTGGCCAACCACATCGACACCGAGGTCCCGGCACTGGCCGATCTGCTGGAGGGGCCGCTCGCCGATCCTCTGCTGCACCTCACCGCCTATCCTACCGACGAGCTGGCCATCGAGCTGGTCTACGTGCCGTTTCTGGCCCCCTACGTGGTGAGCGTCGACGAACGGGACGTCGACTTCCAGGTCGGTCTGCTCGACGTCGACGTGGAGTTCCGCTACCCGGAGGTACAGCCGTTCTCGGAATTTGCCCACTCGGTGCATGGCGCGGTCTCCTACTCCACCTTTCTGGCCGATCTGCAGTTCAGCTACTCCTACTTCCGCGACCAGATCCCGGATCTCGATCTGAGCGGCCTCGAGGAGCGGGTCGGCATGCTGCACGAGATCGAGGGCACCGTGGTGCCCGCCTATGGGCGTGCGCACAACATCGGCCTCGGGGTCAGCCTGGGGCTCGACGGCTGGGTGATTTCGGGCGACGTCGGCGCCAAGTTCCACGGTGACAACCTCGACGGGTCGCGCATCAATGTAAAAAACCCGGAGATCCGCACGGTGCTGCAGGCGGACCACCCGTTCGCGATCGGTGGGCAGCGACTCGCCGCGACGTTCGGCGCGATCCATCGTCTGGTGCTGTTCGACGAGACCGCGTGGGAGTCGGAGTACGATCCGTACCTGGAGCGCTGGATCGGCAGCCTGGCAGACGGCTACCTGTTCCAGGAAGAGCCGTCGAGCTGGTACGTGATGAGTCGCTTGCAGACCAGCTTTCTGCGCGAGCAGCTCAGCGTCGAGGCCACGGGCGTGTGGGGCATCACCGAAGATGCCCTCCACTTCGCGCCGCGGATGAGCTATGCGATCACCGACACTTGGTCGGTGGCCGCCGGCGCCAACCTGTGGTTCACGCTCGACGGCCCCGACAGCAGCACCAGTACGGGATTGCTGCGCAACGACGACACCACGGACAACGTGTTCATCCAGACCCCGCTGCGTTACTGACCGACGCCAGCCAGGCCCCGCC
>CAYFXT010000106.1:0-9962 GCA_964346995.1 uncultured Spirochaetaceae bacterium | reverse complement strand
GTGGATGAGTTGCTCGCGGCGCGGGCCGATCGAGATCCAGCGTACCGGTACACCGGCGGCGGTCTCGATCGCCTGCACGTAGGACCGGGCCTCGATCGGCAGGTCGGCGAAGTTCCGGGCGTCGCTGATGTCGCAGCGCCAACCGGGCAGGGTTTCGTACACCGGACGCGCCCGCTCCAGCACTGCGGTGGCCGGGAAGTCGTCCACGCGCCGGCCGTCCACCTCGTAGGCGGTGCAGATCGGAATGGCGTCCAGGTAGCCGAGCACGTCCAGCAGGGTGACCGCCAGCTCGGTGGCGCCCTGCACCGCGCAGCCGTAACGGGTGGCGACGGCGTCGAACCAGCCGACCCGACGCGGGCGCCCGGTGGAGGCGCCATACTCGCCGGCATCGCCGCCGCGCTCGCGCAACTCGTCGCCGCACGGCCCGGTCAGCTCGGTGGTGAACGGCCCGGCGCCGACACAGGAGGAGTATGCCTTGACCGTGGCCACCACTCGATCGATGGCGTGCACGGGGACTCCGCCGCCCACACTGGCGAACCCTGCCAGCGGCGAAGATGAGGTGGTGAACGGATAGATGCCGTGGTCGGGGTCGCGCAACGCCCCGAGCTGCCCCTCCAGCAGGAGATGCTTGCCATCGCGCAAGGCAGCCTGCAGCAGCGCCGTCGAGTCCACCGTCATCCCGCGCACTGCGGTGCCGAGGGTCAGCAATTCCTCGACCACTCGGTCGAGGCACAGCGGCGCAGCGCCGTACAGGTGCTCGTGGAGCACGTTGATACGCGGCAGGGTGTGCTCCAGGCGTGTGCGCAGGTGGTCGGCGTCGAACAGCTCCCCTACCTGGATGCCCACCTTGAGGTACTTGTCGGCGTAGAACGGGGCGATGCCGGACTGGGTGGAGCCGAACTTCGCCGCGCCGCGGCGCGCTTCCTCGAGGCGGTCCAGCTCGACGTGCCAGGGCAGCACCACCTGGGCGCGGTCGGCAACCAGCACGCGCGGATTGGGTGCTCCCCCGGCGCGCAATTCGCCGAGCTCCGCCAGCAGCGCCGCCACGTCGACCGCTACGCCCGGTCCGAGCAGGTTGGTGGTGTGGACATGGAACACCCCGCACGGGACCAGGTGCAGAGCGAACTTGCCGTACTGGTTGATCACGGTGTGACCGGCATTCCTGCCGCCCTGGAAGCGGATTACCAAGTCGGAGGTCTCCGCCAGATAGTCGCACAGCTTGCCCTTGCCCTCGTCGCCCCAGTTGGCGCCGACCACGGCCGTTACCGGCATTGCGTGCTCCCCATCGATTGCGTGCTCCGCATCGCGCCTCCTCCCGTCTGCCCCGCACCTGCCCGCGGTGCGTGGGCCCCGGCGGAACCAGCCCCGCCACGCCTGCGTGCGCTGGTTCCCGTCTCTGCGCCGCCACCGGCGGCCACGTGAGCGCCGGCGGCCACGTGCGCACCGGCGGCATTCTCCGAGTGCCCCTTGTTGGCGGGCGGTGCGCCGGCGTCGCGCGCCATGGCTCGTTCCGAACAGGCGGAGTTGCCCGACGACGACGCCTCGCCGTTGGCGCCGTCCGGAGCGGAGCCGTTGGTGCGGCCGCCAGCGCGCAAGTCGGAAACGGCGCCAGCCACGCTGGCCGCGCCGTGCGCGGCCGCCCTGCGGTGCGTACGCCGGTGCGCACCACAAGCGGCTACGAAGCCGTGGAACAGCGGATTGGGTCGCGCTGGTCGGCTGGTAAACTCGGGGTGGAACTGCGTACCGATGAAGTAGGGATGGTCGGACAGCTCCGCGATCTGGACGATCGACTGCCCCGGCGCCCATCCGGAGAACACCATGCCGCTATCCTCGAACGCCTTGCGGTACAGGGGGTTGAATTCGTAACGGTGGCGGAACCGTTCATGCGCCTGCAGTCCCCCGTACAGGCCGGCAACCCGCGACCCTCGAAGCAGCGACACGTCGTGCCGGCCGAGCCGCATCGAGCCGCCTATGCCTTCGATCTCGTACTGCTCCGGCAGCAGGCACACCACCGGATCGGTGGTGGTGGCGTCGTTCTCGGTGCTGTTGGCGCCCGCCATGTCGCAGCAGGTGCGGGCGTACTCCACCATCGCCGCCTGGAACCCGTAGCAGATCCCCAACAGCGGCAGACCGCTGGCCCGTGCGTGGGTGATGCAGGCGATCTTGCCCTCCCAGCCGCGCTCCCCGAACCCGCCCGGCACGATGATGCCGTCCATCGCGGCCAAGTGCCGAGCGGCGCTCGCCACCCGCGACGCGCCGGCGTCCGCGAGCTCGATGGCATCGGTCGGAATGTCCACCACCTCCACCTTGACGCCGCAGGCGCAGCCGGCGTGCTCCAGCGCGGCGTGGATGCTGGCGTAGGTGTCGCGCGGCCCCATGTACTTGCCGGCCAACCCCACCACCACCCGTTCGCTGGCGTCGTTCAGCCGCTTCAGGTACTCCGGGAAGTTGAACCGCACCTGAGTCGGCCGCGGCGGCAGGTGGAAGTAGGCCAAGGCCAGATCGTCCACCTGCTGCGACGCCAGATGCAGCGGCACCCGATACACCGACTTCTGACTGTGCAGATCGATCACGTTGCGCTCCGGCAGGCGCAACCGTTGCGCCAGCTTGCGCAGCACTCCCGGTTCGACCGGATGCTCGCACCGGCACACCAGCATGTGCGGTTTGATGCCCATCTGCATCAGCATCTGCGTGCCGTGCTGGGCGGCCTTGCTCTTCTGTTCGTTCAGATGCGGCGCCTCGATGATCCACGCCAGGTTGATGAAGAAGACGTTGCTCTCGCCCTCCTGGTAGGAGAGCTCGCTCATCGCCGAGATGTAGGGCCGCACCTCCTCGTCGCCGACCGTGCCGCCGATCTCCACCAGGGTGATGTCCGCATCGTTCGCCAGCGACGACTCGCGCACGAAGCGGATCACCTCGCCGGTCACGTGCGGGTAGAACTGCACGTCGGAGCCGGAGAACCGGCCGCTGCGTTCCAGCTCGTTGAGGCGCCGCGTCAGCCGCCCGTTGGTGAAGATATTGTGCTGCGAGAAACCCCTGTCGACGAACCGCTCGTAGGTGCCAATGTCCATGTCGCACTCGGTGCCGTCGTCGAGCACGAATACCTCGCCGTGGCGGAACGGGCTCAGGGTGCCGGCATCCTCGTTGAAGTAGCCGTCCATCTTGATCAGGTTGGTGCGATGGCCGCGCTCCTCCAGGAGCGACGCCAAGCCGGCGGAGAATACCCCCTTGCCGAGGCCGCTGATCACGCTGCCGGTGACGATGATGAACTTGGTCTGCCCGGGCCGATAGCCGGACGGCAGGATGGAGTACTCCTCACCCGGATCGGAACGGCTGCTCAAGGCGCGCAGGCTGTCGGGAATCTGCGTCACGCGGCGTCAGCCTGCAGGATGTGCTTGAGCTTGTTGCCGTAGTAGGAAGCGAGGTGGGGGTGGTGGATGAAGACCTCCCGGTCGTCATATTCGAGCGTCATGTAGGACTTGGACGGGATGATGGGAACATCAGGGAAATTGTACACTCTTACGGTGCGCGCGAGCAGATCCTCCGTCGGGATTCGGCGCCGGTCGGCGTCGTAGAGCGGAGCGGTATCCAGCCCGTGCGCCTCGACCCGCTCCAGGTTGGCAGCCAGGCGGTCCTCCAGCTCCTCGCGGCTCATCTTGAAGCGATCATCCAGAGAGGCGAACAGCAGCGTACTCTCGTAGACCCGCATCAACTTGCCGATACGCTCGTGCAGCACCTTCGCCAGCTCGCGGGCGCGGCGGTAGCGGTCCGCCGGGATGCCGTCCCCGAAGCGGATCAACACCCGCGAGCGCTGATCGCGGATGCGGCGCGCGAACGGCATCTTGATGAACGCGTAGTAGTGATCGTAGACGTACTTGGCGATCTTGCTCTTGCGCGAGCGCGCCTGATACTGGCGGAACACGATGTCCTCCGGGATCCGCTCGTAGGAAATGTTGACCGGTACGTACAGCGCTTCCTCGATCTTCATCTGGCGGATCGCGGTGTTGAGGATCAGGAACACGTAGGCCGACAGCGATGCAAACTCGCCGGAGTAGGAGCGGCCATACTTCGCCTCGCCGGTGCGCCGGTCGATCTCGTAGCCGGGAAAGATCATCAGGTGCAGATCATCCGCCAGTACTCGCTTGATCTGCGCCAGATACAGCTTGTTGTACTGCTCCTTGGTAAGCACGAAGGGCCGGGTGCGCAGCGCCCGCAGCATCCAGTCGGTGAACCAGTGCCTGCCGTAGAAGGAGCGCCGGTCGCGGATCGTCATGAATGCCCCGCACTTGCGCAGGAACGTGTCGACCGGGCCGACGTACAGGTTTTCCCCCGCCTGAATCGCCGTACGGACGAAACGCTGCGCGAGATAGGTCTGCAGCAGCATCCAGTCGTATTCGCTCTGGTGATTGGGAATGAAGATCAGCTTGCGTCCGCTGCGCGACAGCTCGTCGACCGCGTCGAGCCCCTCGATCTCCACCCCGCTGAAGCAGTTCCCGAACAGGAGCACCTCCACCGTGTTGGCGGTATTCACCACATACCGGTCGCTGCGCCGGTGATGCAACAGATCGAGGATCTGTTCCTGGGACAGGTTGGGATTCATCGGCGATTCAGGTGCGGTCACTCCGTGAAGACCGACGCGGGCGGACGCTATCCATACATCTCCCGCCGCGCTGATGTTTGCGGGCCAAGCGTCCGGCTGGTGCGCTTCGTCACGGCAGATTCACGCGAACCACGAGCGATTCTACCAGAAGCCGGCAACCAGATTCTCGAACTGTTCCTGACGGCCGGACCTCTTGCGCGGCTCCCCCGCCACCAGCACCCATTGCTCCAGATCGCCGAAGCTGGTGGCGCCGCGCTCGATCTCGGCGCCCTTGCCGGTGTCGTAGCTGGCGTAGCGGGCGCGGCGCCACTCGTCGAGGGTGCCGTCGGCGATGATGCGCTCGGCAATCAGCAGGCCGCGCGCGAACGCGTCGATGCTGCCGACGTGGGCGGCGAACAGGTCACGGATGTCGGTCGACTCGCGGCGTAACTTGGCGTCGAAGTTGAAGCCGCCGGGGGCGATGCCGCCCTGGCGCAGCACGATCATCATCACCGCGCTGGTGACCGCCAGGTCGAGGTTGAACTGGTCGGTGTCCCAGCCGATCAGCGGGTCGCCGGTATTGGCGTCGATCGAGCCCAGCAGGCCGGCGTCGGAGGCCACCTGCAGCTCGTGGGCGAAGGTATGGCCGGCCAGGGTGGCGTGGTTGCACTCGATGTTGAGCTTGAAGCGGTCGAGCCCGTAGCCGCGCAGGAACGCCAGCACGGCGGCAGCATCGAAGTCGTACTGGTGGGTGGTGGGCTCCTTCGGCTTCGGCTCGATCAGCAGGGTGCCATCGAAACCGATCGCGCGCGCGTAGTCGGCGGCCATCTCGAGGAAGCGCGCGAGATGATCCTGCTCCCGCTTCATGTCGGTGTTGAGCAGCGTGGCGTAGCCCTCGCGGCCGCCCCAGAACACATAGTTGGCACCGCCGAGCCGGTGGGTTACCTCCATCGCCTTCTTGACCTGCGCGGCGGCGTAGGCGAACACGTGCGCGTCGGGGTTGGTGGCGGCGCCGTTCATGTAGCGTGGGTTGGAGAACAGGTTGGCGGTGCCCCACAGCAGCCGGATGCCGGTGTCGGCCTGCAGCTTCTCGGCTAGATCGACCACTTGGTCGAGGTTGCGGTTCGATTCCGCCAGCGAGGCCCCTTCCGGGGCGATGTCGCGGTCGTGGAAGCAATAGTAGTCGAGGCCCAGACGGCCGATGAAGTCGAACGCCACGCGCATGCGGCGCAGCGCGTTGTCCACCGAGTCGACCGGGTCGTCCCAGGGCCGCACCAGGGTCTGCTGGCCGAACGGGTCGACACCGGTGCCGCGGAAGGTGTGCCAGTAGGCGACCGAGAAGCGGAAGTGGTCCGCCATGCGCTTGCCGGCCACGATCCGATCGGGATCGTAGTAGCGATAGCTCAGCGGATTGCGCGATTCGGGGCCTGCGTAGCGGATCGGCTCGATGCCGGCAAAGGAGTCTTCCATGGCAACTCCCGGAACCTACGGCAACAGACGCCAGGTGGTCAAACCCCGATCCGGGGGCTACAATTCGCGCCGTCATGCCACTCATGCCGATGCGTGTTCTGCTCGATCACGCCGCCGAAAACGACTACGGACTGGCGGCCTTCAACGTCAACAACATGGAACAGATCCAGGCCATCATGGCGGCCGCCGCCAACACCGAGTCACCGGTCATCATCCAGGCCTCGCGCGGCGCGCGCAGCTACGCGCAGGAGGCCTACCTGCGCCACCTGATGCTCGCCGCCGCCGAGCTCCACCCGCAGATTCCGATCGCCATGCACCAGGATCACGGCAACAGCCCGGCCACCTGCCGCAGCGCCATCGAGATGGGCTTCACCTCGGTGATGATGGACGGCTCGCTGGACGAGGATGCCACCACGCCTGCCGACTACGACTACAACGTACGGGTGACGCGCGAGGTGGTCACCGTGGCGCACGCCAGAGGGGTCACGGTGGAAGGCGAGATCGGCGTGCTCGGTTCGCTGGAGACGGGCATGGGTGACAAGGAGGATGGCCACGGCGCCGAGGGGGTACTGACGCACGACCAGCTCCTGACCGACCCCGGGGAGGCCGAGCAGTTCGTGGCCGACACCGCGGTGGACGCCCTGGCGGTGGCGATCGGCACCAGCCACGGCGCCTACAAGTTCTCCCACCAGCCGGACGGCGACGTGCTGGCGATGGAGCGCATCGAGGAGATCCACCGGCGGCTGCCCAACACCCACCTGGTGATGCACGGTTCCTCGTCGGTGCCGCAGGAGCTGCAGGATCTGTTCAACGCCTACGGCGGCAGCATCCGCCAGACCTGGGGGGTGCCGGTGGAGGAGATTCAGCGCGGCATCCGCCACGGGGTACGCAAGATCAACGTGGATACCGACAACCGGCTGGCAATGACCGGGGCGGTGCGCAAGGCGCTGGCCGAGGCGCCGAACGCATTCGACCCGCGCGACTACCTCAAGGCGGCGCGGTCGGCGATGCAGAAGGTGTGCGAGGCGCGCATGGATGCCTTCGGCCAAGCCGGCAACGCCACCCGTGTGCCGGTGGTCACCCTGGAGCAGATGGCCGCGCGCTACCGCCCGTAGGCCGACCAGGAGAACGCCCGGACGCGACACCGAGCGCCGCCGTCCGTGGGAGGGGGCTGCGGACCAGCCCGACGGTGCTGACCGTCGCCGCCGCGGCGTGCGCCCGGCGGGTTACTTCCCCGGCCGTCACTTCCCCGGCCGGGCGGGCCGGTAGAGGTGGGTGCTCTGGCCGAAGAACAGGTCGGCGCTCTCCATGATCGTCTCGCTCAGCGTGGGATGGGGGTGAATCGACAGCCGCAGATCGGTGGCAAGGGCGGCCATCTCCACCGCCAGCACCCCCTCGGCGATCAGCTCGCCGGCGCCGACTCCCACCACTCCCATGCCCAGCACCCGCTCGCTGCCGGGGTCGAGCACCAGCTTGGTGAGGCCGTCGGGCCGGCCCATGGTGATGGCGCGCCCGGAGGCGGCCCACGGAAACCGCTGCACGCTCACCTCCCGGCCCCGCTCGCGGGCGGTGGTCTCGGTGAGCCCGCACCACGCCACCTCCGGGTCGGTGAATACCACCGCCGGGATCGTCTGCGGTTCGAACGCCACCTTCATCCCGGCAGCCGCCTCGGCCGCCGTGCGCCCCTCGTGCGTGGCCTTGTGCGCCAGGCCCGGCTCGCCCACCACGTCGCCGATGGCGAATACCGCAGCATGGGAAGTGCGACGCTGCTCGTCCACTGCGATGAAGCCGCGTTCGTCGGTGCGTATGCCGAGCTGTTCCAGGCCGAGATCCTCGGTGTTGGGGGTACGCCCGACGCTCATCAGCACCTTGGCGAAGGTTTCGGTTACCTTGCCGGTGGCGGTCTCCAGGGTTGCGGCGATGCCGTCGGCGGTCTCCTGTAGCGACGCGACGCGCGTATTCACGTGCACCTTGACGAAGTGCGCCGCCACCCGCCGCGCCAGGATATCCGCCAAGTCGCGGTCGGCGCCGGGCAGGGTACCGGGCAACATCTCCACCACCGTTACCGCGGAGCCGAGCGCGGCGTACACCGATCCGAGCTCCAAGCCAATGTAGCCGCCGCCGATCACCAGCAGGGTAGGCGGCACGTCGCTCAGCTCCAGGGCAGAGGTGGAATCCAGCATCCGCTCGCTGTCAAGCCAAAGGGTCGGGATCCGTGCCGGCCGCGATCCGGTAGCGATGATCGCCTGGTCGAACGCCACGTCCTGCCGCCCGGCCGCCCCGGCAACCTGCAGGGTTCCCGGCCCCCGGAAGCGCCCGCGGCCCTGCACGTAGGTGACCTTGCGCTGTCTGGTCAGCGTGCCGAGCCCGGCAGTCATCTTGCCGACCACGCTTTCCTTCCAGGATCGCAGGCGGTCGAGGTCGACCTCGGGGGGAGCGAACCGTACCCCCCAATCCGCCGCCGCCTTGGCCTCGTGCAGCAGCTTGGCAACGTGCAGGAGCGCCTTGGAGGGAATGCAGCCGCGGTACAGACACACCCCGCCCGGATGCGGCGCGTCATCGATCAGGGTTACGTCGAGGCCCAGGTCGGCGCCCATGAACGCCGCGGCGTAGCCGCCGGGACCACCGCCGAGCACGGCCAGTCGGGTGCGTTCCGCCATCGGTGTCAGCCCTCCAGCGCCAGCAGCAGCGGCTGCTCCAACGCCTCGATCACCCAGCGCAGGAAGCGGATGCCGTCAGCGCCGTCGATCAGGCGGTGGTCGTAGGTCAGGGACAGCGGCAGGCGCAGGCGTGGAACGAACGCACCATCCTGCCACACCGGTTCGATTGCGGCGCGCGAGACCCCCAGGATCGCCACCTCGGGGGAGTTGATGATCGGCGAAAAGTGGGAGCCGCCGATGCCGCCCAGGTTGGAGATGGTGAAGGTGCCGCCGGCCATCTCGGCCGGGCTCAGCTTGCGCGACCGGGCGCGCGTCGAGATCTCGCCGAGCGCGGCGGCGATCTCGATGATGTTCTTCCGGTCGGCGTCGCGGATCACCGGCACCAGCAGCCCGCGGTCGGTGTCGACGGCGATGCCAATGTGGCGGTAGCGCTTGTAGATCACCGTGGCGCGCGCCAGATCGATACTGGCGTTGAACTGCGGAAACCGCTTCAGGGCGGTGGCCAGCACCTTCACCAGGATGGCGGTCACGGTGAGCTTGCCGCCGCCCGCCTCGGCGCGCGGCGCGTAGCGTTTGCGCAGTTGCTCCAGCTCGGTGATGTCGGCCTTGTCCTGTTGGGTGACCGCCGGAATCGTCTGCCACGCCGCGGTCAGGTGGGTGGCGGTGGTGCGCCGCACGGCGTTCATCGACGCCGCCTCCACCGGGCCCCACCGGGAGAAATCGGGCAGCGGCGAGGCCGCCGGGTGGGCAGCAGCGGCGGCGGGGGGGGATTGCAGCAACCGCTTGGCGGTCGCCTTCACGTCGTCGAGCAGGATGCGCCCACCTTCCCCGGTACCGGTGACGGTGCCGATGTCGACGCCGATCTCACGCGCCAGTCGGCGCACCGCCGGGGTGGCCGGAATCGGCCGCACCGCCTCGGGCGCGACGGTGGGCGATGCTCCAGCCGGCGGGGCTGCGCCTGGTGGGGGGCTTGGCGGGACCGCGGCCCGCCAGTCCGCTGCCGAAGCCGCGGCGGGCGGTGTAGTGGCGGGCGGTACGCCAGCCGCGGATGCGTCGGTCCAGGAAGCGCCGACCGGTGCTCCGGTTGCGTCGGTGCCGGCGCTTGCAACGTCCGTCGCCCGCGCGGGCGCTACGGACTGCACGTTCGGGGGCTGCCGGTGACCTTCCGGAGCCGGCGGTGCCGCGGCCCCGCCGGCGTCCGGTTCCAGCTTGGCGCCGTCCGGTTCCAGCTTGGCGCTCGCGTCGCCGACGCC
>CAYFXT010000105.1:0-10113 GCA_964346995.1 uncultured Spirochaetaceae bacterium | reverse complement strand
GAGGAGACGCTGGCCAAGTCGAGCCCCGAGCTGATCAGCATGCCGCTCACCGGGTACCACATGGACTTCGTCGCGCTGCGCATGAACGACGTGATCAAGCAGGGCGACAGCGAGACGTTCCAGCCCACCCCGATTCTCGGCAACAAGGAGATCAGGCGCGCCCTGATGATCGGTCTCGACCGGGAAACGATCATGAAGGCAACGGTGATCGAGGGCGACATCTACGGTTGGCCGATCAACGGCGACTTCAAGAGCGTCTACACGCCGCTGTCCGAGCTGCCGGCGGCGACCCGGGAGCTGTACGAGTACGACACGGAAAAAGCGCGCCAGATGATCGCCGACGCGGGGTATCCCGACGGCTTCAAGCTCAAGATGATTCTGACTGCCGGACAGAACGACGTGGCGAGCCTGATCGTCGACATGTGGTCCGAGATCGGCGTCGAGACCGAGATGCGGATCCTGGAGGATGTCGCGTGGGAGAACGCTCGCCAGGCGCGCGAGGGCTACGACGTGCTGATCCGTGGTGAGCCGACCAGCGATCCGCTGGTGATCTATCCGGCCATCTTCCTGAACGGCAAGGGCCAGGCGGTCTACAACGACGAGTACCTGAACGCGCAGTACGACAAGGCTGCGCGGGAGACCGACATCGCGGCCAGAAACATCATCTTCAAGGAGCTGGGCGTGATCGCGATCGACGCCGTTCCCTACATCCCGCTCGCGACTCCATTCTCGAAGATCTACTACTGGCCGTGGGTCAAGAACTATTACGGTCTGATCGAAGAGAGCGCCTGGGGTACCAGCCACATGAACGCCCGCATCTGGATCGATCAGGACCTCAAGAAGCAGCTCGGCTACTGATACGCGCACGTCGTGAGCGGAGTCACCATGATGGAGGCGCCACATGAATCCGTTTCCGGCGGGCGACAGGTTCAGACCGGTGTGCTCAGCGATGACGATCTGGCGCATTTCGCGGAGCAGGGGTACGTGGTGGTCCCCGATGCCGTGCCGGCAGGGAATCTGCACGCCATGGAGGAGTTGATCTGGCGCTTCCTGGACGCTGACGGAGACGATCCGGACAGTTGGTACCGGACAGTGCCGCGCGAGGCGACCGGTGAGGCGGCTCCCATTTCGCGGGCCGGGATGGTGGAGGTCTACCAGCAACAGGCGCTGTGGGACAATCGCCAGTACCCACGGGTATACCACGCGTTCGTCGACATCTGGCAGAACCCGAACCTGTGGGTGACGCTCGACCGCGCCAACATGAAGCCGCCGGTGCGCGCCGATCGTCCCGAGTGGCAGCATGGCGGCTTCATCCACTGGGACCTGGACACCTCCCGGGATCCGATCCCGTTCGGCGTGCAGGGGGTTCTCTACCTCACCGACACGGCAGTCGATCAGGGCGGCTTCCAATGTGTGCCCGGCTTTCCCCGGCGTTTCCCGGAGTGGGTTCGCACCCAGCCCACCGACCGTGACCCGCGCTTTCCCGACCTCACCGGGCTGGAGGTACGGTCGATTCCGGGGCGCGCGGGCGACCTGCTGATCTGGAATTCGCTGCTGCCGCACGGCAACGGGGGAAACACCTCACGGCGCCCGCGCCTGGCGCAGTACATCTCCATGTTTCCGGCGCCGCGCGGCCACGAGCAGGAACGCCACGAACGCATCGCCGCGTGGCGCGAGCAGCGCCCGACCGGCGGCTGGCCCGGCGATCCGCGCCGCTGGGAGCGCCGCCATGGCCGGCGGGCAGAGTTGACCGCACTCGGGCGCCGGCTGCTCGGCCTGGACGCCTGGGAGTGACGGCGGTCACCCGTTACGCCCGCTGCAGCAGGGAGCGGAAGCCGTGTTCTTCTTCCTGGCCGGTAGCCAAGGTCGCCGCACACGCGACGGCAACAACGGTGACGGCACCTTCAGCCCAGCGATTCGAGCCGAGCGCGATCGGGGTGATGCCTGCGCCTCGAGAGGCTCGCACAGCCGGGAATCCGGCCCAGTCGGTCGGGAACCCGGTCACCTCGGCAGCCGCCATCACCTTGGCGTTGTAGAACATGCCGGCGTAGATAGCCGAACGGCACCAGGCCGGCGGCTACCGTTGTACATCGTAGCGCCGTCCGACAGCAATCCGCACCGGGGGATCAGCCGTCGGCGCAGCGCCACGCTCCGCGGCGATCAACCCTGCTGCGCTCGCTGTCGCAGCACGCTCAGGGGTCTATCTCGTACGAGCTGGCGGTGTAGACGAGCGTCTGGCCCGGCTGCAGCGGTACCACGTCGGTGCCCGGACTGAGAAACTTCACCTGCCGGGTCAACTCGTCGATGTCGGCCGGCTGGCCGAGCGCCGCGCTGTAGTGACAGGGAATCACCACGTCGGCGCGGATCAGGCTGGCGGCACGGGCACCTTCGCGCACGCCCATGGTGAACTTGCCGCCGACCGGCAGAATCGCCACCTGCGGGCCGTACATCTGACTGATGAGCTGCATGTCGCCGAACAGGCACGTGTCACCGGCGTCGTATACGGTGATGCCGTTGTCGTAGGCCATCACATACCCGGCGACCGCGCCGCCGGCGTGGTAGAGCACTCCCTCCGGTAGCGGGCGCGGCAACACGTCGCTGGAGAGGGAATGGGAGTGGTGAGCCTGGGTCATGGTGATTGCCACGTCCTCGATGGTCACCGAGCCGCCCGGATTGAGGTGGTGTACGGCGGATTCCGCCACCCCCACCTGCGTCGCCACCTCGCACAATTCGTAGTGACCGACGAAGGCGGCCCCGGTCTGCCGGCAGATTTCGTAGCAGTCGCCGATGTGGTCGACGTGGCCATGGGTGGCGAGCACGATGTGCGCATTGTCCACCTCGGCGCGGGTCAGCGCGGCGGTGGGGTTGTCGTCCAGCCATGGGTCGAAGTAGCTGACGGTGCCGCGCTCCGATTCGAACCGGAACGAGGCGTGCCCGAGAAAGGTAATGGTGAGCTGTGCCATTGCGCGCTCCTCCTGGAACAAGGGTTACGTCGGCGGTGCCGGGAGGCGCTGAAGGAGTTGCAGCAGCACGCCGTCAGGTCCGCGGAAGAACGCCAGCCGCAGCCCACCGGGCGCATCGAACGGTTCCTTCTCGAGCGTGACCCCCCGGTCGCGCAAGGTGTTGGCGGCGGCATCCACGTCGGGGACGCGGAACGACAGGTGATGGAACCCGGGTGCAACGCCCATCGCCTCCTGCGGCATCAACTCCAGAGTGGTCGATCCCGCCTGCAGCATCACGTAATCCTCCGCGGTGCCGCTGGCTATCCGTTCCCTGACCGTGAGACCAAGGACCTTGGTGTAGAACCGCTCGGCGGCGGCCACGCTATCCACCACCACCGCGGCCTTGTGCAACTCGCCGATCATGACCGGAAGTCTACCTGATCGGGAGGCGAACGGCGAGCAGCACTCGGCGGCTGCCGGTGGATGCGTCCGGCGGGGTGCAATAGGACGCTGCCACGGGACGAGCCGACCCGCGCGTGCGCGCCTTACCACTTGGCGGGAATGCACCCCGTGCGTGTCCATGGTGGGCGGAGAACGGCCGGACGGTTATAGTCGGGACACGATGCAATTCCGTCCCGGCACGAGCCAGGCACGCGGAGTCGTTGCCTCCCTCCATAACGCACGTCGTGTCGATCCGGGAGCGAGCGAGACCAGGGCGATCCCATGCTGACGGCCAGAGGAGCGACCCCGACGCTGACGCGGGTGCCAGAGCCCGTCGGTGCTGCAAAGTCGGTCCCCGGATCGCTCGAACGGCGAATGAAGCCCACGATTGCGCAGCATGGGACAGTCCTGGAGCGAGACGGGGTTGCCTGTCGTTCCGGTTCGCGAGGCGTGGATGCGACGAACGGGTGGCCGTGGGCTGCGTCGTGGTGAATGAGTTGCGCGTCGGTGCCGTGGGCTGTGGGGCGCGCGGCCGGCGTATCATCGAGCGGCTGCAGGCGACCGGCCGCGTGCGCATCACCGCACTGTACGATCCGGCGAACGGGGCCGCGGATCGAGTGCGGGCCCAGTTGGCGCCGGAGGCGCAGGTGACGGACGGCTACCAGGAGGTGGTGCAGCGCGAGGATGTCGATCTGGTGCTGGTGTGCTCGCCCGATCATGCCCACCGCGCCCCGGCGGTGGCCGCCTTCGAGCATGGCAAGCACGTGTTCTGCGAGAAGCCGATGGCCACGACGCTATCTGAATGTCAGGCGATCTGGGACGCGGCGCGCGCTGCCGACCGGCACCTGTTCGTCGGCTTCGTGCTGCGTTACGCGCCGTTCTACCGCGGGATCAAGCAACGCCTCGACCGCGGCGACCTGGGGCGCGTGGTGAGCATCGAGGCGAACGAGAACCTGAGCGCGATGCAAGGAGCGTTCTTTCACCGTGACTGGCGCCGCTTCCGCAAGTTCGCCGGCAGCTACCTGCTGGAAAAGTGCTGCCACGACCTCGACATCCTCACCTGGTTCGCCGGCGCGCTGCCGCGGCGTGTCGCGTCGTTCGGCGGGCGGGCGGTGTTCACGCCGCGCCAGGCGGCACCCCGCTACTGCCGCGACTGCGACCTGGACTGCGCCTATCGGCTGCACCTGGAGAATCCGCCGCCGAAACCCGCCACGCGCGCGGAGATCGAGATGAATCACGGTCGCAGGCTCGACCTGTGCTGCTTCAACTCGGAAAAGGACATCGTCGATCACCAGGTGGCGATCATCGAATACGCCAACGGGGTGCGCGCCACGTTCCACTCCAACCAGAACTGTGGCATGCCGAGCCGGCGCATGTACCTGACCGGCGAGTCGGGCTGCATAGAAGGCGACCTCTACTGGGGGCACTTCCAGTTCGCCCCGGTGGCCTATGCAACCCACTTCGAAGGCAGCGCATGGAAGCGCACCGAGGTGGGCAACGCCAGCCAGCACGGCGGCGGCGACCGTCCACTACTGGCCTCCTGCGTGTCGGCGCTACTGGACGGCACGCCGCCGCCGGCCGGCGGACGCGCCGGGATGGTGGCGAGCGTCACCGCCCTGGCCATCGACGAGGCGCGGCGCGACGGCACGGTGGTCGACCTGAGCGAGCGATGGCGCCGGCTCGGGCTGGAGGCGACGTGAGCAGCGCGGCGCGGCCCAACGTCCTGGTGTCGTGACCGATCAGCAGCGCGCCGGCTGGCTCGGGCTGTGCCGGCAATCCGGTGTTGCGCACGCCACACATCGATCGGATTGCCGAAGCCGGCATGCGCTTCGCGCGCGCCTGGTGTGCCAGTCCGGTGTGCATGCTCCTCGCGTGCCACCCTCGTCACCGGCTGCCGCCAAGCGACCACGGCGTGCGCGCCAACGGCATCGACCTCCCCCCACCGTCGTGCTGACGGAGATCGTGCGCCGCGCCGGCTACCAGACCACGAGAACGACGAGACTACCGCAGCGTGTCGTTTCGCATCCTGGTGACTGACCGCGCCGTCCACACCCGCTATCGCGGCAACCGGCATGGTGAGCTGTTGATCCGACTGTCGATCCCGTGCAACGGTACAACCGCTGGGCCGATCCGGGAGCCGACGAGTTGCGCGGCGAGATGGAGGCCGCCGCTGGACAAGATCGTCGCCACCAGGCGCGCCACGTGCGCCAAGTGGCGGTCGCATGACGGATGAGAGGAGACGGACGGATGGGCACGGGAATTGACGAACGGGTCGCCCTGGTGACCGGGGCCGGGCACGGCATCGGACGCGGGATCGCGTACGCCTTGGCGCGGGAAGGGGCGCGCGTGGTGGTCAACTGGTCGCGTGACGAGGCCGCCGCCGAGCACACGGTGGGGCGCATCACCGAAGCGGGCGGTCAGGCGGTCGCGGTCAAGGCGGACGTCGGCGAGATCGAGGAGTGCAAGGAGCTGGTGCGGCGCTCACGGGAGGCGTTCGGGCCGGTGGAGATTCTCATCAGCAACGCCGGCATCGGGCAACCGCACAGCATCGTCGACACCCCGGACGAGGAGTGGGAGCGGGTGATCAACGTCAACCTGCGCGCCACTTTCGCGCTGGCGCGGGCGGTCATGCGGTCGATGATCGAACGCCAGTACGGGCGCGTGGTGACCATATCCTCCAATATCGCCTACACCGGAAAGGGGGGCGCTTCGTTCGCCACCTACGGCGCCTCGAAGGCGGGTCTGATCGCCCTCACCAAGGGCATCGCCCACGAGGGCGCCCCCTACATCACCGCCAACGCCATCGTGCCGGGCGGCACCAGCCGGCAGACCGCCGATGAGCGCGGCGAACAGTGGCCACCGCCTCCGGCCCACGACGACAAGTTCTGGCTCGGCTGGCGGGTGCCGCTGAACCGCATCGGAACCCCGGAAGACATCGCCGCCGCCGTGCTGTACTTCGTCTCCGACGCCGCCTGTTTCGTCACCGGCCAGTCACTGCACGTCAGCGGCGGCTCGCTGATGCCGTAGCAGCGGTCAGGCCTGCGCCCGGGCGAAGCGGCCGGACGGAGAAGCGTGGGCACGACTACCGAAACGGTCGTGCCGAAACGGTCGTTCGGCAGAACCAGAAGGCGTCCGGCAGAGCCGGTATGCCAAAGGACCGGTATGCCAAAGGACCGGTATGGAGGTGGCGGGAATCGAACCCGCGTCCTGAAAGGTGCGCGTACGGCGTCTACAGGTTTAGCCGGCTGTTGCAGTACTTGGCGCCGCCTTTGTGATCCGGCTCACGGGCGACGGTGCAGCCTGCTGTTTGTCTTTCCCGCCACGCCCGCAGGCCGGCGTGGCGGTGAGTCCTGAATTGCGTCGGGGATGCTCGTCGCTCAGGACCGCACTTCAAGTCCCCGTGGCTACGTTAAATCAGGCAGCCAGTGCGAGATCTGTATCGGCAGATCAAATTGCCCAGGTTAAGGAGACTGAGACTCCACCTGCAACCGCAAACGTCATGCCTCCCAGTCGAGGCCTTGTCACCCCCAAAAAGCCTTGTCACCCCCAAAAGGTCACAACCGCCGCTGCCCGCCACGTACCTGACGATCCAGGTCGCGCGCCAGATCGCGGCGCTTGATGTCTTCGCGTTTGTCGAAGGTCTTCTTGCCACGGCACACGCCGAGCTCGACCTTGACCAACCCGTTCTTAACATAGAAGCGCAGGGGGATCAGGGTCAAGCCTCGTTCGGTGACCCGTCGCCGCAGGCGCCGGATCTCGTCACCGTGGGCGAGCAGCTTACGCATCCGCGTTGGGTCGTGGTTGAACTGATTGCCGAACGCGTAGGGGGTTATGTGCAGGCCTACCAGCAACAACTCGCCGTCGTCGATGCGGGCGTAGGAGTCGGTAAAGGAGAACTGACCCGCCTTTACCGACTTCACCTCGGTGCCGCGCAACGCGATGCCGCACTCCAGGCGATCGTCGACGTGGTAGAAGTGGCGTGCGCGGCGGTTGCTGGCGAGGGTCTTGCCCGCCTCCGTGGAGCCGCTCCGGCGACTCACGATTTCTCCAGTGCCAGCCGGAAGCCGAGCACCGGCGTGCACCAATCGGCCGGTTGCGAACCGCGCGTGTGCACCGTGACGATACGCGGATCGGAGGTAAAGGAGCCGCCGCGCACGACACGGCGGGTGCCGACTGTCAGATGCCGATCGGCCTCGTTCGCTACGGCTGCGGGTTCGGCCAGCAGGTAGCTGGTCGGCGAATACCAATCGGCGGTCCACTCCCAGACGTTGCCGAGCATGTCCTGCAGTTCGTAGCCGTTCGCCCCCGAGTGGCCCACCGGGCGCGGACCGGTGGAGGGCGCGGCCAGATGACCGTCCGGCTGGTTGCCGCCCGGGTAGAGCTGGCTGTGCAGGCCGCCGCGGGCGGCATACTCCCACTCCGCTTCGTAGGGCAAACGCGCTCGCCACCCGCCACCGCTTGTCACCCCGGCAAGCTGCTCGCTGACCCATGCGGCAAACGCCTCCGCGGCGAAGGCGGAGACGTATACCACCGGTTCCCGTTCCCGCCCGCGCGGCGGTGTGCCCTCCTCCCAATCGGCCAGATAATCCTCCGCCACCACACCGCGGGCCAGCAAAGCGGCGCGGTTGTCCGGAGCCCACTCCGGACGTGCGGCGACGAAACGGGCGTAGGTCGCGTTGGTTACCTCCCGTTGCTGCAGGTAGAAGGAGCCGACGGTCCGCGGGTGCGGCCAAGTCTCGTATGGGAGGGCCGGATCCTGCATGGTAGTGAGCCGTCTGCTGTCGCCCATGATGAACGTACCGGCGGGAATACGCCGGAACACCATTCCCGCAGCCGTGACGGTATCCGCCACGGCATCCCCCGAACGTCCGGCCGGCGATCGGGGCGCGTCGAGCTGCCGGTAGTGCTGTACCGCGGCGGCGTACCAGGGCGACGACAGCAATGCTTCCCGCGCAGCCTCCGGCAGCAGCGCAGCGAGCCACAGCGGCAGGCCCGGGCTCTCTCCGGCAAGGTGCGCCGCATCGTGCACGAGATGCTGCAGTCCGGCGGCGGAAAGCGGCGCTCCGCCCGCCAGCCGCGCGTGCGCGGCGAGCAGGTCCGCCAGTCCCGCCTCATCCTCCACGAGCAGCAGAGCGTTGCGCAGCAAGCGCTCGCCATGCTCCGCGGATGACCCCTGCACGGTGAGATCGGCAGCGGCCGCGGTCACAATGCCCGGGATGCGTGGATTGTGCGCCAAGTCGAGCAGAGCGTCATGCAGCAATGTCTCCGGATCGGCGAGGACCAGTTCCACGTGCTGCACGTCACGCCGGGGAAACGGCCAGCTCAGCAGGATGCGTCCGCCTACCTCGAGCTGCAATTCCTCGGGAACGAAGTGCTTCTTGGTGAGGGTCACCGCACGTTCGCCGGCAGTCACCGGCGCAGTAACCGGTGTGACGCCCGTGAAGCGGCCATCCACGAACACGGTGGCTCCCGGTGGAGACGACGAAAACTCGACCACGGTGCCGGAGAAGCGTAGACCAGGCAGCACCAGCGTGATGAACAGCAGCGCCACGACCGCGCTGCCGTACAGCGCGGTGAGGTAGGTTGCCGGGGCAATGCCGGCGACCGGCCGCAGCCGGACGATCTGGACCGGCGCGTTGGGGCGACCGGTTCGACGGCTGCGCGCAGCTTGCATGGCTCGGCAAGTATAGATACGCGCGGAACGTCGTGCATAGGTGTCTGTCGGATTGCGGCCGCCTGTTCCGTCCGCCTGTTTCCGAAAATGCCGGCCAGCAGACGAGGCCCGCGTATTTCATCGGCTCCGCATCACCGCCGACTATGCCGACTCGTCTGCGGACGGAAAGCGATGGGCCGGAAGCGGCGCGCGGCGGTCATGGGGCGTAGGGGAATGCATGCGCGGCGGCAGTTCATGGCGCCGTCTGTCGGCGCGCGGGTGCAGCAAAAGCCGCCACGGGGACGAGCCGACCTGCGCGTGGAGCACTCCACCACCTGGGCGGGATGCACCCCGCGCCGCCGCGCCGCGCCGTTGCCGAACGTGATCGGGTTCGACTACCTTACCGGAGCCGTGAACGAGAAGCTGCCGCCGAACGGTTCCGCAACCCGCTCCAGCGCATGGCGACGTTGGCAGCACGGCGTGGTCACGGTCACCGAGGCGTACCTGTCCTGGCGCCGCCGGCGCCGCATCCGTCGCAAGCTCCGCATGCAGGGCAAGAATCCCTTGCTCGATTGGGCGGAAGCGATCGGTTCGGCAATCCTGATCGTGCTGGTCATCAATCAGTTTCTCCTGCAGGCATATCGGATTCCTTCCGAGTCGATGGTGCCCACCCTGCTGGTGGGGGACCGGATCTTCGTGAACAAGCTGATATACGGACCGGAGCTGGTGCCCGGCTCGGTCAAGCTGCGGAGTCCGCGGCTGCCGCGCCGCGGCGAGGTGATCATCTTCGAAAATCCCACCTACACCCCGGTTGGACCGGTGCTCGATCTGGTACAGCGCATCATCTACATGGCCACCCTGTCGATGGTGAACATCGACACCGACGAGCAGGGGCGCCCGCGCGCGCACTTCCTCATCAAGCGGGCGATCGGCATGCCCGGCGACCGCGTTCGCGTACACGATGGCGATGTGGAGATCATGGTAGGCGGAGCCGGTCCGTGGCGCTCGGAACGCGAGCTCCTGCAGGACCTGGCCCTGCCGTACAACGTATCACGCCTGGGTCCCCGGGCGCGCTAG
>CAYFXT010000104.1:0-10148 GCA_964346995.1 uncultured Spirochaetaceae bacterium | reverse complement strand
CTGGGACCGCAAGTCGGGGACCGCGGAGTTCAAGGCGCCCGCGGGGCGTATCGACAAGCTGGCTGACCCGGTGGGTGCCGCCCGGTAGTGGACCTTCATCTCGCCGCCACCTCGCCCACCGACGCGGAGCGCGCTGCGGTCGACGCGGTATTGGAGCCGCCGGCGACGGCCTCTGCCGGCTCCGAGCTGCAGCAGGCCGCCGCCGGCGGCCGGATCGGCGTCGGCGGTCTGCGCGCCCGCCACGGCGTCCGACACCTGTTGCTGCCGGCGCTGCACGGCGTGCAGGATGCGATCGGCTGGATCAGCCCCGCGGCGTTGAACTACGTCAGCGAACGCCTCGGCGTACCGCCGGCGGAGGCATTCGGCGTGGCCACCTTCTACTCCCTGCTGTCCACCACCGAGCAGCCGCCGCGGGTTGCCCACGTATGCGACGACATCGCCTGCCGCGGCGCCGGCGCGCTGGAGCTGTGCCGTCAACTCGAGCAACGGCTCGGCGCCGCGCACCATGCCGGCGCTCCGCCGGCCGCCCACGGCCGTGCGGTTGTGAACGGCGCAGGCACGGCGGGCGGCGCGCCGGCAGGAGAGGCCGCCGGCGGTGATGCCGCTTCAGGTCAAGTCGCGTGGGTCACCAGCCCCTGTCTGGGGCTGTGCGAGGCGGCTCCCGCCGTGCTGCTGCAACTGGCCGGGGAACCCGATGACACCCTGGCGCCCGCGTCCGCCGATGCGGTCTGCACGGCGCTCTCTCCGGCGTCCGACCGTTCGGCTTCCGAAACCGCGGCCGCGGCGGACGGCACCCTGCCCCGAGACCTGCCGCCGGCCAGTCGCTCGGTGCCGCAGGCGGCCGATCCGGCGCTGGCCGCGGAGCTCAGCCTGCTGCGCCGCATCGGAACGGCGGACCCCGCCAGCATCAGCGACTATCGCCGCCACGGCGGCTGTGCTGCGCTGCGCCGCGCCGTCGAGATCGGCGCTGACGGCGTGCTGCGCGAGCTGCGCGATTCCAAGCTGCAGGGGCGCGGCGGTGCGGCGTTCCCTACCGCGATCAAGTGGGAGGCGGTGGCCCGCGCACCGGCGCGGCCCCGCTATGTGGTGTGCAACGCCGACGAGTCGGAGCCGGGGACCTTCAAGGACCGGGTGGTGATGGAGCAGGATCCATTCGCCCTGATCGAGGCGATGGTGATCGCCGGCTTCACCACCGGCGCCAGCAGCGGCTACCTGTACCTCCGCGGCGAATACCCCCTGGCCACCCGCCGCCTGCAGTGTGCCATCACTCAGGCGCGTGACTGGGGCCTGCTCGGCCGCGACGTCATGGGCCTCGGGATCGACTTCGATGTCGAGCTGCGGCGCGGCGCCGGCGCCTACATCTGCGGCGAGGAGACGGCGCTGTTCAACTCTCTGGAGGGGTTCCGCGGCGAGCCGCGCAGCAAACCGCCCTATCCGGTCGAGGCGGGGCTGTTCGGCAAGCCGACCGCGATCAACAACGTGGAGACGCTGATCAACCTGCTGCCGATCCTGCTCGGCGGCGGCCGCGCGTACGCCGCCGTCGGTACCGACCAGTCGACCGGCCGCAAGCTGTTCTGCCTGTCGGGCGCAGTGGCGAAGCCCGGTGTCTACGAGGTCGAGTTCGGCACCACCCTGCGGGAGCTGCTGGAGCTGGCCGGCGGCACGGTCGGCGGTGAGCCACGCGCCACCCTGCTCGGCGGCGCGGCGGGCAGTTTCGTCGGCCCGGAGCAGCTCGATCTGCCGCTCACCTTCGAGAGTACGCGCGCTGCCGGCGTCACCCTCGGCTCGGGCGTGGTGATGCCGTTCGCGCCCGGCACCGACTTCCGCGCCGTGCTGCGCCGTATCGCGCGGTTCTTTCGCGACGAGTCGTGCGGCCAGTGCGTACCGTGTCGGGTGGGGACCGTGCGTCAGGAGGAGGCGCTGGCGCGGCTGTGCGCGGGTGGGGGCGACGCCGATCGCGCAGTACTCGCAGACTTGGCGCAGGTGATGGGCGATGCGTCTATCTGCGGTCTGGGGCACACGGCGGCGGCGGCGGTGCAGTCGGCGCTGACCCTCGGGCTCCTCGACCGCAACGGAGACGGATAGTGAGTGAAATGGAACGCAGCGTAACGCTGACGGTAGATGGCAACGTGGTGCAGGTGGCGGAGGGCGCAACCATTCTCGACGCCTGCCGGCAACTGGAGATCGATACGCCGACCCTGTGCTTCGCGGACAATCTGACCCCGGTGAACGCCTGCCGGGTGTGTATGGTCGAGCTGGAGGGATCGCGCACGCTGGTGCCGGCGTGCGCCCGCGCCGTCGCGGAGGGCATGCAGGTACGCACCGATTCCGAGCGTGTGCGCCACAGCCGCCGCCTGGTTCTGGAACTGCTCGCCTCGTCGGTGGACCTGAGTTGCGCTGAAGAGGCGGTGCGCCGTTGGCAGGCCGCTTACGGAGCCGAGCCGGAGCGTTTCGGGCCGCCGGCCGCCGACGCCGCGCCGGGCGAGCGGGAGCGGCAACACGCCGGCCACCACGCCGAGCCCGACGGGCAGACCGCCGCCACGGTCGGCCAGCCCGCCAAGGTGCAGGACGACCTCTACGTGCGCGACTACAAGCGCTGCATCCTGTGCTACAAGTGCGTGGAGGCGTGCGGCGAGGATGCCCAGAACACCTTCGCCATTGCGGTGGCAGGGCGCGGCTTCGATGCCCGCATCGCCACCGAGTACGAGCAGCCGCTGCCCGAATCGGCGTGCGTCTACTGCGGCAACTGCATCGGCGTGTGCCCGACCGGGGCGCTGATGTTCAAGAGCGAGTGGGACCAGCGCGCCGCCGGCACCTGGGACGAGTCGCGGCAGAGCGTCACCCGTACGGTCTGTCCCTACTGCGGCGTGGGCTGCAATCTGGAGTTACACGTGCAGGATGAGCAGATCGTCAAGGTTACCTCACCCGCGGACCACTCGGTGACCCACGGCCACCTGTGCATCAAGGGTCGTTTCGGCTTCCAGTTCGTCCAGAACCGGCCGGACAAGGAGTAGCGCCCCGAAACCGTCGCCTGCGGCGCCGTCATCGGCCCAGGCCCCACCTGCACCTCGGAGTCCGTCGCCATCCGGCAATTCCGAGCCCACTCCCGCGGGCCACGACAGGCACCGGTCGATGGTGGTCGAGTCGAGCGCATACCGAGCGCATACGCGGTCTCGTTCAACTCCGTCGCCAACAGCTCGTTGGCGTACGAGGCTCTGTATGGCGGACCCGTCAGCGGCGCGGCTTGGCGGCCCCGTAGCGGCCGGTTGCGCCGCGCAAGCGTGGGTCGAGCAGGTCGCGGACCGCGTCGCCGAACATGTTGAGGCAATACACGGTCACCGTGAGGCAGATCCCGGGCCACAGCGCCAGCCGCGGCGCGATCTCCATGTACTGACGGCCTTCGCGGCTCAGCATGCCGCCCCAACTCGGAATGTTGGCCGGCAGTCCGAACCCGAGGAAGCTCAGCGAGGCCTCCGAAATGATCACGTTGCCCACGTTGATGCTGTAGACGATGAGGACGGGGGCCGCGATGTTGGGCAGCACGTGGCGCAGCAAGGTGCTGCCCGTGGGGGTGCCGATCGCCTGCGCAGCCTGGAAGTAGGCGTTTTCCTTGACGCCGATCACCGCGCTGCGCACGATGCGCGACGCTGGAATGCCTCCGGCGATGCCGAGCACGATGATGATCTGTGCCACGCCGCGGCCGGCGATCGACATGACGGTAAGCAGCAGCAGCAGTCCCGGGAAGGACATCCACGCGTCGACCAGCCGCTGCGCAACGATATCGAATTTGCCGCCGACGAAGCCGGTGGTACCGCCGATCAGCAGCGCGACGAAGACGTTGATGGAGGTGGCGGCCAACCCGACGGTCAGCGACAGGCGCGCGCCGATGATGAGGCGGCTCAGGAAGTCGCGGCCGGCGTGGTCGGTGCCGAGCGGATGCTCGGCCGACGGGCCCTGCATACGGTCCTGCACGCGGCCGCGGTCGAACTCGTATGGCGCGAGCTGTTCCGCGAAGATGGTCACGAAGATCAGCGCCACGACTACCAGGCCGCCGGCGGCGCCGAGCCGCTGCTCCTTGAACAGGCGGACGAAGAAGTGGGCGACGGGTTGGCGACGTCGGGCCGCACCCACACGCGCGCGGGGCCGCGCGGCACTGCTACTCATAGCGAATCCTCGGGTCCAGGAACGCGTAGGTCAGGTCGGTGATCAGGTTGACCAGCACCACCACGGTGGCGAAGAACAGGTTCACACCGGATACCACCGGATAATCGCGCTCGTTGAGCGCCAGCAACATCAACCGCCCGAGCCCCGGAAGGTTGAAGATGTTCTCGATGATCACCGAGCCGCCGGCGATGATGGGGAGTTGCAGCCCGACCAGGGTGACCACCGGGATGAGCGCGTTCTTGACGGCGTGCCGCAGCACCACCCCGCGCTCCCTGAGACCCTTGGCCCACGCGGTCCGCACGTAGTCCTGGCGCAGCACCTCCAGCATCATCGTGCGCGTCATGCGCATCGTGCTCGCCGCCAGGTAGGTCCCCAGGATCAGGGAGGGAATGATGAACATGCGCAGGTTCGCCCACGGCTCGGCAGTGAAGCGCACGTGCGTCATCGGCGGCGTCCAGCCCCACCAGATGGCGGGATAGATCATCACCATCAGTCCGAGCCAGAAGTTGGGGGTGGCCAAGCCGAGGATGGCGAACGACCGGCCGACGTAATCAGCCGCCGTGTACTGGCGAATCGCCGAGTAGATGCCGACCGGCAGTGCGATGAGGAGACCCGTGATGACGGCGACCAGGCCCAGCTCGACCGTGACCCCCAGCCTGCCCGCCAGCCGCTCCTCCACCCGGAAGCCACCGTACAGCGACTCGCCGAGCGTGCCGCGCAGCAGAATGTCACTCAACCAGCGCGCGTACTGGACGTACACCGGCCGATCGAGCCCCAGCCGCTCCCGCAGCAGCTCGCGATTGATCTCGCCGCTGCCGACGTACTCCATGCGCGCGCTCATCACGTCGATGATGTCGCCGGGGATGAAGCGGACCGACAGGAACACGAGGAGGCTGACCAGGAACAGCGTCGGGATCACCAGCAGCACCCGCCGGATCACGTAGGCACGCATCTCGACTCACCTCCACGCGGCGCCACCACACCCTGCCGCACGCCGAAGAAAATGCACACCGGTACGGGGCGGCAGGTTCCATCCCGCCACCCCGTACGTGCGTGCTCGTCACGCGTTCCGCCCGGGTCAGAATCCCATTTCCGCCTTCAGGTCCAGGTCGAGCCACAGCCGGGCGAGGGTCAGGTGGTTGTCCATGTCCTGCAGGAATGTCTCGCCGTTCCAGCCCTTGACCCACGGCTGGGCCACCTGGAATCCGGGCGCCTTGACGCCGTAGATCTGAAAGTGGTTCGCAATGTAGTGCGCGTCGAACTCGCGCGCGATCCGTTGCCGCTCGTCCTCGCTCTTGGCGTTGTTGAACTCGTTGTAGAGCCGCGTCATGGTCTCGTCGCCAAGCCCGCCCAGGTACTCGACCTCCTGCCGCAGCTCCTGGTCTCCCTCGGCGATTCCGCGGTAGAAGCCCATGAGCTGCACGGGAGCGAGATCCCAGCCCGAGTCGCCGGTGGTAATCTCGTAACTCTTGTCCTTGCGGCGGCTGACCCACGTGGTGGTGTCCATGATGTTGATCTCCACCTCGACGCCGATCTCCTTCCAGTAGCCGGCCGCGATCTCGGCGAAGCCGAGGTCGATCACGTCGCGGTGGTCGTAGGAGATCCGTAAGCGCACGCCGTCCGCATTCGGCGGGTAACCGGCCTCATCGAGCAACCGCTTGGCCGCCTCGGGGTCGTACCGGTAGGTGGCCTTCACCTCTTCGGGCCACTCGTCGAACGGCACGTGGTAGCCGGCCACCGCGTTACCGAAGTGCCCCTGCGGCTTCCACAGCGCGTACCCGCCGTAGTAGCTGTCGTTGATCGCCTCGCGGTCGATCGACATCTGCAGCGCCTGGCGCACGCGGATGTCGTCGAACGGCGGCCGGCGTTGATTCACACCGAATACCTGCAAAGCCCGGATGAAGTAGGGCCCGACCTGAATGTCGGGGTTGGTGCGCAACAGCGCTTCGACCTGCTCGGCGGTCTTGATCTCGACGCCGCCGCCGGAGGTATGGATGATGTCGACTTGGCCGGTGCGCATGGCGGCAATGCGGGTTGCCTCTTCCTCCATGAACAGGCCCCGGAGCTCGTCCGCATACGGGAGCTGGTTGTCCGGATACTTCTCGTCATGGCCCCAATAGTTGGGGTTGCGGGTCCTGGTGATCGAGGTGCCCTCGACGTAGTCGGTCAGCAGGTACGGCCCGGTGCCGACCACGTTGCGCCAGTTGGAGTAGTCGCCGTTCTGCTCGATCACTTCGGGCGGCAGGATCCACTGAATGACCTCGGCGAGGTAGACGCGCAACGCCCCGAGGCGCGGCGCGGTCAGCTTGAGCACGACCGTGTACCGGTCGGTCGCCGCGATCGACTCCCACGGCAGGCCGATCATTTCGTAGGTACGCTCGGGCACGAATTCGGTCAGACCGGCGCGGCGGCGCAGGGTGTAGACCACGTCTTCGGCGGTGAGTTCGCGACCGTTCAGCGGCGGCTTGTCCTGCCAGTGCACGCCTTGCCGAATGCGCAGGATGGTCGTAACGTCGTCCGGTTGCTCCCAGCTTTCGGCCAAGCCGCCGACGAAGCCCGAGGTCGGGACGTACCACCCGGTAAGGCTCATCCGGTCGCGGGGAGCGGCCCAGTTGCCGAGTGCGAGCTTCTCGTTGACCGCCGAGATGAGCCAGCCGGCGTAATGACCGCGCAGGTCCGGGTCGGTGTTCGCCGCCACCAGCTTGTACGGGTAGGTCAGCGTGCCGCCGTACTCGGGCGCGGTGAGCATCTTGCCGGTGGTCGGGTCGGTCACCATCGGCTTGTCCATGGCCGTGGCCACGCTCTCGTCGTCGCCCGCCGCCCACGCGCCGGCTGCGGCCAGAGCGAACGCGAGCGCAAACGCGCAGGTGTATGCGATTCTCGGAATGTTCATGCCAATCTCTCCATCGGCTCCTGATCCTGAGAGTGCATCTGCGGCGGGTCGCCTCCCTGCCCACTCTCCCACCTGGAACCGCAGGCGGCTACGGCAGTGACGGCAATCTCAGATCGTGCACGCGCGTGTGTCCGCTGGGTCTCGCGGCGCGTGCGCGGCGTTCATTCTTGCTGCTTACTCTCACGAAAGCATACGTGCGGCAGGCTGTCAACCAACAGAATGGAGATTGACGGCCGAGCGAGCGGTTGACGGCCTGCCGCGCACGTGCGACGGTGTACCGATTGGGGGTTCGACGGATACGGATGGAGCGCCGCGACGACAATCAGCGCCGTAACCGGGTTGGCGGTAAGGCAAACCGGTGCATCCTCCCCCCAAGGTTGTCTTTTTCCTACATCCTATGGATCGCGAACCGCTCGAGCGGTTCGCGCCGGCTTCTTCGGCTTCAGCACCGGGGTAGCGGCCTGCTCCGTGTGGCGCCGGCTCAGTCCCTGCGTCCGTGCAACGACCACGCAACGGTTCTGGATTCCCCGCCCCCGGCTCACCATCGTAGAACCGACCGCCGTCATCGCCGGTCAATCACATTCGTTGCGCAGCCGACCACCGCCGGCGTGGCGTCGTGACGCAGGTCCCGACGTCCGCCGAGCAGTCGGTGATTGCATAATGGGGCGCACAGGCGGATCCCATCCTGCATCTATCGCCGGCACCGGACAGGCGGCTTCTGTCAGGCATCCGGCCGGCCACCCTGTGGCCCAGGAAACGAGCCGCAAGAGGATACTCAAAGAACCCACGCGTGCGGCGTGGGACCGGTGAGTCACGCGCCGCGCGTTTCAATTCCAGATTTGTCGCCTCTGTTTGGTCGCCTGCGTTGTGGGCACGAGAGTAGGCAGGAACGGCAATTCGCTTCGCGATACTCTCAGAGAATCAAGCTACGGAGCTACGAAATATCCTATGAAAAGAGTATCAGTGCTCATTTTGTTCTTTACCCTGCCCAGCTCTCTACTGTGGGCAGCAGCCGGAACCGAAGAAGAGGCAGCGCCCCAGACCGCAAGTGCGGTTCCCACTGGCAGATACCTGGAGTCTCCGATGCTGACTGCGAAAGTGAGCTCTGGAGAACTCCCTCCGGTTGCAGAGCGACTCCCGACTCACCCGGTGATATTCGACGCATCCTGGAACGATGTTCCGACGGAAGACCTCGATTTTCAGATAGGCACGTACGGCGGAACCCTGAGAGCGGTTCGTACGCACCCGAACTGGGACGCCGACGTATGGGCCATGCTGAAAGAGACCCTTGTAGCGTCCCCCGGTTGGATGGATGCAAATCCAAAGGATCTGCGAGGTAATGTAATACAGGACTACCAGATCTCAGAGGATGGGGCGGTCTTCACCTTTACCATGCGAGAAGGGTTGAAATGGTCCGACGGTGTTGCCGTTACCACAGAAGACGTGCTGTTCACCTACCAGGATGTGCACATGAACGACGATCTACAAGAATTTGGTTGGGACATCCTGCAACAGTGGATGAGGACAGGGAATCAGCCTGACGGAGAGCCAATGCTGCTGGAGGTCATTGATGACTACACTTTCCGCATCAGTTTTCCAGAACCTTATCCTGGCTTTATCAATAGTCTCGCAGTCTTTTGGGGGACCTACCGCGACTTCCTGAAGCCGAAGCATTACCTCATGAAGTTTCACCCTCGGCATACTTCCCTGGATGAGATCGAGGACGAGCTGGGAGAGGCAGGATTGGGTGACGATGAATGGTACAAGCTCTTTCTCGAGAAGGACCACAATACTTGGGAGAAGACGAACACCACCGCTATCGATTTTCCGAGCCTGTGTCCCTGGATCATTTCCGAGGTGACACCTACGGTAACTTTGTGGGAACGAAATCCGTATTACTTCAAGGTCGACTCAGATGGCAAACAACTACCCTACATCGACTTGGTGAGATCGGAGTATGTAACTGACAGAGAGACCATAAACTTGAAAATCGTTGCCGGTGAGTTGGACATAGTCGAAAGAGAAGCAGGTGGACCCAATCTACCGTTCTTCAAAGAGAACGAGGAGAGGGGTGGCTACAATGTGACCCTTCTGCAGCAACATTTTGCTCCGGTTGACATATATCTGAATATGACCCATTCAGACCCGGTGTGGCGCCAGCTCGCGCAGGACGTCCGTTTTCGGCGAGCACTGAATATGGCCATCAACCGCCAGGACATCATCGATAAGGTCTTTTACGGATTTGCTTCCCTTCCTGAAGTTGTACCGAGCGTGTACGACCCACAGCAAGCGAACATGCTCCTGGATGAAATTGGTTTGCGCGATCGAGATGCGGACGGAAACCGATTGGGGCCGGATGGCAAGCCACTTGTGATACCTATCGAGTGGGCTCCGGAATCCCCGGACTTCCAACCTGTTGTCGAATTGCTGACGAGGGACTGGACCGAATTGGACCTCGACGTGGTACCGAAACAGCTTCAACAGGACTTGCTCCATGAACGGGAGAGATCAAACGAAATCAGAATCAGTCTGAACTGGGATGATCTGGAGAAATGGTGGCTGTTCGCCACCATCTGGGGATCCCCGAGATTCGCTACTCATACGTGGCACCTGTGGTATACCAGCGGTGGCGAGGCCGGCGAAAAGGGGCCCGATTGGGTCTACGATTTCTTCGACCAGATTGCGGAAGTAAGATCTTCTTCGTATGAGGATGCCCAAAGACTGGTAGCGGACGCACAAAAGATCATGTATGACAACATCCTCTATATTCCAACCGTACAGAAGTTGAGGAAACCGCTATTGACTTCTGCGAGGCTGGGGAACGTGCCTACCAGTGGCATGGTCCTGGTCGGTGTAAACAGCGGCGAGCAACTGTATTTCAGAGAGTAGTCAGAGCGCGGTTACTTCTCACAATGTGGCGCTGAGACCTGTCGGCTCAGCGCCCCAAATATGGGTTGGTATTCTTTGCGCAGTCTGCAAAGAGAAGCACAGTACCAGAGCGAAGCAGTAAAAGAGCATGGCAGGATATATCGTCGGCCGCATCCTTCAGGTCGTACCGCTATTGATTGCTCTCTCCATCGTCAGCTTTCTC
>CAYFXT010000103.1:0-10148 GCA_964346995.1 uncultured Spirochaetaceae bacterium | reverse complement strand
ACTACCTATCACTATAGCAAAGAATTAAGTCCGATTTAGCCTCTGGAACTTCGGGCTAAAGCAACAGTATTGCGCCTAAACCCGGCGCAGGCGGATCATCATCTGCTGCTCCATGGGGTCGATCCACGGGCCGTTACCCCACAGCACCTGCGTCAGGTAGACGTTCCCCTCGGCGTCGACGCCGATGCCGTGCGGCCCCCTCATGACCGGAGAGTCGTGATAGATGCGCGCCAGACAGGTGCCGTCGAGCTCGAAGATGGCCAGGCAGTCGCCAAACCCGCGCACGCCACGGTTCTCGCCGAATCCGGCTCCCGCCTCACCGACGTAGACCAGCTCCCGGTCGCGGCCCGCCGCGGAGATGTGAAAGCCGTTGGGGCGGTGCACGCCGCCGGTCCACTCGCTCCGATAGGCGCCGTCGCTGTCGAACACCTGTACCCGGTGGCCCTCGCGGCTCGCGACGTAGGCATTGCCCGCCCGATCGGTCTGTACGCTGTGCACGAGGTTGAACTGCCCCGGCCCCTGCCCCGGCTCGCCCCAGGAGAACAGGTAGTCGCCGGCGGCCGAGTACTTGTGCACGCGCGCATTGCCATACCCGTCGGCAACGTACATGTCGTGGGTACGAGGATCGAAGGCGGCTCGGGTGGGTCCGTTGAACGGTTTGCCGCTGTAGTGCCCGGAGCTGCGATCGGGCGTACCCCAGACCTGCAGCACCTCTCCCCCGGTGGTGCACTTGCGCACGCAGTGGCCGAATGCATCCACGCAGTACAGGTTCCCGTCGGGGCCCATGGTCAGCCCGTGCGGCATCGTGAACAGGTCGGAGCCCCAACTGGCGATGAAGTTGCCGGCGCGGTCGAAGACCATCACGGGATGCTTCCAGCGCGTGAACACGTATACCCGGTCGTGCTCGTCGTCGACCAGCACGTCGGGGGTGTCCTTGATGATCCAGCCGTCGGGCAACTGCGCCCATGCCGGCTCCACTTCGTAGGTGAAGTCTCCGGAGCCGACTCGGTCTGCCATCGCCTTTTCCCCCTACGCCGAGGCAGCGAGCGCGGCGCGGCGCGCTCGGCTGGTCTGTTCCCACTGTTCCCAGGTTGGTGTGGGGCCTTCGCCGAGCACGCGCAGCGGCTCGGTGCCGTAGTGCCGCGACTTGCCGTCCAGGTAGTCCGTTGCCTCACGCTCCGGGGTGCCGGCCGGCGTCGAGGCCGCGGTCGGGTGATGGCGGAAGTCGTGACTCCAGCGCACGCGGTTGGTGCGGTTCACCTTGCTGGCGTGCAGCGTCAGGTTAGTCAGAAACACGATGTCGCCTGCCTTCATCGGCAACGGAGTCGGGGTGCCGCGCTGCTCGATGAAGACTCGGATCGGCTCGAGGTACTCGGGCGCAATGGCGTCGCGCACCATGAGGTACCCGTCGCGCTACCACGCGGCGGCCCGTTCGCCGTCAGTCATGAGGCCGTGCTACCAGCCGAGCCTGGTTTGCCGGCCGTGCTTTTGCAGCAGCTCGGCAATCGCGTCCTTGGTCAGGTCGAACATGGATATGCTCTCCATCACCTCGCCCAGCATCCGCTTGCCGGCCGCATGCAGCTTCTCGGTGATCCTGGCGTAGGTCTCCGCCACCCGCGGATGTTGCGGTTCGCCGGGCAGGCCCAGGCTCTGTGCCATGTCCTCGGCTCCGCCGCCGAAGTAATCGATGCCGTCGACCGCGAGAATCTCGTCGATGTTCTCCAGGGAGACGATGCTCTCCAGTTGCGGCACGATCACCGTGTTGGCGTTCATCTCCTGGAACAGGCGCACATGATCGCCGTCGACCTGGCCGTGCATGGTGGCGATGCTGGTGGCGCTGCGCAGCCCGATCGGCGCGAAGAAGCTGTACTTGACCAGCTCCTCGGCCTGCTCTCCGGTCAGCAGGTTGGGAATCGTGATCACGCGCACGCCGCGATCCAGATAGCTGAGGATGGTGCTCTCCGCGCCATCGGGGATGCGCATGGAGACCGTCATGCCGTAGGGGTCGGCGATGCGGCACATCTCCCCGATCTCGGCCGGCGTCAACGGGTCATGCTGGGCGTCGAAGCTCACGAAGTCCAGCCCGCACCGGCCGGCCAGCTCCACCATCAGCCCGGATGGTTCTCTGAGCGGCAGCCCGAGTGCCTTCTCGCCGCGGTTGATGCACTGCAGAATCTTGTTGGGAACCATAGTCGTCCGCCATTCATTGAGCAGCGCTCCCCGCCTGTCAACCGGCGCACGTCGACTGACCTGGGGAGACGTCGTTCGTCCACTGGCAGTTGACACTTCGACGGGTAACTACATCGCTGTAGACACGTTATTCATGCTGTGCCAGTGCGCTGGGTCTGGGATCAAGCAAAGAATCTCGCCAACAAGCACAACCACGGCCCCGGTTTCGAGACCGCCCGACGGGTGTCCGATGATCCGCTGGCCGTCACGCTTGAGGACCCGTATCCGACGGAACGACGCCGTCGAACCATCGGCGCGATCGGATCGGTAGTCGTGATGGTGGTCCATAGTTCCCGGTATCCCGGTGCGGGGCGCAGATACCCCAAGTGGCACTCAAGGTAGAGAGCGTCAGCAAAGCTAGGCGAAGCTTGATCTCGCTGTACGCGCTTGCGATGCTGGCAATATGGGTATCGTACTCCTGAATCTCCTCTACGCGGTGGTAGGCGGGGGTGCCGCGATCGCGTTCATGTTCTTCGGTTACCGGGTGATCGATCACGTGACCCCGTTCGACACCGCGCAGCAGCTCCAGACGGGGAATACGGCCGTCGGGATCATGGTAGGGGGGATGTTCATCGGCATCGGTATCGCGGTCGGCCTGGTGATCGGCATGGGATTGAATTGACGGTCGCCAGGTGCCGCCGGCCGGGCGTCCGCGCGGTGCTGGCGGTGGCTGCCCTGCTCGTGGTCGGGTGCACATCCGAGCCCCGGGACCGCCTCGCGCCGGTGGCGGAGTCGACGGTGGTCGACGCCGGAACGGTGTCCGCGGCCGCGCCGACCGTCGTCGATCCGCGTGGCCGGCCCCCAGTGGAGCACCCGCAGTGGACGCGGCGGTTCGATCCCCACTTCCGCAAGTACTCGAAGCGGTTCTTCGGCGTCGGCTTCGACTGGCGTTGGTTCAAGGCGCAGGGCATCGCCGAGTCCAGTCTGCAGGAGGACGCGAAGAGTTGGGTCGGCGCCAAGGGCATCATGCAGATCATGCCGACCACGTTGCAGGAGATCGCCGAGAAGTCCTCTCTCCCGGTCCTCGACGACTCCGATCCGGGCCAGAACATCGCCGCCGGAGTGTTCTACGACCGCTATCTGTACGACCTGTGGGATGACATTTCCGATGCCGGCCAGCGGCTGGCGTTCACCTTCGCCAGCTACAACGGCGGCCGCAGCCGCATATTGCGCGCGCAGGAACGCTGTGCCACCGACTGCGCCACTTGGCGCCGGGTAGCCCCCCACGCCCCGGATGAAACCCGCGGGTACGTCGCCCGGATCATGACGCTCATGGGCCACACGCCACCGGACGGGTGACGCAACCAGTCCACCAGAGCCTGGCACACCAGCGGCTTCAGTTGGCGCCGGGTCGCACGGCTCGGTCAGTGGGGGAGGTAGGCGTCGTGGATCGGTTCGGCGGCGACTCCCTCGGCGATCCAGCGGTCGATGCGGGCGTCGTCGTGGCCCAGCTCGTGCAGGATGGCGCGCGTGTGGCGGCCGATCTTCGGCATCGGGTTGGTAATGCGGAGCGACGTGGTGGTGAAGCGCGCGTAGGTGGGAGCCGGGTTGTCGACGGGACTGCCGACCGGGTGGTCGAGCAGGCGGATCACGGAGATCGACTCGCGGTTGCTCCACGATGCGCGTTCGGCGTCGGTCAGCTCGCGCAGGCCGGCGCGGCGCACGTCTTCGATGCAGTCGACACGGTGGCAGCCGAACCCGGCGGCGTTGAACGCGCGCTCCCAGTGGGACACCGGTTGCTCCGCGATCGCCGTCTGCAGGGCGGCGATTCGCGCCGCCTCCTCGGACGCCTCGACGGGTGCCGCGGCCAGCTCCGGAATCTCGCGCAGCCGCGGCAGGTCGGCCGGCAGACCGGTGAGGATCAGCCAGCCGTCGGTGGCGCGGTAGAGGTGCTCCAGGGAGTGCGCGCCGAGCACCTCCTGCCCCTGCGGGCCGTCGTCGGGCCGGGCGTCGGCGGTGGCCCACACGAACGGCGCCTGCACCAGTTGTCCGCCCTGCGCCAGGGAGGTGAACACCAAGTCGCCGCCGCCCTCGCGTCTGCGACGCAGCAGGGCCAGGGCGATGCCGTAGGCGCCCGAGTAGCCGGTCAGGTAGTCGATGCAGGAGGCGAAGCCGTGCAGCTCGGGCGGCTCGCCCGGCCCGCCGTAGCGGGTCATGATCCCGGTGGCCGCCTGCAGCACCGGATCGAAGCCGGGCAACTCGGTCCACGGACCGCGTCGCGGCCCATTGAAGGCGGTCAGGTTGAGGTACACCAGGTCGGGATTGATGCGCGCCAGGCTGGCGTAGTCGATGCCGAGCCGCTCGGCGACGCCGGGCCGGAAGTTGTGCACGATCACGTCGGCGTCGGCGGCCAACTGCTCGAACAGCCGCTTGCCCGCCTCCTGCTTGAGATCCAGGATCATGCTGCGTTTGCCCTGGCTTACCTCCAGGTGCAGCATGCACGCCGTCGAGGGGAGGAAGTAGGGGTCGGGCGCATCAATCTTGATCACGTCGGCGCCATACTCTGCCAGCGTGCGGGCGCAACAGGGGCCGGCCAGCACGGTGGACAGGTCGAGCACCTTGATGCCGGCGAGGATATGGGGGCGCCGGGGCGCCGAGTCAGCCGGACTGTCGCCGTCGGCTGCGGCGCCGTTGCCGCCGGTCACCGCGCGGCCCACAAGCAGAGCGGCGAGGTCGCCCGGACGGGCCGGCTGGGGAACGTGCCACTGCCGGTCGGTGCGCCCCAGCGAGGTCTGCACGCCGAACTGGCGGATCGTGCCGTGCACCGGATCCGCCACCTCCACGGTGAGCGCAGCGGCATCGGTCTCCGGTGCGTGCAGCCACTCCTGCGTGGTGCGATGGACGCTGAACGGCACCCCGAACTCGCGCATGATCGGCGTCCAGTCGGCGGCCGGCTTGGTGCGGAAGGCGTCCGCCATCCGGTTGCGCAGCGTCAGCTTCCAATCCCGTGACAAGCCGTCGATGTCCTGGATGTTGTCGGGTCGCGTCAGGTCGGGGTATGGCGGTTCGTCGACCATGCCGGCGGCGATCAGTCCGTCGTAGATCCCGAGCGCCTTGACGAGCTGCACCGCGTTGCGGCGACTGTTGCCGGCGAGCAGGAACACCCACCTGTCGTCGCCTGCTTGATAACTATCGAACATCGGCGGCAGCAGGGGGCGTTGCTGGTCGATCAGCCGGCGGCGCTCGGGCGCGTCGGCCTGCCGCATGCGCTCGCGCAGCCGGTCGTTGGCGGGGTTGGGCCGCTTTCCGTAACGCGCTGGCGCATCGGCCACGCGCAGCAGGAAGGCGCCCATCGCAGACATCGCGGCGCCGGCCAACGGCACCTCGATTACCTCGCCGCGCCGGCTCCCCTCACGGGCATACAGCGCCATGGTCACGGCCAGCGCGCCGTGCACCGCGCCGTAGGCGGAGGCGAGCGGGACCGGCGTGTACTGCGGCGGCGCCTGCAGCTCGCGGCGAATGGCATGCAGGTCGGTGAACAGCCCGGTGGCCGCGCCGAGCACCCCTTCGAAGGCGCGTAACGAGGCCAGTTTCTCGCCGGCGCCGAAGCCCGGCAGGGAGAGGTACACCAGGCGCGGGTTGGCTGCCACCATGGCGGACGAACCCAGTCCTAGGCGCTCCATCACCCCGGGCCGGAAGTTCTCGATCAGCACGTCCGCCGAGGCAACCAGTCGCTGTGCCGCCTCGCGCCCGCCGTCGCTTTTCAGGTCCAGTTCCACAACCTGCTTGCCGCGGTTGAATACCGCTCCCGCGGGAGTGGCGCACGAGGGGTAGCCGGGGCGGTCGATCTTTATCACCTCGGCGCCCTGGTCGGCGAGCAGCATGCCGGCCAGCGGCCCGGCGAGGTAGTGGCCGAAGTCGACCACGCGAATGCCTGCCAGCGGCGGCAGGCCGTTGCCAGCGGCGGAGGAGCGGCTGTCGTTCATCGGGAGAGGATGATCCACCAGGCGGGAACCGAGGTCAAGGAACGATGGGCTGGCGAGGGCCGGCGGGTGCATTTCCGCCAAATGGTAGAGCGTTCACGCGCGGGGCGGCTCGGCGGGTGACGAAGTTCTGCGCCATCGCCGCGTCCACGGAACTGGCAGTGCAGCCTTGCCGTCCGCCACCGCGAACCGCAATTTCTGTGTTTACAGGCTAGCGAGCTTCGGTTAGGGTCGCATTTACACGACATGGCAACGATGACTGGTGCTCGATTTACCGCCGAAATGGCGCATGGCTATGGGATTACGCACGTGTTCTTCATGCCGTTCATCGGCCCGCGCACGCTGATGGAGATGGAGAAGCTGGGCATGCGGCGCATTCAGACCCACGGCGAAAAGGCCGCCGCGTACATGGCGGACGCCTACGCGCGCGTGCGGCGCGGCCCCAGCCTGTGCATGGCGCAGTCGGTGGGCGCGGTAAACCTCGCGGCGGGGTTGCAGGATGCATACCTAGCCTGTTCGCCGGTGATCGCCCTGACTGGACGCGAGCTGCAGATCAGCCAGCAGCGCCACGCCTACCAGGAGGTGGACCACGTCAAGCCGTTCACCACGGTGGCCAAGTACAGCGCCTACGTCGGCAGCCCGGAACTGCTGCCGATCTTTCTGCGGCAGGCGTTCCGCGCCGCCACCACCGGAACCCCGGGACCGGCGCACCTCGACCTGGAGGGTCTCGCCGGCCAGGCGGTGTTCGACAAGGAAGCCGACCTGGAGGTGATCGTCGAGGAGTCGTTCACCCGGGTGCCGGCGTTCCGCCCGGAGGCGGACGGCGACCAGATTGCACAGGCCCTGAACCGGCTCGCCCAGGCACAGCGCCCGGTGATCGTGGCCGGCGGCGGCGTTACCGCCTCGGATGCCCGCGCCGAGTTGATCGCGTTTGCCGAGAAGCTGTCGATTCCGGTGGCTACCTCGCTGAATGCCAAAGCGATGTTTCCGCCCGATCATCCGCTAGCGGTGGGCATGCCGGGGAATTACTCGCGCGAGTGCGCCAACCGCGTCATGTGCGAAGCGGATCTGGTGTTCTTCATCGGCAGCCATGCCGGGGGTCAGGTCACCCACGGCTACCGGATCCCGCCACAGGGCACCCCGACCATCCAGCTCGACATCAACGGCGAGGAACTCGGGCGCAACTACGCGCTCGACGTGGGCCTGCAGGGCGACGTACGCAACACGCTGCGCCGCATGATCGCCGCCGCCGCGGATGCGCCGGACCGGTCCGCATGGGTGGCGCGCGTGCAGGAACTGGTCGCGGCCTGGAAGGAGGACGTGCGCGGTGTGGCGGAGTCGGACATCGAGCCGATGCGCCCGGAGCGGCTGTGCGGCGAGCTGTCGGACTACCTGCCGGAGGACGTAATCCTGGTGTCCGACACCGGCCACTCCGGGGTGTGGACCGGCACCATGCTCGACCTGAACCATCCCGGCCAGAGTTTCATCCGCTGCGCCGGGTCGCTCGGCTGGGGGCTGCCGGCGGCGATGGGCGCCAAGTGCGCCGCCCCCGACCGCCCGGTCCTGTGCTTCACCGGCGACGGCGGCATCTGGTACCACCTCGCGGAGCTGGAGACGGCCTTCAAGTACGACATCGACACGGTGACCGTGGTCAACAACAACCACTCGCTGAACCAGGAGAAGGGCGGCAACGAGGTGGTCTACGGCGGCCAGACGCCAGGCTCCGACGATCTGTGGATCTTCCCGGACGCCGACTTCGCCGCCATCGCCCGCTCGATGGGCTGTTTCGGGATCACCGTCAACCGTATCAGCGAGTTGCGCGGCGCCCTCGATCAGGCGTTCGCCTCCGGCAAGCCTGCGGTGGTGGACGTAAAGACCCACCTGGACGGCATTGCACCCGGGGCCTGGTTGCCGGAGAGATAAAACCGGTTCGTCACCGACAGGTGAGTCGGCACGGTCACTCCGTGCCACGGAAGACGATGATGTGGGGTCGGTGGACGTCGACCGTCCGGCGGCGGGACGCCGCGCGACCTTGCGCGAATGGGAAATGATGCGCGCAGGGCCGGGGCCGAATGTGGTGTCCGCACGTTCCCGTCCGCATGCCGGACGGCGCGGCGTTACCGGTAGGCGGCGCCGTCACACGCGCCGTCGGCTTGCTCCGTTGCTCCTGAGCGCCGTGCGCGGCGATGCGCCATTGGCGGCAGCCGACCGGTGCCGGTTCCTGGTGCCGTTACTCCGGACGCCGAATCAGCCGGGCGGTCGCTCGGGCGGGTTGTCGGGCGGCGGCGGTACCTCCGCTTCCTCCTGCGGCACCAGATCCTCGAACGGAATGTCGCAGAATTTCGCCAGCTTCTGCGCCGAGTCGCGCGCTTCCCGCAGCGAGGCACCTTTGATCATGTCCAGACCATGGTTGGTACCCGAGCGGTCGACCACCGAAAGGATCGCCGCCTGCCGCGACACCGCCTTCATCATGCGCGGCCGGTCCTGGTAGGCGGGGCCCACCTCGCGCAGCACCACCTTGGCCAAGTGGTCGAGCGTCATCCGCTTGCGGGTGTGGAGGAACAACAGGCCGACGTTCTTCTCGAACAGGTTGGCGTCCTTGTCGAACACCCATCGCTCCAGATAGAGCGCCCCGAGCGCGCTCAGTGCGATCAGGACGATCAGAATGAGGCCCGGCTGCCCCCGGGAACTGAAGATCAGGAATCCCGCGATGAGCGCGAATACGATGCGAAAGCCGGACGACGTGGAGTACACCATACGCCGTTCGGACACTGCTCTGAGGACCGGGTTGAACACGGCGCGCTCCCTCCGGTCCGCCTACCAGCCCACGGCCGGCAGCGGCGCTTCCTCGGCCTGTTCCAGGCGCAGCCAGCCCCGCGGGTTGGGGGCGCGACGGCGCCAGTGCTCGGTGATCGTCTGCGCCTGATCCTCGCTCACCGTTCCCTCGCGCAGGGAAGCGTAGGAGTAAGGCACGCCGTGCTTGACGCGGTAGGTCAGCGCGCGATCCCACATCATGCTCCATACGAACGGATTGTGCAGTTCGTTCTCGGGCGCGGACCGGCTGCGCGCCACGAAGCCAGGCAGGAAGGGGCGCCCGGCCGTCTGCCCGGCCTGCACGTAGCGGAAGTTGAACGCCCAACGGTAGTCGCCGTCGCTGGTGTTGGGGGTCGAGCTGTGCAGCAGCTTGTTGTCCAGGAACAGCACATCGCCGGGACGCATCGGCAGGGTCACCGAGCGCTCGGCCATCGCTTGCTCGTCCTTCACGTCGTACACCTTGCCGGTATGGCTGCCGGGAGCCACCTTCAGGCAGCCATTGTCGGGGGTCGCCTCCGTGAGCGGAATCCAGGCATTCACGATGCGGCTGTCGTGCGAGTCGCGCAGGCCGGAGATGGCGTCCATGTGCCAGTCGGTCTTGCCCACCTGGAAGTTGTAGAACTTCTCCAGGGTGGGATTATCCTGCCCGCTCGCCTTGGCTACCCGTTCCACCTCCGCAAGATGGCGCGGCGCCAGCTTCACGTTGACGTGGTAGATCGGCGAGGCGACGATTTCCGGTCCGATCACCGCCTCCAGCACGTCGAGCAGGCGGCAGTGGCGGATGCTGGTGAACAGCTCCGGAGTCTGCGCCGTGGGCAGGTCGCGGCGGAGCTGAAAGTGGTCCACGAAGATGTTCAGCACCGGGTCGAGATGATGCAGCGCGGTGCCGCCGCTGGCGCCGAGCATGGTGGCGAACCGGAGCGGAAAGGGTTGCGCGTCGTAGTCCGCGAGCGCATCGGGACAGGTCTCGGAGAGGTATACGTAGCCCATCGCGTCGATCAGGCTGGTATACGCCTTCTTGAGCGGGGCGATGTCGCGCTCGGGATCGAGCAGGCCGCGGACCAGGAGATAGCCGTCGGATGCGTAGCTGGCGGCGTAGGACTCCGGCACCGCGACGGCGGCGGAGATGGTGGGTGCGATAGCCATAGGCGGTGTCTCCTTCTGTGTTCTGGCCGAGAGCCG
>CAYFXT010000102.1:0-10187 GCA_964346995.1 uncultured Spirochaetaceae bacterium | reverse complement strand
GCAACCGGGTGTTTTCGCGTGGCTCGATGTAGGGCGCCGCCCCGCCGGCAACGCGGCTGATCACGAACAGCGGGGGGAACAGGCGGGGGGGGAGGCCGCAGTTGTGGAACAGTAGCGCGCTGTAGAAGTCGAGATTGGCCAACACTCCCTTTTCGCGCCGCATCATCGCCTCGATGCGCTCGGCGACGGCAAACTGCCGTTGCTGAGCACCGCTGGTGGCCAGCCGCCGAGCCCATCGTTTCACTACCGGGCTGCGCGGATCGGCGTCGCGGTAGACGCGGTGGCCAAACCCCATCACCAGCTCGCGGCGGTCCAGCATCGCCAGCAGGGCGCGTTCCGCCTGGTCGGGGTCGTCGAATCGTTCGATCAGCGCCATGGCGGCCTCGTTGGCGCCGCCGTGCAGCGGCCCCCGCAACGCGGCGATGCCGGCGGTCATCGCGGAGTGGAAGTCGCTCAGCGTGGAGGCGACCACCCGCGCCGCGAAGGTGGATGCGTTGAACTCATGCTCGGCGTACAGGATCAGCGCTGCATCGAGCGCCGCAATCTGGTCCGCGGTCGCCGCTCCCGGAGCATGCAGCAGGCGGAGGAAGTGGGCGGCCAGGGAGGGCTCGCCGCCGCCGACGGAGAGCCGTTCGCCCCTGGTTACGAACGCATGGTGATACAGCAGCGCGCCCGGCAGCATGGCGAGCAGCGTGTCCGCCTGAGCGCGAATCGCGGCGGAGCGTAGCGCGGGGTCGCGACCTTCGCCGCCCGCCGCCTGCGCGCCGGCGAACGAGCAGGCGGTGCGCAGCACGTCCATGGGATGACATGCCCGCGGCAGCAGTTCCAGCATCTTGCACAGCGCGCCGCTCAGCCCGCGACGCGCGGCGAGCTTACGGCGGTAGTCGTCGAGCTGGTGCGCGCCCGGCAGCTCGCCGTGGATCAGAAGGTAGGCACACTCCTCGTAGGTGGCGCGCGCCGCCAGCTCCTCGATCGGGTAGCCGCGGTAGGTGAGTCCGGCGCCGCTCTTGCCGACCGTGCTGACCGCCGTTTCGCCGGCGACGACACCCGCCAGTCCCGCGCTACCCTTGCTCATCGCTCACCTCGACCACGAACGCACCCTTCGCGCGGTGCGTGCGAACGCAGGATGTTCGACACCCTCGATGGTACGACTCCCTCTTCGAAATCAGCCACGCCTGCTGTCCATCGCCCTTTGCTGCCTCCGCCAGCCGGTGCCCATCAGTGGCCACCGGTTCCCTGCTTCAGTTCGGTGCTCGACCCGGCGCGCTGCTGCCGCGCCAGCAGCCGATCCACCCGTTCTTCGTACGCGGCGTAGTCCAATACCCGGTACAGTTCCGCTCGGGTCTGCAGTTCGCCGACCACCGAGTGTTGGCCGCCGCGCTCGCGCAACACCCGATACACCCGTTGCGCGGCGCTGCTCATGGCGCGGAACGCGGTGAGCGGATAGAGCACCATCGCCACGCCATGCGCGGCCAGCTCGGCGACGGTGAACAGCGGACTTACGCCGAATTCGGTCATGTTGGCCAGGATCGGCACGCCGGCCGCTGCCGCTGCCCGCCGGTAGTGCTCCAGCTCGGTGGCCGCCTCGAAGAAGATAGCGTCGGCACCCGCCGCGGCATACGCGACGGCGCGCTGCACGGCCCGCTCCGGTCCCTCGACCGGCAGCGCATCGGTGCGCGCCATGATCACGAGATCCCCGGTGCCGCGCGCCGCCACTGCCGCGGCGATGCGGTCGGCCATCTCCGGTTCGCTTACCAGCGCCTTGCCGAGCCGGTGGCCGCAGCGCTTGGCGGCCACCTGATCCTCCAGATGTACGCCGGCCACGCCGGCGGCGATCATCTCGCGCACCATGCGGTCGATCGCAAGCCCGTCGCCGAAGCCGGTGTCGGCGTCGACGAGCAGCGGCAGATCGGTAGCCGCGGTGATGCGGCGCGCCTCGGTGACCACTTCGGAGAGAGTGGTCATGGCGAGATCGGGTAGGCCGAAGGCCGCATTGGCGACTCCGGCGCCCGACAGGTAGAGGGCGCGGAAGCCGGCGTCCTCGGCGAGCAGCGCGGCATAGGCGTTGATCGCCCCCGCGATCTGCAGGGGCCGCTCCCGGGCGAGCCCTGCGAGCAGTCTGTTCATGATGTGTCCGCTGCCACGCGCGCAGTGTGTCGTCGCTCCGCCGCACCGGTCAACCGGCGGGCCGCTGCCGATCGCCGCTGCCGGGCGCGTTGACAGGTGGGACGCCGGCAGTTACCTTCCGCTCGACGAAAAGATCTTGAGGCCAACCCGCCCGGTGCTCTTTCAGATGCCGAAGCGGCATCACTGAAAGAGGTAACAGGGAAAGCGGTGCGAATCCGCTGCGGAGGTGCCCACTGTGACCGGCGAGCCGGCCGCTGCAAGCCACTGTCCTCGGGCAGGACGGGAAGGGGGCGAGCAGGCGACGACCCGGGAGCCAGGAGACCTACCGGGCAGGGCTGAAGTGGCCGCTCTCCGTCCAGGGAGCGCTTCGGGAAAGAGCCTTGTCCTTACGGACTCCGTGAGGGCAGTGGGTCTGACGGTTGTCGTCCCTGTTCGGATGCTGAGCGGCGAAGGAGTTGTGTTGCCGGGCGGCATCGCGCGCACGCAATCGTGGCGCTGGTTTCCCCGATCCCTGGTCCCATCCGGATCGCCGGTGGTGTTCCGTCTTGTCCGCGGCACTGCGTTGCTGCTCGGCGTCGGCGCGGTGCTGGTGGTGGCCGCGGCCGCGCTTGGCTCGTACGCCATAGCGCTCTCCCACACGGCCGCGATCCTGCTCGACCTGGTCGGGATCGGCATCGGCGCGGTGGGCGACACCGAGCGCGCGATCGTCGAGACGATTCGGCTGCCGCGCATAGTCCTGGCGCTGCTGGTGGGCGCGGCGCTCGGTACCGCCGGCGCGGTGATGCAGGGGCTGTTCCGCAACCCGATGGCCGATCCCGGCATCATCGGGGTGTCCACCGGCGGCGCGCTGGGGGCGGTGATCGCGATCGCCATCGGCGCGCAGGCGGCGTTTCCACTGGCGTTGCCGGCGTTGGCGTTCGCCGGCGCGGCGGGTGCGTTGGCGCTGGTGTTCGCCGTCGCCTCGGTGGGCGGACGGTTCTCCATGGCGGCGCTGCTGCTGGCGGGCGTGGCGGTGAGCCTGTTCCTCGCCGCCATCATCTCCGCCATCGTGCTGTTCACCGGGGACCTCGGTGTGCAGCGCGAAATGATCTTCTGGCTGGCCGGCGGGCTCGACGCATCGCGCTGGACCCACGTGCGGCTCGCCGCACCGTTCATCCTGGCCGGGATGACCGTCGCCGTGCTGCTCGCGCGCGACCTGAACCTGCTCACCCTGAGCGAGGAGGAGGCGCTGGCGCTGGGTGTGCGGGTCGGTGTGACGCGCACCATTCTGCTGCTCGCCGCGTCGCTGGTCACCGGCACGGCGGTGGCGTTCTCCGGCACCATCGCGTTCGTCGGATTGGTCGTCCCACACGCCTTGCGCCTGCTAGCCGGCGCCGACCATCGCGTGCTGGTGCCGCTGAGTGCTCTCGGCGGTGCGCTGTTCCTGCTCGCCGCCGACACCCTGGCGCGGCTCGCCATCGCCCCCGCGGAAGTGCGCGTGGGCATCATCACCTCGCTGGTCGGAGCACCGTTCTTCATCATCCTGCTCGCCCGCCACAAGGCGCGCGTGGGCGCGCTCTGACTGGTTCGAGGATTTCACGGAGGAATGTCGTGATCGATTTCTGGAAGTTCGCGCCGGCCGTCGCCGGCTGGTTGCTGGGGGCCGCGGCAGTCGGTGCCGCCGATGCTTACCCGGCTGTGCCGGGCATCGTGGACGTGGCCAATCGCGGTTGGCCGCGCGCGGTGGAGACCGACGAGGGCCGCGTACGCCTGGAGGCGCCGCCGCAGCGCATCCTGGCGCTGTCGCTCGGCCACGACGAGATGCTGCTCGCCCTGGTGGGACCGGAGCGGCTGGCCGGCGTCGGGCCGTTCGCAGCCGATCCCACCTACTCCAACGTCGCCGACCGGGTCGCCGGGCTGGCGACGCTGTCGTCGTCGGATCCGGAGGGGGTCCTGGCCATGCGCCCCGACGTGGTGGTGGTGTCGCGCTATACCAAGGCGGATCTGGTGGAGCTGATCCGGGAAGTGGGCGTGCCGGTGGTACGGACGGTGCTGGAAAACTCGGCTGCCGGCAACATCCCCAACATCCTGCTGCTGGGCTACCTGATCGGCGCCGAGGAGCGTGCGCTGAAGCTGACTGGGGAAATCGAGCGCCGCATCGGCGTCGTAGCGGAGCGCGTGCCGCCGCCCGGCGACCCATCGGCACTCGCCGTGCTGGCGATCTCCCGCTATGCGGATACGATCTATGTGGCCGGCGCCGGCTCCACCGAGGGCGGCATCATCGAGACGGCCGGTGGCGTGAACGTGGCCGCCCGCGCCGGCATCGGGGGACATCAGACGGTGAGTATCGAGTCGCTGGCGGCGCTCGCGCCGGAGGTGATCCTGATCACCCAGCCGGCCGAGTCGGGCGGTACGGCGCTGCGCGACGAGCTGCTCGCCGCGCCGGCCCTTACCGCAGTGCCCGCCGTCGCATCCGGACGCGTGCTGGTGGTGCAACCGCGCTACTACACCACCCTGTCGCACTGGAACGTGCGCGGCATCGAGGAGACCGCATCCCTGCTGTACCCGGATCGGTTCAGCGACGTCATTTTCGCCGACTTCCAGCCCTACGCGGCGCCGTGACCGGCATCACCGGACACGACCATCTGGCCGCCAGCGGGGTGACCGTGCGCCTCGGCGGCGTGCCGGTGTTGCACTCGGTGTCGGTCAGCGCCCGCGCCGGCGAGGTGACCGGAGTGATCGGGCCCAACGGTGCCGGCAAGAGCACCCTGCTGCGCGTGCTGGCCGGCGTGCTGCGCGCCGACGCCGGCGCCGTACGGCTGGGCGGCGCGGATCTGCACGGCATGCCGGCGAACGCGCGTGCGCGGCGGGTGGCGTACCTGCCGCAGCAGGACGCGGCACAGCCGTTCACCGCGCTGGAGACAGTGCTGATGGGGCGCTATCCCTACCTTCGGCGATTCCAGCTCGAGGGTCGGAGCGACCGGCGGATCGCCCACGCGGCGATGGTGCGCACCGAGACCGAGCGGTTCGCGCGCCGCAGCCTCGACCGGCTCTCCGGAGGTGAGCGGCAGCGGGTGTTGCTGGCGCGTGCGCTGGCGCAGCAGGCGGACGTGCTGGTGCTCGACGAGCCGCTGGCCAGTCTCGACCTGCGCCACCGGTTGGCGATGATGGCTGCCCTGCGGGATGAAGCGGCGCGCGACGCCACCGTGGTGGTGGCGCTGCATGACGTGGAACTGGCCGGTCGGTACTGCGACCGGCTGGTGCTGTTGGCCCTGGGCGCGGTCGCCGGCTGCGGTACCCCGCTGGAGGTGCTGGTCCCGCACCACTTCCGGGCCGTGTTCGGGGTGGAAGCGGTGGTGTCTCGGGAAGCGGCGACCGGTGAGCCGCGGGTCTGGTTGTTGGGTCCGAGCGAGCGCGACAGCGCCGAGGCTGAATTCGACGGCAGTAGGCGTAGCGCGTGCGATGGTATCGTCCGTGATCAACGCGGCGCGAGGGCCGTCGGTACGGCCGGTGCGCAACAGGAGATTGCTTTGGAGACATTGGAGTGCCGCAGTGACGACGCGGCTGGAGGGCGCGTTGGTCCGTCGGTAGCGCGTGCAGCCGCAGCACCGCCGAGAGCGCAGCCTGAGCCGCATTGCGCGGCGACCTCCAGCGAGGAGCACGCAGCGCGCATGCGCCGGCTACAGGCCGAGCAGCGCGCCAAAGTGGCTGGCGCGGTCGATCCGCCGCGCGGGCTGGTACTGGTGCACACCGGCAACGGCAAGGGCAAGTCGAGCGCGGCCTTCGGCGTGGCCGCGCGCGCCCTCGGCTGGGGACAGCGCGTAGGCATCGTCCAGTTCATCAAGGGCAAGTGGCAGACCGGCGAGCAACGCTTCTTCAGTCGCTTCCCCGACCAGGTGGAGTGGCACGCCACCGGTCAGGGGTTCACCTGGGATACGCAGAACCGCGCTCTCGACGTCGCCACCGCCCGCACCGGGCTCGACCTGGCGAGCGAGTTCGTCTCCGGAGGGCGCTTCGACCTCGTAGTGCTCGACGAAATCAACGTGGTGGCGAGCTACGACTACTTGCCGGTGGCCGAGATCATCGACTGCCTCGAAGCGCGCGCCCACACCCACGTCCTGCTCACCGGCCGCGGCGCCACCGCAGAGTTGATCGAATACGCCGACCTGGTGAGCGAGATGGTGGAGGTGAAGCACCCGTTCCAGGCCGGCATCAAGGCTCAGCGCGGCATCGACTTCTGAGGCGCCGGTTGTCCGCGCGGCCCGACGGCATTGTCGGTGTGGGCGCAGAATCGATGCGTGTCGTAGCCCGACGGACGCCTACGCCGCTTCCACTTCCGTACGCGAGAAGTCATCTCCTTGGGCGAAACCGGTGGACGCGTCGCACGCCCGGGAGCGGATCAGCGCAGGGTCCGCCACTTACGCTTTCTCATACGGACCGAGATAACGATCGCCATCGAAGTGGATCAAGTGTGATGGCACTTCGGCTATCCATACTTCGGTTTCCCATGCTATATCGCTGAGATACCGCGCCATCGCGGAGTGACTGCGAAACGCGGTCACGTAGATGATGCCGGCACTAACTCCAGCGAAGAGATCGGTGAGCTCGGCGTAGCGCTTGTTGTCGACCGGTCCATGACTGGTCACCGCCTCGACCACCACCAGCCATCCTCGTTGCGTATCGTGGAGCACTACATCCGGCATCTTTCCGTGGGAATCGACTCTCACACCTAACGCAGCCAGCCGGTCGTCGTCGAAGTGGATCCACTTGTCGCCGGTGTCTCCGACGTAGATTAGTGTGCTCCCAGGGATGAATCGCGGTGCGAATTCCTCGATGATGGCACAGATCAGCTCGCTGTGTTCACCAGGACTGAGATTGATCTTCTTGTTTCCTTCGATGCGCACGGGAACCAGGTGGCTTGCACGCTCTCTCGCATACCCGGCGGCGAGCGTCCCGCGGTGAGCAAGATAGGCCGTCAAGTTCCGCTGCCAGGAGTCTGTACCGTAAGTGCGGAGGACGTATAGTATCTCCGGTGTCACCTGATAAACGGTATGCGGGCTGTTCACCGGTCGACCGCGCGCATCGGGATTGGATTGTACAACTCCCGCCGCCCGAAACTGATGGATCGTCTGCCGTCGAAACGTCTCACGAGTATTCGGCGCGTAGTCTCTACCATAGTGCTCCCGTACCCAGTCCATGATTGGAGTAACTCCCATGAGTGGAGCCTTGGCCGACTTCCAGTCACGGTCAGGAGCCAGATTGAGCAGCGCCAGCAAGCAGAGTGCCGATCTATCGTTGTGTTGAGCACGTGGCAGTCCAAGTGCGACGAGAATGGAGATCGCTTGGTCGATTCTGCCTGCCATAGGAAGTCTATAGACGCTCTACTTGCTCGTCGATTGCGTTCTGAGAATGCTCCTCGCGCCGCATCGCCCACCTGCCCAGACTGACAAGAGCCTCTCTGCTTGGATACTTCATCCGTCGCAAATCGGTTGCGTTGACCTGCGTGTGGCCGTTGAAGCGGCGGAATTCCTCGTCGACTATCGTGCTGTTGAGATATACGGTCAAACCGTGCGCGAGCGCGTCTGCTAAGCCCGTACGTCTAACGTGGAACACGTTAAGGTGATTCTCCAAACCGAGCGAATGATGGCCAGGAAAGTCATCCGGTCCTATCACCCCAGCCACGACTCTCCTTTTTTCTTCTTTTGACGAAAAGCGGCGGACTACACAATAGAATCCATTCGGATAGAACCATTTCCGTGTTACCGAGTTGAAATGAATGGCGTTCGGTCTCTTGCCGCCGTCAGTCGGCCAGTCAACGTGCCAGCCACTGACGTGACATGGATAGAGAAGCGGCACCGTGTCCACGTCCGGGGTCTCGCGAAGATATTGCTTCAATCGGAAGTCGACGACAGGTCCGGTAGAAACAGAGATTCCGAGTTGATCCAGAGTAAATCTAATGGTCGATTTCCGCTCGACCAAGCTACTCCGTGGGGTAGTTGGGACTTGTATGAATCGTTCCGGATCATCGGGGAGAACGATCTGATCAAACGGCCAGTCATGCGTCGCGAGATCGGAAAAGCTCTCATCGGTGGACGTAGTGACCGTCACGTCAGCCTGCTTTGCACCACGCTGGAGCCTTAGAATGACGTTCTCCTGGAGCACGGCGTCATCCTTGAATGCCTTTGTCCGCGAGGAAAATAGATGTATGTGACCAAGCGCTGCACGCGCCAGGATGTAATCGCGAAATGGTCGGTAATAGGGGCCGTTGCAAAAGCTGCGTGGGACGATTGCGACGAGCTGACCCAGCTTTGCATCGAGCAGTGACAACGCGAGTGCGACGAATGCGGAGTACATGTTGACCGTTTCAATACCGATAGTCCGCAAGGCGACGCGATACCCGGAATCACTGCGAATCTTCCGGTACGGAGGATTCAGAATAGCATGTGAGTATCTGGGAAGTGCATCAGCGAAAAGGTACCTGCCGAGCGATTGAACTGCAGTGTATATGAAGTCATCTTCCCGGACTACCGACTTGACCTTGACACCGCGAGCATCAGCCAAGCGTGCACATTCATCGAGATTGTCGATGAGGTCGCGGTGAAGGAGGTGGTCTATCTCGAAGGCATCGACGGAAACGTCGGTAAAATCGAGGTCATCCGAGATGCATCGCTCCAGAAATGCGGCAGAAAGCGAACCGATTCCAGCCCCGGCATCAAGCAGTAAGCACTGTCTGCTGTCGCGTTGCGCGAACAAGCCTGCCATGAACCGGGCGATGGCGGTCGGCGTGAAAAACTGGCCTAACTGCGACTTCCGGTACCGATCGGTGGCTTGCGACCGGGCGACACGGGATTCTTCAATCTTTGCCAGCACGGTCGTTTCTCGATACTACGCTATGGCAGCCGATTGTCGGGCCACCACGGGCTGGGCCGGCGGTCATTGGCGGTGAAAGCGGGCGAGCCGTCCTCCCAGGCGCGTCCCACGGGACGCAGTTGACCGCCGCCGCCCGCCGGCAGTTTGCGGCCATCCTTGTCGGCGGAAATTTGCTCGGCGAACCACTCCTCCAACATGCCGCGCAGGTCGCGAATGCGGCGCTGCTGGTCGGGGTCGTCGATGCGGTTGGTGCGTTCGTCGGGGTCGTCGACCAGGTCGAACAGTTCGTGGGGGCCGCCGGCGGCGGGGTAGCGGTGCACGTACTTCCAATTCGCGGTGCGGATCATGCGGGTGGCGCCGTACTCATCGTAGCAGGCGCGGTGGCTCCGTGATACCGCAGACCGCGAAGACCGATGCCCAGGCATCGTCAGCGGGCCGGCACTTTCGGACGAGATCACTACGCGGTCGCGTGCCGGCGCCGATCCGCCCTCCAGGAGGCCGGAGAAGGAGCGCCCCGGCCGCCCGGCGCGCAGCGCCTCCGGATAGTCGACGCCGGCGTACGCCAGCAGGGTGGGCATGACGTCGATGGCGCTGCACATCTGGTCGGTAGCCCGGCCGTGCGGGATGTGGCCCGGATGGCTGGTCAGGAACGGCACCTTGATCGAGTTCTCGTACATGTTGAGCGGCCAGGTGCCATTGCCCTTGCCCCAGAAGCCGTGCTGGCCGCAACTGAATCCGTTGTCGCTGGTGAACACGACCAGGGTATGCTCGCGAATGGCGTGCTGTTCCAGGCGGTCGAGGATGCGTCCCACATCCAGGTCCATGGCGGTGACGGCGGCGAAGTAGCCCTTGAGCATCTCCCGGTTGCCGAGGCAGTTCGCGGTGAGCCAGGTGGCCCATGGGTGCCGCGCCTCCTGCGGGCAGGAGGCGAACGGGCAGTCGTCGTAGCTGGCGACGATCTCCTGGGGATGGCCGGTCCACGGGCTGTGCGGGGCAGTGTAGTGCACGCTCAGGTAGAACGGCGCCGTACCGCCAGCATGGCGGTCGATGAACGCCAGGGCGTCGTCGGTGATCACGTTGGTCACGTAGCCGGGGGCGTTGAACAGTTCGCCGTCGCGAATCATCGGTGCGTCGTGGTAGGGACCGCCGCCCTTCTCATGCACGAACCAGTGGCTGAAAACGTGCTGCGGCAAGGAGCTGTTGCAGAGTTG
>CAYFXT010000101.1:3659-10189 GCA_964346995.1 uncultured Spirochaetaceae bacterium | reverse complement strand
GCTGTACATCATCGGCACCGTCGGCATGGTGCCGCAGCCGGTGGTGGCGAAGAACGATCTGGGCAACGTGGTCAAGCAGTATCCGCTGTCGGCGGAATGGGCCGGTGGCCTGCACAACGAGGTCCAGCAGCTCTTCTGGAAGAACTGAGCACTCTCGGGTGGGGTACCGGGCGCCCACACCCAATGGCTCACCGCGCGCCGTTCGGGCGGTCGCTCAGGGGCGTGTTCGGACGATATGCGCTGCCTGCCGGTGTCGTTGCCGTCATGCGCTGCGGTAGAGTTTGGTGATGGTGAACTCGCGGTGGCCGAGGGTCTCGGCGCAGGTGAGCCTCCCGTTGCAGGTGCGGATGGTGAGGTCGATCAGCGCGTCGCCGGCTTGGTCGTAGGTCATCTCGCGGCGCAGGATCCCGGACACGTCCAGGTCGATGTGTTCGCTCATGGTGCGCGCGGTGCGCGGGTTGGCGGTGAGCTTGATCACCGGCGCGATCGGGTGGCCGATAACGTTGCCCTGGCCGGTCGGGAACAAGTGCACCACGAAGCCGGCCGCGGCTTGCAGGGTCACGCACTCCGCGGCCGCCGAGGAGGTATCCATGAAGTAGAGCCCGGGCGTGCCGGGCGGCGCCTGCGCCGGCTCCAGCACGTCGACGAAGCGCGTCGTGCGGCCGATCTTCTGCAGATTGCCGAATGCCTTCTCCTCAATCGTGGTGAGGCCGCCGGCGATGTTGCCCTTGGTGGGCTGTGACTCCGACAGGTCGCTGGTCTTGTACGGCTCGATTACCTCGTTCATGTAGGCTTGCCAAGTGTGCAGAAACTTCTGCTTGACCTCGGCAGTGGCGGCACGCTCGGCGCACACCTGCTCGGCGCCGGTCAGCTCGGAGGTCTCCCCGAAGCAGGAGGTAATGCCGAGCGGGTCGAGCTTGTCCAGCAGGTTGCCCACCGTGGGGCAGGAGCCGCTGCCGGAGGTGGTATCAGACTCGCCGCACTTCATCGACAGGTAGAGCTGATCGATGCCGCACTCGTTGCGCTGCAGCTCCGACGCCCACATCAGGTACTCCTGCGCGGTGCGGGAGGCCGCCGCGATCGTGGCCAGATCACCATGCTCCTCGATCGAGAAACCCGCCACCGGCTTGCCGGTTGCGGTGATGCCGTCCACCACCCGGGCAGTCCAGTCCGGCTCGATACCGATCACCACGCAGGCGGCCACGTTGGGATTGCTGCCGGTGCCGATAATGGTGCGGAAGTACAGTTCCAGATCGGCCCCGAACTGCAGGCGTCCGTAGGCGTGCGGGATCGCCAGCGTGCCCTTGATGTTGTTGGCCACCGCCTCGCAGGCGGCGTTGGATATATCGTCGAGTGGCAGGATCAGCACGTGATTGCGAATCCCGACGCGACCGTTCTCGCGCCGGTAGCCCCGGAACGAACCTGGCTGGGTCGTCGTCACCTTACCAGCGCCTGGTCTTGACGTTGTGCACGTGCACGTGATGGCCTTTGCCGATCGGCTCGATCGCCCGCCCGATGTCGTGGCCGTACTTGATGATGGACTCACCGACGGCGATCTCGGTGAGCGCGATCTTGTGGCCGAGCGGAATCGGATCGTGGGCGCGGATCGTGACCGTTTCGTCGCCGTCCATCAGCCAGCCGGCCAGCTCCTGCGCCGGCCCGATTCCCTCCACTACCGCCACACCTACGGTATCCCGTTTGTGGTGAATCAGATAATGCGTTGCCACGGGTGTCTCGATCAGCCCCCTATCCTTTCAGTGCTCCGCTGGTAAGTCCCTTCACGATGCGCTCGTGAAAGAAAACGTAGATGACGATGCTCGGTACGATGGTCACCACTATTGCCGCGAACATCGCCGTATAGTCGGTAAAGAACTGGTGTACGAAGTGCCGGATGCCGAACTGGACGGTGCGCACCTGCTCGCGCGAGGTCAGCAGCAGGGCATAGATGAACTCGTTCCAGCCGAACAGGAACACGAACGTGCCGGCGGTCACGAGCCCCGACTTGGACAGCGGAAACACGACCTTCGAAAAGCGCTGGATGAAGGTCGCCCCGTCGATCACCGCCGCTTCCTCCAGCTCGAACGGAATCGACTTCATATAGCCGTGCATGAGATAGGTCGAAATCGGCAGGTTGATCCCGGTGTAGGTGAGGATGAGCGCCAGCCGCGTGTCGTACAGGCCGAGCGCGTTGATCAGCCGGAAGTAGGGCGCCATCAGCCCGATAATCGGTATGAGAACGCCGGCCAGTATCAGGCTCAACAGCACCTGGCTGAAGGGAAACTGCTCGCGCGCGAACACGAACGCCGCCATCGAGGTCACCAGCAGGGTGATCGCCGTGGACGAGAACGAGATGATGATGCTGTTGCGAAACAGGCCGAACAGCCCCGCGATCTGAAAAGCGGTCACGTAGTTCTGGAATTGCCAGACCGCGGGCAGTGCGAACGGGCTGGTCGTAAGCTCCAGATTGGTCTTGAAGCTGGAGATCACCAGCCACAGCAACGGCACGAACGTGAACACCAGGAAGAACCCGAGCACCGCCCATTTCAGGGTGCGGCCGAAGGCTGCGCCGATCGTCACTCTCGCGCCGGCGACATCGCTCACCGCGCGTTCCTACTGTGACGACGCGGACGCGACATCGCGTCTCCCGATGGTGGTCCTGATAAGCGTGATGAGCGCGAGGCCGATCAGTACGAGCGTTCCGCCGGTGGCGTTGGCGTGTCCGTAGTCCAGAGCGCTGGTCATCTTGTAGAGCTGCAGGCCCAGCACCGTGGTCCGGAACGCCGGACCGCCGTCGGTGAGCAGGAAGGTCGCCTCGAAATGGCGCAGGGCGAAGGCGGTTGCCAGCGTCATGGTGGTGATCAGGATCGGCTTGATCATCGGCAGAGTAATGTAGCGCTCCTGCTGCAGCACGTTGGCTCCGTCGAGCTGAGCGGCGTCGTAGTAGCTTTCCGGGATAGTCATCGTGTAGGCCAGTATGATGATCATGAAGTAGCCGATGTAGAGTACTTCCTGGGTGAGGATGGCGGGAAACGCGGTCCCGATCTCGCCGAGCCAGTTGCGGGTGAGGTGGGCAGCGCCAATCCGCTCGAGCGCCTGGTTGATGATGCCGTACTCGGCGTTGTAGATGGCTCGCCACATCATCGCAATCGCCACCTGACTGATCACGACGGGAACGAAATAGACGGTTCGCAGGAGGCGCCAGCCGAACGGTTGGCGAGCCAGGATCATCGCCACCAGAGCAGCCAGGGAGATCTTGCCCATCGCCAGTGCCGCCACCCACACGAAGTTGTTGCGCAGCGCAAACTGAAACTGCCGCGTCTGGAAGTTGTCGAGGTAGTTCTGCACCCCCACGAACACGGGTGCCGTGATGCCGTTCCATTTCAGTGTGCTCGTGACGAATACGAAGCCGAGGGGATACACGAAGTACATCAGGAACAGGCCCAGCGCCGGGGCCAGGAACAGAGCCCGCCAGAACCAGCTCCGGCCGGATCGCACTAGCACCGCACTACCCGCCTCTCCCAGTGGAGAAAAACGACCCGCCGCCGGGTGCGGTAGCGGGTCGTCCCATCACGAAACTCTCCTAGCGCTACCGTTCGTTGGCCTCGATCAGCATCTGGATGAACTCGGCCGGAGTCGCCTCGCCCAGGGCCATGGCGGCGAGCGCCTCCTTGAAGGTGTCCACCACGTGTACTGGATATGCGTCGGTAAAGCGCCCGATCACGAAGCTCGCCTCGCTGCCGGCTTGCACGAACGCCCGCTGCAGCGGATCCGCCGCCGCGGTGAGCTCGTACTTGATCGAGAACATCGAACCAGCCGACTCGCTGACGAATCGGACGTTCTCGGGGTCGGTCATGAACTGCATCCACTCGACCACCGCGGCGCGCCGGCGCGGATCGTCGGTATTTGCCGCGGCCAGGTTGGAGAGCATGAATCCGACCTGGTGGCCGTGGTAGTCGCCCACCTGCGGCGCGGCGGCCACCTTGGTGGCGGCGTAGGTGTCGGGCGCGTCCTTGCGGATGCGCCCGATGTACCAGGGACCGTTGATGAACACCGCAGTGTTGCCGGCCATGTAGTGGCCGCCCGACACACCGGCGTCGCCGCCAACCGCGTCGCGGGTGGTGTTACCATCCTGGTAGAGGCGCAGGAGTACCGCCGCCGCCTGCGTGAAGAGGGGGTCGGACAGCGGCCGGGACCAGACATCGGGGCCGCCCAGGCTGCCGACGATGTGGCTGAACCAGAGCATACTGGTCCACGCGTTACCGCCGCCGGTCATCTGGCTGGTGGGCACGATATCGGCGGCTTTGAGAGCCTCGGCAAGATCCCAGAACTCGTCGATCGTCCGTGGGAACTGGTCGTATCCGACCTGGGCGAGCTGCTTGCCGTTGTACCAGATCGGCGTCAGGCCGATTTCGTACGGAACGGTCTTGGTGCGACCGCTCCGGGTGCTCGCCTCGATGTAGCCGGCCACGAAGTCCTCCGACCAGGGCCCGCTCAGTTCCTCGGTGAAGTCCATCAGGACGTCGGACTCGTAGTACTGGAAGGTGGTCGGGTTGGGGGAGAAGATGAACAGGTCCGGCGCGCTGCCGCTGGCAAGCTGGGTGTTCATTTTGTCCGCGTACCCGTCGTAGTCGGGTATGCCCTCGAGCTGGATGCGAATCGCGCCCTCGTGCTCGGTGTTGAACCGCTCGATCAGAGCGGCGATGGTTTCCGATTTCGAGTCCGGCGGCACCCATATCGTCGGCCAGTCGAGGACCACTTCGCCCTCCGATCCCTCCTGCCCGCTGGCCAGCGCGGAGGTAGCACCGGCCAGTACCAACGCGAGAACCAACAACGGTGTCGACGTCCGTTTCATTATTCCTTACTCCTTGAATCCTGGTTGATCCTGGCAGTTAATCGAATGGAGTCCAGCGGGTCAAGCAATCAGCGACCGCCGAGGGTTACTGGAAGGGGACTGCTACGGTGCGCTGCTCGCGCAGGCTGCGGTGCACCGCCTCCGAGAACTCCATGTAGCGGACCCCGTCGACGAAGTTGATGTGGGTGACCTGCTCGTGGCCGCGGATGGCGTTCACGAACTCCTCCTCGGCGCGCCAGGGGCCGAACTCGGCGGCGGGGATGTCGATGGGGCAGTACGGATCGTCGCCCTCGTCACCGCGGCGCGCGGCGTACAGCTTGTCGTCGAACAGCTTGTAGCGAAGGGTCGCCTCGCTGCCGTACACGGTTACGCCGCTCCAGCCGTGGCCCATTACCGACGAGGTCTGCAAGGTGAGCTGCGCGCCGCAGGCCAGCTTGCCGAGCACTACCAGGTGATCGGGAATGGTGGTGGCTCGCAGGGTTCCGTCGTCGATCCGGCGCGCCTTCACGAAGGTGCTCGCCAGAGCGGTGATGCGGGTTGCCGGGCCGACCCACTTGAGGATGGTCTCGTAGAGCATGCCCATGCTCATGATGTTCATCCCGCTCAGCGACTCGTCGTTGCGCCAGTGCAGAGGCGCGTCGCGGTCGATGAACGCGCCCGAGTCGCAGATCTCGATCGCCAGCAGGTCGCCGAGGTAGCCCTCGACGATCAGCCGGCGTACGGTCCGGTCCACCGCGAGGGTGTGCGGCGCGGGACAGATCTGGGTCACCAGATGCGGGTTGCGGCGCGCGGCGGCCAGCATCTGGCGCGCCTCCGTGGCGTTCATCGCCATCCGCGCCTGCGTGAACACGTGCTTGCCCACCGCCAGTGCGGCCAGCGTGGCCGGGCAGTGCAGGTATGGCCACGTACCGACGAAGATCGCGTTGGTATCGTCGGCGTCGATCAGTTCTCGCCAATCGTCATAGATCGTTTCGATGCCATGCTCGCGCGCGACCTTCTCCGATGACGCGCGGCTGCGGTTGCAGATGCTCACGAGCGTAACCCCGTCGATCTTCCGCAACCCCGGGATGTGACGGAGCAGGACGATGCCGCCGGCGCCGATCAGCCCGACGCGAATGTTGTCTTCGTTGGCCATACACGCATCTTACCAGTGGCGGACTCCGTGCGGATAGATTCCTCATCAGGACCCCGCGCGCCGTTGCGGTCGGCTCGGATTCGCGGTAATGGTGTCGCAATGGAAGAGATCGAAGGGAGCGCGGAGATCATCGATCCCGGTCGTGAGATCGTGGAGGCGCATCATCACCTGTGGCCGCACGCCCGCATGCCGGCGGATTGGCCGGGCAGCGGCGGCGGTCCGGACGGTTATCGGCTCCCCGAGCTGTACGCCGACCTGTGTACTGGTCACAACGTCGTGCAGACGGTGTTTGCGCAGTGCGGTGCGAACTACCGCACCGACGGCCCGGAGCATCTGCGGCCGGTGGGGGAGACCGAGTGGGTGGCGCAGATCGCGCGGCAGTCGCAGGCCGGGGCCGGTCCGGAGATCGCCGGCATCATCGCCCATGCCGACCTGACGCTCGGCCCGGCGGTCGAGGAGGTGCTCGACGCGCATGAGGCCGCCGGCGGCGGGCGCTTGCCGGGGCTGCGCCCCGCCCCCGCCCCCCGCCCTCAACCGTACCGC
>CAYFXT010000101.1:0-3649 GCA_964346995.1 uncultured Spirochaetaceae bacterium | reverse complement strand
TCGCCCGCGGCAATCATCGTTCCGGCACCGAGCATGGACCCGGACCGGCGCCTCCCGGTCTGGCGCAGGACGAAGCGTTCCGGGCCGGCGTCCGGTTGCTCGGCCGCCGCGGCCTGCCCTACGAAAGCTGGCACTACCACTACCAGATGGACGAGTTCATCGCTCTCGCCCGCAGTGTCCCGGACACGATGATGGTGCTGGACCACTTCGGCACGCCGGTCGGCGTCGGCCACTACCGCTCCAGGCGCGCCGAGGTCTACGCACAGTTGAACCTCGGTATGGCGGCGGCCGCCGCCTGCCGGAACGTGATCGCCAAGCTCGGCGGCCTGGCGATGTGGGACAACGGGTTCCCGTGGGCGGAGCGTGGCACACGAGCCACGGCGGAGGAACTGGTGGCTGCTCAGCGCTCCTACTATCTGCATGCGATCGACTGCTTCGGACCGGAGCGCTGCATGTTCGAGAGCAACTTTCCGGTGGATCGCGTGTCGGTGACCTATCCGGAGCTCTACAACGCGTTCAAACTGATGGTCGGCGACTTCTCCGAGGCCGACAAGGATGCTCTGTTCAGCGGCACCGCGCGTCGCGTGTACAGGCTGCCCTCACCATCCTCGGAGCGACCATCCGTTGGACGCGACGGAACAGGTACCGTGGACGACACCGGCGCAGGCCATACGCGGCGCACGACGCTGTCGGCCGTGTCAGCCTGACGGCGGGTTGGCGTATCCGCGCGTGCGTCCGCTCCCCGGCGGGCGGGCGGCATCCAGGCGGTTGCCGATCCTGAACCGCTCGCCGAGCGGATTGTGCCGGTCCTCGACCGCGTCGATGATCACCGGGCCGAGCGACCCGCCGAACTTGAAGCCGTGGCCGCTGCCGCCGCCGGCGACGAAGATCCGTTCCGCTCCCGGAACGCGGTCTATCAGGAAGTGGTCGTCCGGCGTGGTGGTGTAGAGGCAGGAGCGTCCCTCCACCACGACTCCCCCCGCCAGCTCGGGGAGTCGCTGCCGCACGAAGTCAAGGGCATCGCCGGCGAAGTCGTCGCTACCGGCCCGGTCGACGTCGGGATCGACCGCTTCGCCGAGCCGGTCCTTGGCGATCTTGACGTAGCCCTCGCGCAGGAGGGGGAAGCCGTACCAGCCTTCGCCATCCTGATCGATCATCCAGACGGGCAGGCGATCGCCGCTGAAGGCACGGGGATCCGGCGGTTCGATCAGCAGCATCTGCTGGCGTGTCACCCTGACCCTGGTACCGACCGCAGGCAGGAGCCGGCGCACCCACGGACCAGCCGCGACCACGGCGCGATCGAACCGGCCGCGTTCCTCCTGATGCACCACTTCGACGCAGGCCGCCCGCTCCTCGACGTTCGCAACGGGCGTCGAAGGGCGGACCTCGCAGCCGGCTTCGCGGGCGACGCCAGCCATGGCGACGATCGCGCGGGCGCTCTCGATATAGCCGGCCCACGGGTCGTAGATGCACACCTCGTCAGCGGCGAAGCGGAGCTGCGGGAACCGCTTTCCGGCGTCATCCGACGACAGCACGACGATCCCGGCGCCGCGGTCGAGCAGAAACTCGGCGCTGGCGCGCATCGGGCTGCCGGCAGTGTAGTCGGCGACGGCGCGGAGGCTCCCCACCTGGTGGTAGAAACGGTCTCCGGATCTATCCTCCCAGGCCTGCCACTGAACGGCGGCCCGTTCCGCCAGCTCGACGTAGGTATCGTTGTCGCTGGCGTACCACATCCGACGCATCCCCTTCGCCACGTCGGTGGAACTGGCCGCGGGGTGGGGGATCACCCCTTGTTCGAAGACCGACACCTCGTGCCCGCGGGCAACCGCCTCGATGGCCGCTGCAAGACCGAACACCCCCGCCCCGACAACCGCGATCCGCATGACCGGAGCATAGCCGTGCGAGCAACGAGCGGCCAGTCGAGATGCGAATCCGCATCTTTGCGTGGTGCTCTTCGTTACACCACTTCCCAGGGTCCGTGATCCGCGAGATCGTCCCGGGAAGCGTCGTCGCCGGTGAGCAACTGCGCTACACGGTGGGGGCGGCGCCGCCGTCGACGTTGATGGCGGAGCCGGTGACGAATGCCGCGCGGTCGGAGGCGAGGAACACGATTACGTCGCCGGCCTCCTCGGCGGGAGCGATGCGCCCGAGTGGAATGCGCTTGCCGCCCTCCTGGTAGAACTGCTCCAGCGTGTAGGAGGGGTCGTCCGCGTGCCGGCGCTGCCAGCGGCGGTCGTTCTGGCGGCTCCTGATGTTGCTCACGCATACCGTATTCACGCGGATGCCGTCGCCGGCGTATTCGTTGGCAAGTGCCTTGGTGAGGGCGATGCCGGCGGCGCGCGACAGCGAGGTGGGCACCGAGGAGCCGGGTGCCGCCTTGCCCGCCGGGGTGGTGATGTTGATGATCACGCCGCCGCGTTCCTTCAGCGCCGGTAGTACGGCGCGGGTGCAGTGCACGGCGCCGTACAGCTTGAGCTGCAGATCTTCGCCGAGCAGATGGTCGTCCATATCCTCGAACGAATAGGCGTTGCCGGTGCCGGCGTTGTTGACCAGGATGTCGATACGGCGGTAGTGGGCGCTCACCCGCTCTGCCATCGCCTGTACCTGCTCCATGTTGCCGACATCCGCTGCTACCGCCAGCACCTCGCCGCCCGTGGCCGCACCGATCTCGGCCGCCGCAGTGTCCAGATCCGCCTGATTGCGGGCCACGATCGCCACCCGCGCCCCCTCGCGCGCAAACCGCTCCGCCGCCGCGCGGCCGATGCCGAAGCTGCCACCGGTCACGATGGCCACCCTGTTTTGCAAATCAAGTTCCATACGGCATCATAGCCGGGATACGCTATGCAGGACCCACGGCCCCTCACCCCCGACGAGATCCGCTTTTTTCGTTCCAATGGCTTTCTCAAGCTGCCGTGGCGGCTGCCGCCCGACTTGGTGCGGCGCATCAAGACGCAGGTCGCCGACGACATCGAGCGTGCGGCGGAGCCGCTGGTGCGCGACTACCGCGGCGACGTAATGCGCCTGTCCGCGATCTGGGAGCGGGGTGGGCCAATCCAGGAGGCGCTCGGCGGCGCCGAAGTGGTACCGGCGCTGCAGTCGCTGCTTGGGCCGGATGTGGAACTGATGCTCAATCGCCACAACCACCTCACCCTGCGGCGCCAGGACGACCGTACCGCCATGTCGGTCGAGCTGCATCGCGACGTGAGCAACTGGTCACGCACCATCTGCACGATTCTGTTCTACCTGGAAGAGACCAACCTGGAGAACGGCTGCACGCAGATCATCCCCGGCAGCCACCTGCTGCCCAACGTGACTCCCGGACGCAAGGCGGAGAGCGATCCCTGGTGGACCGCCTCCGGGCTCCTGGAGCAGCGCATCTCCCTTCCGATGCCGGCCGGCGGCCTGCTGGCCATCGACAGCATGCTGCTGCACGCCGCCGGGAGGAACCGCACCGACGGCACGCGGATGACCCTTACCGCGGGCTACCACGTGGTGGACCACCACGCCGGCGCGTGGGATCCGAAGCGGGTGGTGATCTGCGGACAGCGCGTCTACCGCGGCAACGACGCGCGCCGCATTCGCGCCGACCCGGAGCACGCTGCACGTTCTGGTCAATGACGAGCGCTGCGGCGGTGCATTTCGGCGATCA
>CAYFXT010000100.1:0-10221 GCA_964346995.1 uncultured Spirochaetaceae bacterium | reverse complement strand
GTCGAGGGCGTGGTGCGCTGCACCGACGAGGATCGTCAGCGGCAAGTGGCGAACGTTCAGCGGGAGCGCGAGACGCTGTAGCGGCTCCGGTCGCCGTCGTCACCGGCTGACCAAGGGCGAGCTCACGTTCACCCGTACCGGCACGAAGGCCGCACGCCGCCGATTGCTCAGTTCCAGTTCCTCCTGTCAGGGCATGTAAGGAGGCATGGTCGTCAGTCGAATACCGTCCGGCCAACCCGCCAAGCCCTGGGCGAGGCTACGACCAGTTCTACGGACTCGACTGACCAGGCCCCATCCGGACGCTGCGACCGGTGGCGCGCTGCACCAGCGTACCGCTTCCCGAGCTTTCCGCGGCCGCCAATGCCAGACGCCGATCAGGCGCCTGCACGCGAGCCTGCCCCGGCTCGTCGACGGACAGGACCGACTCCTTGAGCAGGCGAGCGTAGGGGTGCTCCGGCGACTCCAGGACCGCCCGGGCGGGGCCCATCTCCACGATGTAGCCCTGCTGCATGATGATGATGCGGTCCGAGATGTAGTAGGCGGTCGCCAGGTCGTGGGTGATGTAGATCACCGTGACGTTCAGGCTGTCGCGCAGGTTGCGCAGCAGGTTGACGATCGACATGCGCAGCGAGGCGTCGACCATCGATACCGGCTCGTCGGCGATCAGGATCTCCGGGTTGGGGATCAGCGCCCGGGCAATCGCCACGCGTTGCAGTTGTCCGCCGGACAGCTCGTGGGCGTAGCGCCCGCGCACCTCCGCCAGACTGAGGCCCACCTTGTGCAGGGCCTCGTCCATGGCGGCATCGACCCTCTCCCTGCCGGTCGCGCCGAGCAGCACGCGGGCGCTGGCGTCGAGATAGCGTTCGACCCGCTTGAGCGGATTGAACGCCTCGAACGGGTTCTGGAACACCGGCTGCGCGTGGCGCATGAACTCGATCCGGGCGGCCCGGCCGCGACGGTCGGCCATGCTGCGTCCCGACAACCGGATCTCGCCCGCGCTGGGGGTCTCCAGCCCGAGCATCATGCGCGCCAGCGTCGTCTTGCCGGAGCCGGACTCGCCGACGATGGTGAACACCTCCGGCTGCCCTTCCTCGATCGAGAAGCTGGCGTCCGTCACCGCCTCGACGTAGCGCCGGGAGAGGACGCCACCCATGGCGAACCGCTTGGAAACCCGGGCGACCTCCAGGATCGCGCTCATGCCACCGCCCCCGTCGTCGCGCCGCGCGCCGGCGCGAGCGGCTCCACCTCGGCACTGCGCCAGCACGCCGAGCGATGGTCGGCGCCGACCGTCTCGAGGGGCGGCACCTCGGTCCGGCACTTGTCGATGGCGAGCGGGCAGCGCGGGTGGAAGCGGCAGCCGCCCGGCGGGTCGGACAGATTCGGCGGGCGCCCGCCCAGCGCCGGCTTCCGGGTGGCGTCGCCGATGCGTGGCAGGCTGGCCACCAGGTGCGCCGTGTAGGGGTGCCTGGGCTCGGTGAACAGGGTGCTCGTGGGGCCCTCCTCGACGATGCGCCCGGCATACATGATGCCGATGCGGTCGGCCATGTTCGCGTGCACGCTCATGTCGTGCGTCACGAACACCACCGACGACTTCAGCGACCGGCGAATGTCATCCAGCAGCGCCAGCACGTCCTTCTGCACTACCACGTCGAGCGCGGTGGTGGGCTCGTCGGCGATGATGAAGCCGGGCCGGCACACGGTGGCCAGCGCAATGGTAACGCGCTGCCGCATGCCGCCGGACAGTTCGTGCGGGTAGCCGCGCAGCACGTCCGGCGACAGCGAGAGCCGCTCCAGGTGCGCTTCCACCGCCTCCCGGAAGCGCTGTTTCGACAGCCCCATGTGACTGAAGGCGAAGTCGGTGAAGCTCCTGTGGATCCGCCGCACCGGATTCAGCACGCTCATCGAGCCCTGCATGATGTACGACACGTGCTTCCAGCGCAGGCGGTTCAGCTCCGCTGCGCTGACCGCGTACGGGTCGATGGCACGCCCTTCGAAGCGGTACCGCATGGAGCCGCCGACGATCCGCAGCGGCGGGTGAATGGCACCGGCGAAGGTCTTGATGAGCGTGGTCTTGCCGGAGGAACTCTCCCCCGCGATGCCGTACACCTCGTTGGCTCGTACCGTAATCGAGATGTCGTCGACCGCGCGCACCTCGCGTTCCACGCCGAAGTACCTGGTCTGGTAGTAGGCCTTGAGGTTGGCAACGGTGAGGAGGTCGACCGCTTCGGCGGCACCGGTCCGGCCGGCTGCGGCGGCTGCCATCAGCCGCCCATCCTGCGCAGTCGGGAGCGCGGATCGATGTACTCGTTGAGCGAGACGGCGAGCAGATAGAGGCCGATGAACAGGATCACGACCAGCACGACCGGGATGACGATCCACCACCAGATGCCCACCACCATGGCCGAGTGGTTGTTGGCCCAGTAGATGGTGGTGCCGACGGTGGCGATGTTGATGTTGGTGAAGCCGAGCACCGCGAGGGTCACCTCGACCCCGATGGCCCACAGCATGTTGGCCATGGCGGTCGCGAACACCACCGGCATCACGTACGGCAGGTGCTCCTCGAACATGATCTTCAGCGGGCTCATCCCGGAGAACGTGGCGTGGCGGGTGAACTCGCGGTGGCGCAGGCCCAGAGCGATGGAGCGGATCAGGCGCGCGTCGAAGGGCCAGCCGAGGCACGCCATCAGCAGCGCCAGGTTGATGGTATCGAGGCTGTCGCCCAGCACGAAGAAGAACACCAGCAGGACCGGCAGCAGGGGCAGCGTGACGAACACGTCGTTGACCACCATCAGGACGCGGTCGACCGCCCCGCCCATGTACCCGGATACCAGGCCCACGGTGATGGAGATGACGCGGCTGAACGCGGCCACCATGATCCCGAACCCCAGCGTGTTCCGGAACGCGAAGGTGAGTTGCCAGAACAGATCCTGGCCCCGCGAGTTGGTCCCGAACCAGTACTCCCCGGACGGCGGCAGGTCGGGGAACTCCACTACCTGCTGGTCGGGGTCGACCGGGGAGACGACGGACCGGAGAGAATAGACGACGATCAGCCCCAGGAACGCGACTCCGATCGCGAACTCCCGGTTGTAGCGCAGCAGATCCCGAATGACGTGGAACATCAGTGTGGCGTCCCGGCAATCCAGCGCGTGGCGCATACGCGAGCACCGGCGGAGGGTCGCCGCACTATCGGACCCTCACCCGCGGATCGAGCAGCGGGTACAGCAGGTCGATCACGAAAATGGCCACCGCAACGGCGGTGATCGAGATCGACGTGACGGCGAGGACGAGCGTGAAGTCGCCGGCGTTCACCGCGTCGATCAGCAGCGTGCCGAGTCCGGGATAGGAGAATACCTCCTCGGTGATGATGGTCCCGGAGAAGACGCCGCCGAGCACCATCGCCAGCGCCGTGAGCTGCGGAATCATGGCGTTGCGGATCACGTACGAGCCGACGATCCTGCGGCTCTCCACCCCGCCGAACTCCGCGTAGGTGACGTAGTCCTCGGTGACCACGTTCGACACCAGCGCACGCATGCCCAGAAACCAGGTGCCGAGTCCGACCAGCACGATCGACGACGCCGGCAGGATGGCGTGGTGCAGGATCGACAGCAGGTAGGGAATGTTCCAGCCCGGCTCCACGAACATCGCGGCGCCGCCGGAGATCGGCAGCACCGGCCACACGAAGCCGAACAGGATCAGCAGGATGAAGGCGACGATGTAGTACGGGATCGGCTGCACGCCGATGGCGAAGACGCCGAACGCCTTGAGGAGCCGATTGTTCTGAAAGTAGCCGGCCAGTCCGCCGAGCAGGTTGCCGACGGTCCAGGTGATGATGACGGTCGTGGTGAGCAGGCCGACGGTCCACGGCAGTGCGCGCCGCACCAGCTTGAGCGCCGGCGTCGGGAACGCGAGCAACGACGGCCCCATGTCGCCGCGCACGAGGCGGCCCCAGAAGCTGAAGAACTGCCCGAGCAGCGGCTTGCCGGTGCCGTACAGCTCGGTGAGCGTGGCGCGCATCGCCTCCTGCGCCTCTGGACTGAAGCCGGCCCTGTTGGTCAGGCGGCCCATGGTCTGTTCCACCGGGTCGATCGGCGACAGGTGAGTGATGAAGAAGGTCGCACTCACTCCCAGAAACACCACGACCAGCAACTGGCCGAACCGTTTCAGTGCGAAGAGACCGTATGCTCTCATGATCGCGGCTCCCGGTTGGCAGCGGAAGCCGGAGACCGCGCCCCGCGTGGATCACGAACCAGGGCGCGGGGAGCGTTCGGCCCGAGCCCAGCCGATGCCGAACATCCGCTGCCGCGGACGGGCCTGCTCCCGGATCCCCACCACAGGAGCCGGTGCCTCACGAGGTACTTATGGCATCTGTGAATATCAATCTGTTGCCGAACGAATCAGTATCGTTTCGTCGAAGATCCGCAAGATCGGTGTCGTTCTCCCACAACCCATGTGCTACCGGGACGCCGGCCTGATCATGTTCAGGATGTAACGCCCGTTGGCCCAGTTGGTGACCGGGTTGGCGTAGTTGTCTTCCGAGGTCGGGAAGTTGGTCCAGTAGCGGTTGGACTGCACGGAGAACACGTTGTAGGACATGATCGGGATGGTCGGCATCTCCTCCACCGTGAGCTGCACGAACTCCTGCCCGAGCTCGACGCCGCGCGGGTCGTTGAAGTCGATGGTGCGGATCTCCTCGATGATCCGGTCCAGCTCGGGGTGCGACCAGCGCTGCCAGTTGCGCGCCGGCTGCCGCGTGCCAGGTTCGGCGACGAAATCCGAGTGCCAGCTATCGAGGAAGAACGACAGGTCGGGGTGGCCTCCCCAGGTCTCGACCGACCAGCCGATTTGCGCCTCGAAATTACCGGTGCCAATGTTGTCCCACAACTGTGGATCGGTGCTGCTGGTCGCATCGACGCCGGCCTGGATCCACTGCTGGACGATGATCGATCCGAGGCGGCTCATTACCCCCTCGGAACTATAGCCCAACTCGATGGAGAACCGCATTCCGTTCGGCATGTACCACTCGTTGCCGCGCTTCTCGAAGCCGGCGTCCTCCAGCAGCAGCGTGGCGGCCTCCAGGTTCCGGGCCCACCAGCCGTAGCCGAACGAACGCCGGATCGCTTCCTCGTCCTCCGGTACGCCGTCGAACTGCCGGCGGACGGTTTCTGCGATCCGCAGGGTGATCTCGGGATCGTAGGGTTGGAAGGTCTTGCCGCCGGCCTCGATGGTGTAGGCCATCAGCCAGTCCTGCATCGGCTCGTGGTAGTCGTCCGGGTGCAGTCCCGTAGGCGGGACCTGGATGGCGGAAAAGGTCGCCGCGCCGCGGTAGCTGGCCAGCGACATCATCTGTGCGTCCAGCATCAGCGCCAGTGCCCAGCGCACCCGCTTGTCCTGGAACTTCTCGAGTTGATGGTTGAAGATCACCGCGGGGAGCGTCGGGTCGGGGTGGGCGTACGGAAAGCCGGGGAACCACCCCTGGGTGGTGTCGTCCTGCTTCACGATCGAGAACGTGCCCTCGGGCGTCAGGTCGTGGATCATGTCGAGGTCGCCGTTGACCATCTCGATGAGCCGCCGGTCGGTGGGAATGCCGTTGCGGTAGATCGCGTACCGGGGCGCGGGCATGCCGAACTCGGCGACGGTGGTCCGCTGCCAGTCCGGGCGCCGCTCCCAGATGTGCCAGGATCCGTTCGGATCGTAGCTGTGCAGGGTGTAGGGACCCAGGCTCACCGGCGGGTTGAACTCGAACGTGGTGGGATCCTCCTGCTCGAAGATGTGCTTCGGGATGATCCACGCCGCATTCCAACGCACCGAGAACACCGACTGGAAGCGCGAGTTCGGGGCCTTCAGGATGAATCGGACCGTGTAGTCGTCGATCGCCTGGACCGATTCGACGTTGGTGCTGAATGCCCCGCTCCAGACCGCGCCCGGGTGCTCCATCTGCGCCTCGACGGTGTAGACTACGTCCTTCGACGTGAACTCGACGCCGTCGCTCCAGTAGATGCCGGGGCGCAGATAGACGGTCATCTCGGTGAAGTCGTCGTTGTACTCGGGTGGCCCGGCAGCGAGAGAATTGTGAATCACGCCGTCGACGCCCGCGTTGGGGTCGATGTACCAGAAGGTGTCGAACGCGAGCTGATGCAGGCCGGTCGACCAACCGCCGCCGCACCCCCACCAGAGGTTGAAACAGCCGGGATTCGCGGGAATCCCCTCCGGGTTCTGGATGATCAGGCTCTCTTCGCGCGGCAGGTCGCCTATCTGGCCCCACAGGCCGGTTGCTGCAAATGCAAGGATCAGCGCCCCTGCGAGGGTTTTCGATGTCATGTACGTCTCCCTGTATCGAGTTGTGCGGGATCGAGTTGTTCCAACCCGAGTCTGAGCAGGCGGCACCCTATCATGATGGCAGGCGCAGTGTCATCCCGTTCGTTCAGCCCTTCAGCCCGGGGGCCACTCGGCCGGTCGGTTTGCCAACGGCGGATCAACAAGGCTATCGTGGCGCCGGCTGATGGTACGGGCGCGTCGAATCGTGTTTGCAAATCAGAAGGGCGGCGTCGGGAAAACCACCACCGCGGTGAATCTGGGCGCGGCGCTGGCCGTCGCCGGGAAGCGCGTGCTGCTGGTCGACTTCGATCCCCAGGCCAACTCGTCGACCAGCCTGGGGTGCGATGGCGAGCGGGGCGGGAGCTACGAAATGATAACCGGCGCGCTGCCGCCGGAGGAGGTGGTTCAGGGCACCGCGGTGTCCGGCTACGATGTCGTTCCCTCCAGCATCAACCTTGCCGGCGCCGCGGTAGAGCTGGTAAATCAGGACCGGCGCGAATTCTATCTGAGCGATGCCCTCGCTGCGCTGGATTCCGCGTATGATTATCTGTTCATCGATTGCCCGCCGTCGCTGGGGATCCTTACCATCAATGGCCTCACAGCCGCGTCGCATGTCATTATTCCCCTGCAATGCGAATACTTCGCACTGGAAGGTTTGAGTGAGCTGTTGAAGACGATCAAACGGGTGCAGGGGACGCTCAACCCTGCCCTCACGGTCGGGGGGATACTGTTCACCATGTTCGATGTCCGTACCCGACTTTCCCAGGAAGTGGTGCGAGAGGTGACCGCGTTTTTCCGCCACCAGGTATTCCGCACCATCATTCCGCGCAACGTGCGCCTCGGTGAGGCGCCGTCCTACTCGCAGCCGATCCAGCTCTACGATCCCAAATGCATCGGCGCGCGCAGCTACAATGAGCTCGCTCGCGAGGTGGCGCAGCATGTCTAAACGCCCTCGCCGTGGACAGCCGAAAGGCGGCTTGGGGCGTGGTCTCGATGCCCTGATGGGCGATCAGCCCGACTCCCCGGTGGCCGGCGGCGTTGCAGAGCTCGCACTCGACGAGATCGATACGAGCGGCGACCAGCCCCGCGTTCGGTTCGAGGAAGAACCGCTCGCGGAACTGACCCAGTCGATCGCCACGCACGGCGTGCTGCAACCGATTCTCGTGGAGCGCGTGGGCCGGCGCTACCGGATCATCGCCGGGGAGCGCCGGTTTCGCGCCGCCGGGCGTGCCGGTCTGCAACGGATACCGGCGGTCGTACGCGCCACGGACGACGACGACCGGCTCACCCTGGCGCTGATCGAGAACATTCAGCGCGAAGACCTCACGCCGCTCGAGGAGGCGCAGGCCTACCGCCGCCTGATCGATCTTACCGGCATCAGCCAGGAGGACCTGGCCGCGCGGGTGGGCAAGCACCGGTCGACCATCACCAACAGCCTGCGGCTGCTCGGCCTTCCGGAAGAGATGCGCAGCGCGCTCTCGGCGGGCACCATCTCGGCGGGCCATGCGCGCGCAGTACTGATGATTCCCGACCCGGCGGAGCGGCAGCGCATGTTCGCTCGCCTGAAGCACTACTCTGTGCGTGAGGCGGAGGCTTATGCGGCGCGGGTTCGGGCACGGCTCGAATCCAGGGACGCCAAACCCGGTAGCGAACCTCAGGCTCGTCCGGCGCGCACGGCCGATCCCCACCTGCGCGATCTGGAGCAGCGACTGATCGATGCGCTCGGCACCAGGGTGAAGGTGCGCGGCACGGTCCAGCGCGGCATGATCGAGATTGCGTTCTTCAACGCCGACGATCTGGAGCGCATCGGTCTGCACATCACCGGGCAGCAGGGGCAGCAGCCGGGGAATTGACAACGCAATGGGGCCGGCTATATTCTGTAGTCGGTAGTGTGTCTGCGCCCCGGAGAGGTGTCCGAGTGGTCGAAGGAGGCGGTCTTGAAAACCGTTGAGTCATCGTGCTCCGGGGGTTCGAATCCCTCCCTCTCCGCCTAGCCGCTTCGGGTAACGTACGATCGGGAGAGGTGCGAGAGTGGTCGAATCGGGCTCCCTGCTAAGGAGTTGTATTCGCAAGGGTACCGTGGGTTCGAATCCCACCCTCTCCGAATGGTGTTGCGGCAACGCGCCGCGCCCGCCCGTGCCCATAGCTCAGTCTGGATAGAGCGTTAGATTGCGGATCTAGAGGTCGGAGGTTCGAGTCCTCTTGGGCACGCAGACGCAGAGTGCTACCCATCGGGGTAGCGCGATGCACGGAGAGATGCGAGAGCGGTTGAATCGGGCGGACTCGAAATCCGTTGAGCCGCATATGCTGGCTCCGTGGGTTCGAATCCCACTCTCTCCGCCTTGGGCACGGTGCCCGGGAGAGATGACCGAGGGGCCGAAGGTGCACGCTTGGAAAGCGTGTGTACTCGTACCGGGTACCGTGGGTTCGAATCCCACTCTCTCCGGAAGCCCATCTGGTTCGTCTCCGATCTACGCTATGCTCGTCCGCCCAACCCCGTCAGGACCGGAAGGTAGCAGCGGTAAGCGACGCGAGCAGGAGCCGTAGTTCATCGGCGACGGCCAGAGGGCCTTTTTTCTGCTGTGAGGGGCGATGGCCTACGAAGTAACCGCGACGCGTAAACGACCGCGTTCGTTCGAGCAGATCGTGGGCCAGGAATTCGTGGTGGCGACCCTGCGTGGCGCCATCGAGCGGCAGCAGATCGCGCATGCCTTTCTGTTCTCCGGCCCGCGCGGGGTGGGCAAGACCTCTGCCGCCAGGATCCTTGCGCGCGCCCTGGACTGTGCCGAAGGCCCGACTGTCGAACCTTGCGATGATTGCAATTTCTGTAACGAGATAGCATCAGGATCGTCGCTCGACGTGATCGAGATAGACGGAGCGTCCAATACCGGCGTCGATGACGTACGGGCGATCAAGGACGAGGTGCTGTTTCCGCCGGCGGCGGCGCGCTACAAGGTGTACATCATCGACGAGGTGCACATGCTCTCCACGAGCGCCTTCAACGCGCTGCTGAAGACCGTCGAGGAGCCGCCGCCCTACGTGGTGTTCATCTTCGCCACCACCGAGATTCACAAGGTGCCGGCAACCATACGGTCGCGTTGCCAGCAGTTCACCTTTCGCCTGTTCACCACCGACGAGATCAGCCGGCTCCTCGCCGACGTCGCGGGGGAGGCTGGGTTGGAGGCGGACGAGGAAGCGCTGATCTGGATCGCCAAGGAGGCGGACGGCTCGTTGCGCGACGCCTACACCACCTTCGATCAGATCGCGTCCTTTGCCGGCGACAAGCGGATCAGCATCGACGCCATTCGCGATACGATCGGAGCTCTGAGCCTGGATGAGCTCAATCAGATCGGCGAGCTGATCGGCAGCGACGATGGCGCCGCAATGCTGTCCCTGGCGGATACCATCGTCGCGCGCGGCGTGTCGGTGGAGCGGTTCGTGATCGCCCTGGCCGACTATCTGCGTTCGCTGCTGTTGCTGCGCCACGGCGTCACGCGCCCGGGCATCCTCGGCTATCCGGCGGACCGCTTCAGCGCCGACCTGCGTTCCCGGCTGCCGGTGAGCCGGCTCGAACTGGCAGCCGAGATGCTGTTCGAGCTGCACCGCAACCTGAAGCAGTCGGTCAACCCGCGCTTCGAGCTGGAACTGTTCCTGAGCCGGCTGGCGCGCGTCACCGGCATGGTCACTCCGGATGAGCTGCTGACCGAAGTCGCCGCCATCAAGGGACAGTTCCGCGGCGACCCCGGCAGCGCAGGCCCTCCTTCGATTCGCTCGCCCGCGCCGCCGGCCGCCGCCGCCGTCCGGCGCGGCGGTTCTCCTGCCGGCGCCGATGCAGCAGGTCCGTCCCCGGAGCCGCAGCGGCGAGTGGTCCGCCCGCCGTCAGAGACCCGGCGGCCTTCATCGGGC
>CAYFXT010000099.1:8891-10301 GCA_964346995.1 uncultured Spirochaetaceae bacterium | reverse complement strand
GTGTCCACCTACTGCAGCGGCGGGCCCTATCCCTATGTCCTCGCCGGGTTTCCCGATGCAACACCGGCGCGGCGCGGGGTCGGGCCGCGGGGCGGGTAGCACGCCCCGCCCACGGCCTGACACAGCGTCTCTAACGCCAGCCCACCTGATCGAAAATTCGCACTGCGGCGGCGTTGTTCTCGCCGAGCCGATGCAGGCTCAGACTGTCAGCCTTGAGCTCGCCCCACGACTGCAGCAGCGGCGCCGGTGCCACGTTGCGGTTTACCGGGTACTCGTAGTTGGCATGTGCCCACACGCGCTGAGCCGTTTCGCCGGTGAGGAACTCAAGCAGGCTCAGCGCACCGTCGACGTTCCGGGCACTGGCGGTGATGCCGGCGCCGCTCACGTTGATGTGCGCGCCGCGGCCATCCTGGTTGGGGAAGAACACCCGCAATTGCTCGGCTACCGACCGCTCCTCGGCGTCCGACGAATTCAGCATGCGCCCGACGTAGTAGGTGTTGACGATGGCGATGTCGCCTTCACCGGCCGCCACCGCCGACATCTGGCCGCGGTCGTTGCCCTTCGGCGTACGCGCCATGTTGGCCACGACTCCGGCGGCCCAATCGCGCGCGGCGTCGTCGCCGTGGTTGGCGATCATCGACGCGAGCAGTGACTGGTTGTAGATGTTCGAGGAGGAGCGAATCAGAATCCGACCCGCCCACCGGGGATCGGTCAGGTCCTCGTAGGTGTTCAGTTCGTCGAGAGAGACACGATCGGGGTGGTAGACGACCACCCGCGCCCTCCGGGTCAGTGCATACCAGTAGCCGTCCGGATCGCGCAGGTGCTCCGGAACCTGAGCCAGCAACACCGGAGACGACACCGACTGCAGTACTCCGGCCTCCTTGGCGCGATGCAATCGCCCCGCGTCTACGGTCATGAGGATGTCGGCCGGCGATTCGGCGCCCTCACGCCGGAGCCGCTCGATCAACTCGTCGGAGCCTCCCTCGACCAGGTTCACCTGGATGCCGGTCTCTTCCTCGAACTGGCGGTAGAGCTCCAGATCGATGTCGTAGTGACGGTGCGAGTAGACGTTGACCTCACCCTCGCGCGTAGCCTCCGCGAATGCCACCGCAGCCGGTCCAATCAACACGGCCGCTGTCAGCAGCAACCTTACCAAGCGATACGTCATGGTATCATCCTCCATTAAGAAGATTAATCGATGATAACCTAAATTAATCAGAATTAATTAGTCAAGAAAGTCTTACAGGAAAATCTTACGGGGTGGGCACCGTCGGCACTTCGCTCTTGCCGTCCAGGGCGAGCGGCACTTCACTGCGTTCGAACCAGTGCACGTCGGCTCATCTCCTCGCCGTCGATACGAATGGTGGTGGCAGCCTCGGCCAGGCAACCGATCATGAGCGAGCAGGGGAA
>CAYFXT010000099.1:0-8791 GCA_964346995.1 uncultured Spirochaetaceae bacterium | reverse complement strand
CCGTCAGAGTCCACCGCGTCTGGCGCGCTATCTGCTTGTGAACTTCGCCGATCTGTTTGTGTATGTCACCAATCTGCGTGCCGAGGTCGGCGCGTACTTTCTGGATCTCCGTGCCGAGACCAGCGATCTGTTCCTGCTGTCTGGTAATCTGTTCCTGTTGCCTGCTGAACCCGTCGTTCATCTCCGCGCGCAGGCGGTTCTCCGATTCGCCCATCTCCTTGCGCAGGCGGTTCTCGGACTCGGCTACGTGGCGGAGAAACCGCTCCTCCAGGAGCTCGAAGAGCTGCTCCTTCTGGGCTTCTCGCTGTTGTGCCCGTTCGGTCTCGACTTGGCGAAACATTCCCAGCAGGGAATCGGTAGCAGCGTCGCCCAGCCGTTCCTGCAGCGGGCGCGGCACCGCAAGTACTGCCATCCTGCACCCACCCTATGCTGCCACCCCGGAGGTGTCAATGAACCGGCGGACGCGTAACGCATCGATGGTTGCCTCGCGCAGGGAAGTCGATTGGGTATTCGCGGGATTCTCTCGGCGCTTCGAGTCCCTCGATCAGGTAACCCCGTCAGTCCGACCAGCCCGCCGCCACAGCAGCGGATTCTGGCGATCGTCGTCGAGTGGGTCGCCCACCTTCAGAGCCGCCACCTGGGCGTCGGAGAGGACGTTCTGGATGCCGTTGAACACCGAACCATCCGGCATGTAGCCGGCGGTCATGGCGCGCCGCCAGTCGGGTGTCATGTTGGGACCGGCGGCGTGCGCCAGCAGGCCGTTGTGGAAGCCGGCGTCGCCCGGCGCCATCTCCCCGGCCACCGGCATGACGCCGCTGAACTGGGGGAATCGCTCGAAATACTCCGCCATTTCCACGCCGATTCCAGTGTCTTCGAAGCCGTTCACCTTGTGGCTGCCCGGCAGGTAGTACATGCAGCCGTTCTGCAACGTCGCCGGATCGAGGGCGATCCAGATCGAGATGGCGTGCGCAGAGTAGTAGGACCACTTGGGATTGTCGGAGTGCCAGGCGGTGGGGTTGGCCCACGGTTGTTTCTGCAGCGTCTGGTCGTGCCAGAGGCGAATACCGTCGATGCCCTCCAACGCACACAGCATCTCGCCCAGCTCGGGGGCGAGCATGTACTTCTTCACCGTGGCATTGATCTTCCACAGATTGATGCGCTGCACGAACACGTGGTCGTAGAAGGACTCGCCGGCCAACCATCGGTCGCCGGTGCTGTGGCTCAACTTGCGGCGACCGAGCTGCGCTACCGCCTGGTCGATGCCGGAGCGCAACGCGGAGAGTTCCGCGGCGCCGAGAAACTGGCGCACCACCAGAAAACCATGGTCACGGTAGGAACTGATCTGCTGCTCGGTCAATTGCGTGTTCATCAATTTGCGCCGCACACTGTATCGCAATCACGGAGCGGTGTCGCCGGCGCTATCCGGCGCTCCGGAGTGGGCCGCGCCGACCGGGTCGGGTTGCAGCGCTGCTGCCGCGCCGGAGCAAAGCTACTCGACGGCAGCAACCAGCAAACAGCGCTCCCGCGAACAGGACCGTCGCCACGGCCAGGATCGCCGGATCTGATCTCCCGCGATGCCGGCCTACATCTGATGCCGGCCCACATCTGCCGCGGTACAGAAGGGCCGCCTACAGGCGAAACCGCGCTCGCAGCTCGGCCGGCGCTCCGAGCCGGTCGAAGGTGCCGGCCAGTGCGGCCTGCAGGGCCGCTACCCGTTCCGGGTAGCGGCCGGCCACGTTGAACCGCTCGCTCGGGTCGGCTTCCAGGTCGCTGAGCCAGGTGCCCAGATAGTCCGCCGGCACCGGGTCGCGCTCCACCAGGCGGCGTCCGTCGGCGTAGGGGCCGAGGATCTGCCGCCCGCTGTAGAAGCGCTGCTGATGGTAGCCGTACCAGTACAGCGGCTGCTCCGGCTCAGGCCCTTGATGCAGCGTCCAGCGACCGTCGGTAATGGTGGCCGAACGTGCGAACTGGCCGGCGATGGCGTAGTCGCGGGTCGGGGCTGCCGGGTCGGCCAACACCGGCAGCAGGTTGACGCCGTGGCGCTCTGCCGGCAACTCGCGTCCGAATGCGGCCAGCGCGGTGGCGTAGACGTCTACGTTCTGCACCAGTTGCCGACGCCGCTCACCGTGACCCAGTTGCGGGTGGTAGACGATGAACGGGATCATGTTCTTGGCGGCGAACTCGTGGGTCTGCTGCTTGCCGATACGGCCGTGGTCGCCGTTGAAGGTGCCGTGGTCGGTGTGCACGATCACCATGGTGTTGCGCCACAGGTCGAGCTCGTCCATGGCGTCCAGCACCTGTCCCAGCCAGCGGTCGGCCAGCACCACCTTGCCCGCGTAGCGGGCCTGGAAGCTGCGCAGTTCGTCGGCGTCCATCTGCTCGCGCCACGGAGCGTAGCCGGGGTGGCTGGACCAGTCGGCGGTGTAGTAGCCGCGCGGGTCGAACCAGCGCAGGATCTCTTCCGGCGGGTCCCATGGTTCGTGGGGGTCGAACTCGTCGATGTGCAGGTAGAAGCTGCGGTGGCCGGCGTTGCGGCGCAGCCACTCGGCCGCGGTGCGGAATGTGCGTGCCACCGGCAGATCCTGCTCGCGGCCGCCGAAGCGGTGCTTGTTGCGCCAGTAGCGTTCCAGCTTGGTGGGCAGGTCGGGCGGCGGGCAGTAGAACGGGTCGCTGGTGGTGGCCCATGGATCCTCCTGCTGGCCACGGATGAACTCGAAGCCGGTGAAGCCGAAGTGGTAGTTACCGGAGCCCGCGCACCACATGTTCTTGTGGTCGGAGATGAAGTAGCTGACCACGTCGTCGGGACCGAATGAGCTGATCGGCCGGGTGTGCGGCGGCGACAGCAGACTCGGGAGGTCGAGGTCTCGCTCCTCCAGCGGCCCCCAGCCGCGCTCCGGAAACTCGTAGCGGCCGGTGTAGATGTCGCGCCGCGCCGGCATGCACGGCGTGCTGCCGGCGTAGGCGCGCTCGAACACGGTGCCGCGCGCGGCCAGCCGGTCCAGGTTGGGCGTCGGCACCACCCAGTCCGGCTGCTCGGGAGAGTCCACCTCGTTGAGCGGCCGGCCCTGGTGGTAGGGCCCGCAGTGGTCGCGGCGCAGGGTGTCGCAGAGAATGTGGATGACGTTCATGGCCGCCCGGGTATATAGCGCGTCCGTCGTCGCGGCAGTAGCGTTCTGCCGTCCGTTCCCGCGAGAGGATTCCGGGAAGCCACACGAGAACCCGACACTTCGACCAAGTTTACAGGTAGTTGAGGGTGGCCAGCTCGGCAACGCGGCGGGGGTTGAACTTGCCGTCACGGTTGACCGGGTTGCCGTAGCGCCAAACGCGCTGTCCGGTCGGGGCGTTCGGTAGTCGCAGTACGGTGCCCGGGCGCGTGGTGGTGACCAGCCAGTCGATCAGCTCGGCGCGCAGTTCCTCGACCGTGGCGCGGTGCTGCGGCAGCAGGGCCAGATTGTCCTGCTCCCAGGGGTCGGCCTGCAGGTCGTAAAGCTCTGCGAAGCCGTGCTCCTGCCATTCGGCGCCGAAGCGGGTGAACATCCCCACCGGGTAGTGGACGTAGCGGTAGCGGCCCTTGCGCACGCTCTTGCTGAACGCGAACTCGGTCACCGCCACGCGGCGCACGGCGCCGCTGCCGCCGCGTAGCAGGTGGGAGACGTCGTGGCCGTCGCCGGTCTCCATCGTTTCGACACCGGCCAGAGCGCACGCCGTGGCGGCGAAGTCGACGCTCTCCACCAGCTCGCCGGCGACGTGGCCGGCGGGGAAGCGGCCCGGCCAGCGCCAGATGAACGGCACCCGGGTGACGGCGTCGGAGCAGATGCCGGGCGCCTTCTCCATGATCCCGAACTCGGCGGCGTAATCACCGTGGTCGGAGGAGTACACCACGATGGTGTCGTCGGCCAAGTGGGCGTCATCGAGGAACTGGAGGAACTCGCCGACCGCATGGTCGACATGGCTGACGTTGCCCAGGTAGCCGTGCAGCTTGCGCAGGCGGCCGGCTGCGAAGGTCTTCGGTTCGAACAGCGGCCAGTCGGTGGTCCGCCAGCGCTGCACCGTGGCCTTGAGGTGCGGCGCCTTGCCGTGCAGGTCGTGGTCCGCGTTGGGCGGCAGGGTGAGTGCGTCCTCGTCGTACCGGTCCCAGAACGGCTGTGCCGGGGTGTAGCACTGGTGCGGCTTGGGGAAGTTGGACTGCAGGAAGAAGGGGCGCCCTTCATCCGCGCAGCGGCGCATGAAGTCGATGCCGGCGCGCGTCAGGTAGCCCTCCTGGCTATCCTCGTAGCTCACCTTGCTCGGGCGCGCGTCGCAGGTCTGCCGGCCGGCGGCCCCGAACTCCTGCATCGCGCCGTGGTCCTCCAGGTCGGTCAGGCCGCGCTCGGCCAGGTAGTCGGCGTACGCCGACGAGCGCCCGCCGATGCTGCTGCCGCAGGTTTCCAGGAAGCAGTCCACGTCATCCTCCACCCAGTACTCGGGGCAGTGGATCTTGCCGACGGCGCCGGTGCGGTAGCCGTGCCGGCGCAGGTGGCCGAACAGGGTGGGCAAGCCGGCGGGATTGGGACCGCTCAGGCCGTAGTAGCCGTGGTTGTGGCAGTACTGGCCCGATAGCCAGCAGGTACGGCTTGGGGTACAGATCGGGTTCTGGGTGATGGCGTTGTCGAAGCGCACCCCCTCGGCGGCGAGCCGGTCGAGGTGCGGAGTGTGGGCCTCCGGGTGCCCCTGGTGGCCGAGCACCTTGGCGTGGTGCTGGTCGGAGAACAGCAGCAGTATGTTGGGCCGGCTACTCATGAGGCGGCATGATGCCACGGCGTGGCGCGCTCGGTCACGCGGGGGAGCTTCATCGCGTCATCGTCGTCCCGAGACGTTGAACGAAAACGCTCCTCGGCGATGGTCCTGGGCGGTCTGCTCCCGGCGCGCCGTCCGTGGGAGTTCCGCATCCACGAGCGTTCCACCGCCGCACTGCGTACGGACGACGCCTCACGGCGGCAGGTGGCGAAGGGCACGGCTCACCTCGTCCATCAGCCGGTCGACGTGGCGGTCGGTCATCGGCACCGATATGTTGCCGCCGCGCCGCGTCACGATGCCGTTGTTCATCAGCCAGAAGTAGAGCCAGCGCTGCCGGGCGGCGTCGTCTCCGGCCGCCTCACGGTAGTTGCGCGGCGCCTCGGGCAGGAAGTAGAGCTGGAACAGCGACCCGGCGGTGACGATGCTACCCGGCACGCCCGCATCGGCCAACACCTGCTGCAGCCCCTGGCCGAGCCGGGCGGTGCGGTCGTGAATTTCACCGTAGACGGCGTCGGTCATGGTGCGCAGCGTCGCCAAGCCGGCGGCCATCACGATCGGGTTGCCGTTGTAGGTGCCGGACTGCGGGATCGCCGGACCGTCGCCGCCAGGATCGTGCAGCGCCATGATGTCGGCGCGACCGCCGAACGCGCCGCCCGGAGTTCCGCCGGCCACCACCTTCGCCAGACAGGTGAGGTCGGGCCGGATGTCGTACACGCCTTGCGCGCCGCCGCGACCGGCGCGGAAGCTCACCACCTCGTCGAAGATCAGCACGATGCCTGACTCGTGGGTGACGCGGCGCAGGGTCTCCAGGAAGCCGGGCGCCGGCAGGGTCATCCCTGCCGCCGTCGACAGCGGGTCGACAATCACTGCCGCCAGCCGATCCGCCTGCTCGCCGATCAATTGCTCGCACGCCGCGCTGTCGTTGAACGGCAGCACCAGCACGTGCTCGGCGGTGTGCGGAGCCAGTCCCGCGGAGGCGGCGACCGGAAGCGGGCGGTCCGCCGGTCCGAGTTCCGGGCCGAGCGGCGGCAGGTAGCTGATCAGCGCCGGGTCGTCGATGCCGTGATACGCGCCCTCGAACTTGGCGATCATCGGCCGCTCCGTGAACGCGCGCGCTGCCCGCAGCGCGCCAAGCACCGCCTCCGTCCCGGAGCTGCAGAAACGCACCCGCTCCAGCGACGGGATGCGCTCCGCGAGCAGCTCCGCAAGCTCCACCTCCAGCGGGCACGGCGCGAAGTAAGCGGTGCCGCGCGCCGCGCGTTCGGCGATCGCGCTGGTGACCACGGGATGGGCGTGCCCCAGGATCAGGGCGCTGGCGTTGTTGACGAAGTCGATGCGGCGGTTGCCGTCGACGTCGATCAACTCGACCCCCTCGGCGTGGTCGACGTACAGGGGAAAGGGATCCACATATACGCCGGTCCGGGTATTCCCTCCCGGGAACACGGCCCGGGCGCGCCGGTACAGCCGGCAGGATGCTTCGTTCTGCGCTCGGTACTCGGAAAGCAGGGTTTCGCTAGTGACGGAAGCGTCGCTGGAGACGGTAGCGGTGGACATCGGTATCTCTCCCAGATCGTTCGCCTGAGCATCGCACACCGGCAGCCGGAGGTCCAGTTCCCGTCTCCGGTCGCGCCGCCGGCCGACCACCCCGGGGCAGGAACGCGGGGAGCGCGCAGCCGATCCGATGCTGAGGCCCCGCGACTGGCGCTCGAACCTCGCCATCGCACTTGGCACACCGTGGTCTCAACACCGTCCCGATGGCCGCGGTCATCAGTATCGGTGTTGCGGCAGCGATACAGGAGCGGCGGTTCCGTGGCATGCTGGTGGACGTGGTGATTGATCCTCATGAGTGGTCCAACGATGGGGCCGCGTTGGTCGGACGCGAGGCGGCGGCGGCGCAGGAGCTGGAGACGCGCCGGGCGCAGTTGCGCAAGGAGCTCGACGGCAGGCTGTTCGAGCGCGACGACCTGGCCTGGTACCGCGGCGCCTGCGTGGAAGCGTTCCTGTTCATGTACGACACGTCGTTCTACGACCGGGGCGCCGGGCGCTACCGGATCGAAGAGATCCTCGACGACGGCGAACGGGAGTTCGGCGGCTACGACTTCGTGCTGCTTTGGCAGTCCTATCCGCGCCTGGGGATCGACGGTCGCAATCAGCTCGACCTGTACCGCGACATGCCGGGCGGTCTGCCGGGGCTCCGCGATCTGGTGCAGCGCGCCCACGACCGTGACGTGCGCGTGTTCGTGAACTACAACCCGTGGGACGTCGGTACGCGGCGCGAGCCGGACGGGCGCAGCGACGGCGAGGCGCTGGCCGGCGTCATCGCGGGGATCGACGCTGACGGGGTGTTTCTCGACACCATGACGATGGATCAGCCCGGCTTCCGGGAGGATCTGGAGCGCGCCAACCCGGCCATTCTGTTCAACCCGGAAGGCGTGCCGCCGGTGACCGCCCTGTCTTCGGTTGCGGGCAGTTGGCTGCAGCGTCGCGCCGTCGCGCCGCCCGGCCTCATCACCATCCGCTGGCTGGAGCCGCGCTTTTCGTTCCGTGCCATCGACCGTACCGCTCTCGATCACCGCGCAATCCTGCACAAGGGATTCTTCCACGGCTGCGGACAGGTGGTGTGGGAGAACATTTTCGGCTGGTGGAACCCGTGGCCGGAAGCGGACCGTGCCCTGCTGCGCCGCTGCGTATGGATACTGCGCGAACATGCGGCGGCGTTCCAGGACATGGGCTGGCAGCCTTACGTTTCGACTCTCGCCGAGGGCGTCTACGCGCATCGCTGGCAGGACGGGCAAACCGTGGTGCACACCCTGCTCAACGACTCGGGCGCCAGCGTCGACCGACCGATCCTGCAGGTTGCCGCCCGCGACGATAACGGCGCCGCGCTGCGTCACTACGACGTCTGGAACGGCCGCGAGCTGCTTGCAACGGAGGCGTCCGGCGGCGCGGCCGAGTTCGTATCCCTGTCCCTGGCGATGGCGCCGGGGGAGGCCGGTTGCGTCGTCTCGGCTCCGGAAGGGGTGACCGTGCGCTTCCCACCCACGGATACGTCCTGCGAGGGCCGCGCCGGCGCCCCGGCATCGTCGCCAAGGGGTGTTGGGGGCGGCGCGCCCCGTCCGACGACACGTGACCGCGCGTACCGCGATCGGGTCACGGTGGCGGACCACAAGCCGCGTCCCGTAGCGCCTACGCCTCCGGTCGAACCCGGCAGCGCGCCGCCCGACATGTGCCGGCTGCCGGGCGGGCCGCTGCAGATGGCGGTGCGCCACAACGTCGCCGCGGTGATGGAGGGAGCCTGCTACGGTAGCCAGGAGGAACACCGCAGCACCTACCATCCGCCGCAGCTTTTCGACCTGCCGCCCTACTGGATCGACCGCACGGAAGTCACCAACGCTCAGTACCGGGAGTTTCTGGTGAACACGCACCATGTGCCGGCGGAGTTGCACAACTTCCTGCGCCACTGGAGCCGCGGCGATGCTGCGGCGGCGCCTTGGGAGTGGCAGATGCCGGCCGGCAAGGAGCGCCATCCGGTGGTGTGGGTGGACCTGGACGATGCCCGCGCCTACGCGCGCTGGGCGGGCAAGCGGCTGCCCACCGAGCCGGAGTGGCACAACGCCTCCGGCCGCGACCTGTGGCCGTGGGGGGATCTGTTCGACGCTGGCCGCTGCAACGGCGCCGGTGCCGACACCACGCCGGTCGACCGCTTCCCGCAGGGCGCCAGCCCGTGCGGCTGCCTCGACATGAGCGGCAACGTGTGGGAGTGGACCGAAAGCGAGCGCGACGACGGCCACGCCCGCTACGCCATCGTGCGCGGTGGCAGCTACCTGGTCGTAGTCGGCAGCAAGTGGTATCAGGCCAGCGGTGCGCAGCCCAACGACTGCCACGAAAAGGTGCTGCTGATGTATCCGGGGCTGGACCGGTGCGCCACCATCGGCTTTCGCTGTGTCAAGGATGAAGGCTGAGGTCGCGGCGCCCGCGCGAGAGCGGGCGCCGGTGGTGGGGATCGGCAGCTACC
>CAYFXT010000098.1:0-10398 GCA_964346995.1 uncultured Spirochaetaceae bacterium | reverse complement strand
GTTGGCTTGACGGCCCCAACGGTGATTGGTAGTTTCGCAATTGAACCGGCAATGCTGCGCTGTTTTGAAGCAGGCACCGTGGTCGACAACTTGCAGAGCACGGATAAGTTCCAGGCGATTCATGAGGTCGTAGGACGGGCCGCCGTGTTCGCCGACGCGGGACAACGCACCGCGGTGGAGAACGCGGTGGTGCGCCGCGAGCATATCCAGAGCACCGGCATCGGCCACGGCGTCGCCGCCGCCCACGGTCAGACCGACGATGTCAGCGAGGTGAAGATCGCGCTCGGCATCTCGCGCACCGGCATCGACTACCACACCGTCGACGGCGAGCCGGTCCGGCTGCTGTTCATTCTGGCCACGCCGCCCAACAACCATCGCGCCTACCTGACCGCGCTGTCCGGCATCTGCCGGCTGAGCAAACGCGAGTTCTTCAGCGATCTGCTGGCCCGTGACATGACCGAGCAGGAATTGCAGCAGCACATCTGCCGGGCGTTCCACGACGAGGTCGAACGCAGCGTGGCGCAGCGCTCCTGCTCCCCTTCGAACAACCAGAAGCAGCTTCCTTCATGCTGATCCTGCCCGCAATCGATCTGCTCGACGGGCGTCCGGTGCGCCTGACGCGCGGCAACTTCGCCGCCGCTACCGACTACTCCCGTGACGCGGCCGGCACCGCCCGCGAGCTGGAGCAGGCGGGCGCACGCTGGCTGCACGTCGTCGATCTCGACGCCGCCCGCGGTAGCGGCGACAACCGGTCGCTGATCGCGGCCATCCGCGCCGCCGTCAGGCTCCGCCTGCAGGTGGGCGGCGGCGTGCGCACGCTCGACGACGCGCGTGCGTTGCTGGCGATCGGCGTCGACCGTATCGTGGTCGGCTCCGCATTGGCCCGCGATCCGGAGCTGCCGGCGCACTGGGCGGGCCAGGTGGGCAACCGGCTGGTGGCGGGGATCGATGCCGACGAAGGGTTGGTAAAGACCCACGGCTGGCAATCGGGCGACGGCATGACCGACACCGAGCTCGCGGCGCGCATGGGCGAGCAGCCCGTCAGCGCCATCGTGTACACCAGCATTGCCCGCGATGGCACCCTGGCCGGTCCCGACATCGCGCGCACGGTCGCGGTGGCACGCGCGTCGGGGCGGCCGGTGATCCTGTCGGGAGGGATCGGCGCACCGGAGCACGTCGATGCCGTGGCCACGGTGCGCGAGCGGGGAGTGGAGGGCATCATCGGCGTGATCATCGGCAAGGCGTGGTATGAGGGTCGCGTCGACATGCGCGATCTGCTGGAGCGCTATCCTCAGAACGACGAGTCATCGAGGTGATGAACGACGCGGCGCCGCCAGCCGCGGCCACCATTCTGGAGCGGCTGGAGGCGGTCGAGGTGATTACCGCCGCCACCGCGACGGAACTTGCCGCCGAAACCGCCGACCTCCTCTACCACGTGCTGGTGCTGCTGGCGGCCGCCGATCTGCCGTTGCGGCAGGTACTGGAGATCCTGGCCGCACGCGCCGGCGGGCGGAGTCGGTAACCGCTTCGTCTACACTTTTCGGCCTACAACAGCGCCCGGACCGCCGTCACGATCTGCGCCGGCGACCGCCCCTCGGCCGCGATCGTGTCCCCCACCTCCTGATACGTCGGGTGGCGCGCCGCCAGCAGTTCCGCGATGCCCTGCGGCGTTGCGGCGAGCAGCGGCCGGCCGCCTCTGCCACCGACCCGGCGCACTGCTTCCGCGGCGCTGATCTCCAGATAGAAGGTGCGGCAGCTCGCCTGCAGGAACGCGCGGTTGGCGGCGCGCATCGGGGTGCCGCCGCCGGTGGCGATCACCACGCAGCGCCGATCGCCCAGCCCGAGCAGCAGATCCGATTCGAGCGTGCGAAACATCTCCTCGCCGTCGCGGCGAAACAGATCGGGGATCGATACGCCCGCCTGCTCCTCGATCAGCGAGTCCACGTCGACGAACCGGTAGCCGACCGCGGTGGCGAGCAGCCGTCCCACGGTGCTCTTGCCGGAGCCCATGTACCCTACCAGTGCAATTCGATCGGGCAACGCCATGGCGTCCCGAGCCTGCCGCCCGCGGACGATTTCCGCAAGCGTACCCACCGGTGGTGGCGCCACCGGCGCGTACCGCATCCACGTCGAGGTGGGTGGGGGGCGAGCCACGCCGACAGCGTACGGGGGTGCATTCCCGCCAAGTGGTAGAACGCTCACGGGGTCGGCTCGTCCCCGTGACGGGAATGCACCCCACCGTATGCACGGACGCCGACGCAATGGACGGCTGGGCCGCCGCTTCGCACCGTCGGAGCGGTGCCGACAGGCAACGGTTCCGGGGCGCTTGGTCGGCACACCGGGTGGCGATAGGATCTTCCGAATGGGGTTTCATCCTCTCGTCTCCGTGATCATTCCGACCTACAATCGGGTCGACCTGCTGCGCGCGGCGGTCGCTTCGGTGCTGCGGCAGAGCTACGCGCCGTGGGAACTGATCGTAGTGGACGACGGCTCCACCGACGGCACCGCCCACGCTCTGCACTCGTTCCCCCAGGTGCGCGTCGTCCGCCAGAAACACACCGGCATGCCGGGGCAGGCGCGCAACACCGGGGCGCGCTTGGCGCGCGGCGATCTGCTGGCGTTCCTCGATTCCGATGACCTGTGGCTGCCGCACAAGCTCACGGTACAGGTCGCCGCGGCGGCCGCTGCCGGCCACGCCATCTCCCACACCCGCGAACGCTGGCTGCGCAACGGCCGCCGCGTCTCGCAGCGCAGCCAGCGTCACAGGCGCCACGGCGACCTGTTCGCCGATTCGCTGCGCAAGTGCGTCATCGGCCCTTCCACCGTGCTGCTGCGCCGGGAGGTGTTCGCGCAGGCGGGGGGCTTCCGCGAGGATCTGGAGATTGCCGAGGACTACGAACTGTGGCTGCGCCTCACCGCCCACCATGCGGTCGGGTACGTGGATCAGGAATCGGTAATCAAGCGCGCCGGGCACGGCGATCAGCTCTCGGAGCGCTACGGCCACATAGAACTGTTCCGGCTGCGCGCACTGTGCGACCTGGTGGAAGGAGGATTCTTCGCCCCGGCACGGCAGACCGCGGCGGCGGCCGAGCTGGCGCGCAAGGCGCGTATCTATGCCGCCGGCTGCCGCAAGCGGGGGCGCAGCACGGAGGCCGACCGCTTCGAGACCCTGGCCCGGCGCTGGTCCGCCGACCCGGAACACCTGCCGGCGCCATAGCACCTGCCGGCGCCGTAGATCGACGCTGCGCGCCTGCGCCACGCCAACGCCCGACGTCACGCCCCTGCCCCGCGCGTACTGCCACCGGGGATATGGGATCTGCCGTGATCGGCTCATCTTGGGGTATGGTCCGCTACAGAGTATGAGGACAGGAGGGTTCTGATGGCCGACAGGGACGTGCCGGCGGGGCTGGCGGATCTGGAGCGGGACGGATTTCTGTTGGTGCCCGGTGCACTCGACGCCGAGACGGTGGCGACGTGGAAGCACAAGCTCTATGACCTGCACCGCCGCGGTCTGAACGAAATCGACAACAGCGTCGGCAACGTGGCGTTCGAGAGCCTGCTGCGGCTGGAGCCGGAGCTGTCGCGCAACCTGGTCGGCCACCCCAGCGTCGCCCCCTACCTCAAGGCGATGCTCGGCAGGCAGTGCCAACTGCGGTCGCTGCGCGCACACATCAACCCGCGCGCCTACCGCCAGGAGTGGCACATGGACTTCGGCGACTACCACTACCAGGAGCGCAAGGCGGGGGCGGCGCGCCCGCTGCGCGCGCTATGCATGAACACCACCTTCTACCTGACCGACAACACCCCGGAGCGGGGCCGGCTGACGTTCCTGACGAATTACGTCGACCGCCTGCTGCCGGAAGAACTGCTGCCGCACGTCTACTACACCGACGACCGCAGCAACCCGTTCCAGGTGTGGTGCGACACGCAGCCGCAGGAGCACGTCTTCCCGCGCGCCGGCGACGCCATCGTGTTCTTCGCCCATATCCCCCACCAGGGGGTCAAGTTCGGCGACGACCCGGAGGACGACATCCGTGCCAATCTGGTGCTGCACTTTCAGCAGAACGCGATGTACCCCGGCATCAAGTTCGTCAGTTCGCCCGACTTCACCCTGGAAACCCTCGGCTATGCCGGCACCTTCCCCTTCGCCGACCCGTAGTCCGCCGCCGCCGGACCGATGGCCGTCTACTACGAACCGTCGTTACTCGTTGCTGCTACGAACGCTTGCAACCACGAAGCATCTTGCAACTACGAAGCATTGTGTAATCAGGAGCAGAGATCCGAATCGCGATCATCCATCAGCGCGAATACTGAGCGCAGGCTTTCGGCGGCAACATCACCGGTCCGCATTCGCCCGGGTGCGGTCAGGCGCCCTTGCGGCACGCCATCGCCTTGGCGGTAGTCTCGACCCACTCCGCGAGATCATCTTGAAGGCGAATCGTCAGTGTATGACGACATCGCCTCCCTCGACCTGCGCGTCGTCGCCGCCTGAGCGCGAGGGGAGCGCCCGACGGCCGGCTTACGGTGCCGCGACGACTCGTTGCAGATCCGGCGCCAGCCGCTCGAAGTCGGTCCGGTTGAACGTGTAGATGCGGTCGCACGCGGCGGCACGGGCGCACTCGATCAGAACGGCGTCGTACACCTTGCCACCGGGAAATCTCCGTTGTGCGCACGTAGCCACTGCGCGTTGGTACATAGCCGGCGTGACGGGCACCAACCGGAAGAAGCGGATGACGTTCGCGTCGATGATGGAAGCAGCCTCGGAGGGGAGGATCCGCGGTTCGACCGGCAGCATGGTCAGCGCAGAATACAGCTCCGCAACGCTATGCGCAGAGATCACACCCCTGACACCGGCCGTGCCGCGCGAGATGTCGGCAAGCACGGGTCGCGCCCGCGGGTAGTGCGGATGACGGCGCACGCACGCTGCCACCAGCACCGACGTGTCACAGAAGATCGTCACCCCAGAGCCGAGTTCACCTGTTCGTCGCGGAGAGCTCTGGCCTCCTCGACGGCGTGCAGAAGGTCGCCGGTGGGTTCGCCTTCGTGGAGCAGCAGTCCGTCCTCGTCGCCAAGACTTGGAGCGGGTGCTTTCGGTCGCAGCCTGATGCCATCCGGCTCGACATCGATCTCCAGATGCGACCCGGGCGTCAGATGGAAACGCTTGCGCAGCGGTTGCGGCAACACGACACGCCCGGCCGAATCCACCTTGAGGAGCTTCTTCATGCCATCGATAATGGTAGATGACATTCAGGGTGTCAACAGCGACGACTTCTGCGCACGGCAGAAATGCCCTGGGCCGCCGGACAGCCTCGATCCCCGATACTCGGTGCCGATGCCAACGTGGTACTGCGGCTCGAGCGCGATGCCATCTCCGAACCGGTAGTGACGTCACCGGAGACCGTCTGGTCGTCCGGGCGCAATCCGCCAAGTGGTAGTGCGCTCACACGCGGGTCGGCTCGTCCCGGTGGCGGAGTCTGCTCGTACTGCTGCCACTCTACCGGAATGCACCTTTCACCCTCCTGGGGTCGCCTCCACGCCGTCCGTTCGGTGCCCGTCGCCCGCGCCGCCGTTGACGGCGGGTGATTGCCTCGGCAACGCTGGGCTGCGATGAGAATCTGGCTCAAGACGGCGCTGGCGGCAACGGCTGGGATCCTGATCGGGATTCTGCTGAGCCGGGGCGGCGGCGAGATCGCCGAGCTGGCCCACAGATTGGCGCGGACCGCCATCCAGGTGGGCCGCTACGCAGTCTTTCCGGTCGTGTTCTTCGGGGTGGTCATGGGCACCCACGAGCTGAACGGCAGCGGCGCCGGCCTGCGCGTCTACGGGCGACTGGCGCTCTACGTGGCCGGTAGCAGCGCCCTGCTCACCGTCCTGGGTCTGGCATCGGTGCTGCTGCTGGCGCCACAGCGCATCCCGATCGTGGCGGTCGTCGAGCAACCCGCCAACGGCATAACCGGGCTGGTCGACATCCTCGGCGCCGCCTTCCCCGGCAACCTGTTCCAGGCGTTGGTGAACGACGGATCGATGCTGCTGCCGATTCTGGCGCTCGGGCTGATCTTCGGGGCCAATCTCGGCTTCGACGACCCTGTCACGCTCCCGGTGACGCAGCTCTTCGACTCGCTCTGCCGGATCTTCTATCAGATCAACGCGCTGGTGGTGGAACTGTTCTGGGTGGCGATCATGGTAATCGCCGCGGCCAGCGTGGTGCAGCTCGTCGACACCGATCTCGTTATCTACCGCGAGCTGATCGTGATTCTGGCGATCGACGTGACGGTGCTCTACCTCGGCGTGTTTCCGGCCCTGCTCTACCTCCTCGGGGAGCGGACCAACCCGTACCGCTGGATCTACGCCGCGCTCGGGCCGGCGCTCACCGGACTGATCAGCGGCGATCCGTACGTGAGTCTGGGGGCGCTCGTGGTGCATGGCCGGGAGTCGTTCCGCCTGCGGCGTCGCGTGGCGGCGGCCGCGTTTCCGGTGTGCGCGGTATTCGGTCGCGCCGGTACCGCCCTGGTGACCGGCATCGGCTACCTGATGGTGCTGCGCTCCTATACCAGCCTGGCAATCTCCGCGCCGCATCTCCTGTGGGCGGCGCTGTTCACCTTCCTGCTCTCTTTCATCGCCGGCGCCGTTCCCGGTCTCGGGACGATGGTCAGCCTGACGACGCTGTGGCACCTGTCCGGCCACAGCCTGACCGACGCCCCCCTGATCATGCAGCCGGTGCTGCCGCTGCTCACCGGTGTGGCGGTGCTGCTGGACGTCACCAGCGCCGCCCTGGTGGCACACCTGGTGGCGAACGACATGAGCGATCGCCGCACGCCCACGACCAGTCCCTTCGTCTGACGCCAGTTGACGGGAAGTGCACCCCTGATGTCCCACCCGTCCCACCCGACCGCCGTTGACCAGCGATGGAATCGGTTCCTATATTCCGGTGTCAGGCGCCGCGCAAGGGCCGGCGGTTGGCGCACCGGGATGTAGCCCAGCGGCTAGGGCACCTGCTTTGGGAGCAGGAGATCGGAGGTTCGAGTCCTCTCATCCCGACTTCGGGCCTCGAGCGTCCATAGCTCAGTTGGATAGAGCAGCAGCCTTCTAAGCTGCGGGTCGCGCGTTCGAGTCGCGCTGGACGCGACCATCCAGGAGTCGTTCGGCATGCGGCGCTGTCCGCCGTGCCTGGCCGCCGTCAACCGGTGGCGGCCACTTCTCCCGCGCCCGCCATCAGTTTCTGCAGCACGGACAGATCGAGGCCGGGGTAGGCGGGAAAGTTCTGCAGAAGCCGCGCCACGCCGGCACCTACCTCGGACCGGACCGCATCGGGCAGACGGTAGCGGCTGCGGCTGGCGTTGCCGGCGCGCGGCCCCCTGGTGATGACCGCCGGCTCCGCCGCCTCCAGCACGCGCGCTATCCAGGCGGCAACCGGCCGCATCTGCTCCTCCGCCATGCCCAGCGTGGTCAGGGCAGGGGTACCGATGCGCAGTCCGGAAGTATACCATGGCCCGTTGCGGTCGCCGGGGATGGCGTTGCGGTTGGCCATGATACCGGCGTCGCGCAGGGCGGACTCGGCCTGCCGGCCGGTCAACCCGCACGGGGTCACGTCCAGCACCAGCAGGTGATTGTCGGTGCCGCCGGTGACTACGGCAAGGCCGCAGTCGGCGCATGCCGCCGCCAGCGCCTGCGCGTTGGCAACCACCTGGCGCGCGTAGCGCGCGAAATCGGGGCCGCTCGCCTCGGCGAATGCCACCGCCTTCGCGGCCAGCATCTGCGGCAGCGGCCCGCCGAGTACCAGCGGACAGCCGCGATCCACCGCCTCGGCGAACTCCGCACGGCACAGGACCAGCCCGCCGCGCGCGCCGCGCAGGGTCTTGTGGGTGGGGGAAGTAACCACGTCCGCGAACGGCACCGGATCGTAGTCGCCGCTGAGCGCGCCGCCGGCGATCAGTCCCGCGAAGTGGGCCATGTCCACCATCAACACCGCTCCTACCGCGTCGGCGATGGCGCGCATCCGACGGAAATCGATCGCGCGCGGATAGGAACTGTAGCCGGCGAGCAGGATCAACGGCTGTATCTGCCGCGTCCGACGCGCCAATGCCTCGTAGTCGATCCGGCCGCTGTCCGCGTCCACGCCGTAGGAGTGGCATTCGAACATCCGGCCCGAGGCGTTGAGCCGGTAGCCGTGCGTGAGGTGGCCGCCGGCACCGAGATCCATGCCGAGCAGGCGCTGATTGCCCAGCTCGCCGCGCAGCCGCTCCCAGTGCGCGGCGCTCAGTGCCAGCGGTGACTTCGCGTCCAGCGCGGCCAGCCGCGGCTGCTCCACCCGGGTCGCCAGAATGGCCCAGTAGGCCACCAGGTTGGCGTCCGCCCCGCTGTGCGGCTGTACGTAGGCGTGCTCGGCGCCGAACAGCTCGCACGCCAGGCGCGCGGCGCGGCGCTCTACCGCGTCGACGTTCGTGCAACCGGCGTAGAACCGATGCCCCGGCACGCCCTCGGCGTACTTGTCGGTAAGCAGGTTGCCCATGGCGGCCTGAACCGCCAGCGACGCATAGTTCTCACTGGCGATCAGTTTCAGGTGGGCGCGTTGGTCGGCGAGCTCCTGGACCACCGCGGCGGCGACTTCCGGTGCGGCGTCGTACACCTGATCGAGGGCGGCCACATAGCCTGCCATGGGCGCAGTAACATCGGCGGCCGGGGTAGCCGCCAGGTAGGAACTGAGGAGGTTGGCCATGGAAGTCAGCGAAACATAACGCCGCGTGGCCCTCAGCGTCATTGCGACGGTGAGGGAGGATCGCCAGCGCATGCCTCTCCTGCCTGCCCGCCGCGTGCCCATGCGGACCGTCGAGGTGTACAATCGGCGCCATGGTACCCACCAGAAGCGATGCCGAACGGCTCCTCGAGCAATACGTCGACAACCCCGCGCTGCGCAACCACTGCCGCGCCGTCGCCGCAACCATGGGCTACGTCGCCCGCCAGCGCGGCGAGGACGCGGAGCGGTGGGAGGTAATCGGGATGGTGCACGACCTCGATTGGGAGAAGTTCCCGCAGCAGCACTGCCGCAAGACCGAACAGATCCTGCGCGCCGCGCGGTGGCCGGACGAGTACGTCAGAGCGGTGCTGTCGCACGGCTGGCAGATCTGCACCGACGTGGAGCCGCGCACGGACCTGGAGAAGACGCTGTACGCCGTGGACGAGCTGACCGGCTTCGTCACTGCCTGCGCCCTGGTACGCCCGTCGCGCAGCGTGCGCGACCTGGAGGTAAAGTCGGTAAGAAAGAAGTGGAAGAGCGCCAACTTCGCCGCCGGAGTCGACCGCCAGGTGATAGAACGCGGCGCGGCGTTGCTCGACGCCGAGCTGAACGACCTGATCCGCATTGTCATCCTGGCGATGCGCGAGGTGGCCGACGAAATCGGATTGTAGTACGGTTTCGGTAGCACGATGCACGATCGTCACCCGGGAGGAGACTGGTGAGCAGCAAACGCAGGGCCGAGCCTCAGGTCAACAAGAGCGATGCCGAGTGGCGCCGGGAGCTCACGCCCGAGCAGTATCACGTCACCCGCAAGAAGGGCACCGAGGCGCCGTTCACCGGGGCCTATTGGAAGACCAGGTATGACGGCACCTACCGCTGCGTGGCGTGCGGCAGCGAGCTGTTCGACTCCACCGACAAGTTCGACTCCGGAACCGGCTGGCCGAGTTTCACGACACCCGTCGCCGATGGGTGCGTGCACACCGAAGCCGACAACAGCTTCTTCATGCGCCGTACTGAAGTCGTTTGCAGCCGCTGCGAGGCCCACCTCGGGCACGTATTCGACGACGGCCCCGGTCCCACCGGCAAGCGCTACTGCATCAACTCGGCGGCCCTCGATCTGCAGCGCCGCTGACGCTGCCCGAGGCGCAGGCACGCGGCCGGCAGGCACTCAGGCACGCCAGCGACTATCCCAAGCTACGCAATCGTGGCCCAAGCTGCGCAATCGTGGACTGTCGTTCACCGTTCGAGCGAACCGGGGACCGCGTTGCGGCACCGGGCTCTGGCACCCGGGTCAGCGTCGGGGGCGCTCCCTGGCCGTTTTGCATGGGATCGCCCTGTCACGGCACACGCGCAGACGCGCAGAATCCGGTTGACAGCGCACTCGGCACCTGGTTACTCTGGATGTTGCGATGCCGTGTGCGCGAAAGCGGACCGGCTGCGCCACTCGGTGGGTGTAGTTCAATCGGTAGAGCACCAGACTGTGGATCTGGAAGTTGTGGGTTCAAGCCCCATCACCCACCCTCTGGTGGTTGTGTGGTGGTTGTGGTCCGCGGCTGTACCAATCCGCCACACGACGCAGTGGCGCCCGTAGCTCAGATGGATAGAGCGCCGGACTTCGAATCCGTAGGTCGCAGGTTCGAGTCCTGCCGGGCGCGAAGCTCAGG
>CAYFXT010000097.1:0-10450 GCA_964346995.1 uncultured Spirochaetaceae bacterium | reverse complement strand
TGGACGGCTGGCTGCACCGCACCGGCGACCCGTGGCGCCGCTCGCCGCCTGTTCTCTGATCCCTCCTCCACCAAGCGCGCGTACTCCCGTGCTGGCGCTATTATCTCTGTGGTTACCCTTGCGCCGACCCGGCGGGGGGGAACAGCCAGCCATCGGCGAGCACGATCACCAGCAGCGCCGGCAGGTAGATCACCGACGCGCGCAGCAATCGGCGTGCGCTGCCGAAGTCGCGTCGGCGCGCGAACGAGACGCCGGCCGCCAGATAGAGCAATCCGATCAGCAGGGCGCCAGCCGCGTAGACCAGGCCCGCAGTGCCGGCCGCAGTAAGCAACATCGACAGGGGAATCAGCGCGCCGAGAAACAGGATCACCTGCGTGGTCAGGAAGCGGCCGCCGGCGTCGACCTCGCTGGCCATCTTCAGACCGGCGCGCCGATATTCGTCGCGGTACGCCCAGGCGATGGCGTAGAAGTGCGGATGCTGCCACAGAAACAGCACGCCGAACAGAATCCAGGCACCGGCCGACAAACCTCCGCTTGCGGCTGACCAACCAATCAGCGGCGGCAGCGCGCCGGGAATGGCGCCGAGCGGAGTGTTCAGCCACGAGCGGCGCTTCATCGGCGTATACACCAGCAGGTAGAGCACCGCCGCCAGAGCGCCGAGCAGCGCCGGCCGCAGACCGCCGCCGCCCCACAACAGAACGGCGCCGCCGACCAGCAGCAACGCGCCGAACCACGCCGCGGCAGGACGCGACACCGCACCCTGCGGCAACGCCCGCCCGCGGGTGCGCTCCATGCGTGCGTCCACCTCGTGCTCCAGCACATTGTTGAGGACCCCGGAACCGGCGGCCAGTAACGCCGTGCCGATCAGCACGACAGGCAGGACGCCGTGGCCATCCGGCGCGGCGTCGGCGGCCTCGTAACCGAGCGTGGTGGTCGCCACTACCATCAGCACGATGCGCTCCTTGACCAGCGAGCGCAACGCGCCGATCCGGGCTACCGCACGCCGCAGTTGCGCGGCATGCGGACGCGGCGCTCCGTCGCGCCCGACCGCGGCGCCCGGTGACGGGCGGTCGAGTGGACGGGACAGGCCAAAGGAGCCGCCGCCGGGCGGCGATTTCGGGGCGCTAGCCATGGCGCTGCACCGGACTGGCCGCGCCGGGACGGGCGCGGGTCGGCAGTGGGACACAGCGCAGCAGGAACAGGAGCGTCACGGCGAGCAGCGTCGCACCGAGCAGTACGTGGAAGCTGGCCACGGCCGGGGAGCGCGCGGTGAGCACGGTCAGCACGCCCAACAGCGCCTGCAGTACGGTCGCACCGTTGATCCACTTCAGCAGCCGCCGAGCCGCCGGGAAGGCGCCGCTGCGGTAGATGGCGCGGTTGGCCGCGACCACGACGAGTCCGACGCCGGCAGCGCCGAGACGGTGCAGGAAGTGGACCACCACCTGGGCTCGGCTCACCGGTTCCAGAAGCAGTTCGAAGCGGTCGGCGTTGACGTGGGAAAGCATCCGATCGTCGAACCATGGCACCACCCGGCCGCCCATGAGGGGAAAGTCGGGTATCGCCAGCCCGGACCCGGTGTGGCGCATGAGCGCTCCGAGCAACAATTGCACGTACACCGCGGCAACCAGGGCGGTCGCGGCCGCAGTCACCGCGCGATTGCGCGGCACGGACTCCGCCGCGACGGTCTGGCGTGCGGCCCACTCGCGCGACTCGGTGTAGGCGATGGAGACCAGAAGCAGAAACAGCGTCTGCGCCAGCACGGCGTGGGTCATGGAAATCGGGGTGGGCAGCAACAGCAGCACGGTCAGGCCGCCCAGACCGCCCTGGATCAGAATCGCCACCACCGCCAGCCAGGCCAGGACCCGCACCCACCGGCGCGGCTCGCGCCAGCTCACCACCACGGCCTGGACGACCACCAGCAAGCCGACCGCCGCCGCCGCCATGCGATGGCCGTGCTCATACAGAATCCCACCGACCATGGGGGGAAACAGCATGCCGTACGAAAGCGGCCAGTCGGGTACTGCCAGCCCGGAGCCGGTGCTGGTGACCAGACTACCGATGAAGATCAGCAGGAGCGTAGCGGTAGCCGTAACCTTGGTCAGCGGGCGCATGGCGCCCTCGGGGGACGTTGCACCTCCATGACCCGCAGCTTCACCTCGTGCAGCGTCTGGTTGTCATCGAGCAACAGCAGCATGATCTCTTCGGAAACTCGGCATGCATCTGTTCCCGATGCGGGTAAACATGACACATATCCACCGACCGGTCCAGTCCACCCGCGGCCGCGCGGCCGCGAATGGTTGACCGCCGACCGAGCCCGTGCTAGCGTCGCGGCTGATCGTGGCGGAGCAGACGGCAGCACGGCGCCAGTCGATGGCACGCTATCTCCGTGAGAACTGGGTGCTGTACCTGTTCGTGCTGCCCGCGGTCGTCTACTTCCTGGTGTTCCACTACTGGCCGATGTACGGGGCCAGCATCGCGTTCAAGAACTTCGTGCCGATCAAGGGCATCCTGGGCAGCCCGTGGGCCGGGTTTGCCCATTTCGAGCGGTTCTTCGGCTCGCACTTCTTCGAGCTGCTGATCCGCAACACCATCCTGATCAGCGTGTACGTGCTGGTGGCGGCGTTCCCGGTGCCGATCGCCTTCGCGCTGATGGTCAACCAGGTCGACTACGCGCTGCTGCGCAAGACCCTGCAGACCGCCTCCTACATTCCCCACTTCATCTCGATGGTGGTGTTCATCGGCATGATCTTCCTGTTCCTGTCGCCCACCGTCGGCGTGGTCAACCGCTTCATCGTGTTCCTCGGCGGCGAGGCGACCGACTTCATGGGCAGCGCCACTTGGTTCCGGCACATCTACGTGGCCACCGAGATCTGGAAGGAGACCGGCTTCGCCGCCATCATCTACCTGGCGGTGCTCAGCACCATCAGCCCGGAGCTGCACGAAGCGGCGATCGTCGACGGAGCCACCAAGCTGCAGCGCATCATCCACATCGACATCCCCGGCATCGTGCCCACCGCCATCGTGCTGCTGATCCTGCGTGTCGGGCGGCTGATGGACATCGGCTTTCAGAAGGCGTTCCTCATGCAGACCCAACTCAACGTCGAAGCTTCGGAGATCATCCCCACCTACGTCTACAAGCAGGGCCTGATCGGGGCGCAGTTCAGCTTCTCGGCGGCGGTGGGGCTGTTCAACTCGGTGATCAACCTGGCGTTGATTCTGCTCGTCAACCAGATCGCCAAGCGGGTAACCGGCAACAGCCTGTGGTAGGCGGCGGAGCGGGGGAGACATGGCAGACCGCGACCTGAACGCCGGCGGCGGCGAACAGGCGCTCGACCGGGTCCTGGAAACCGCCCCGCGGCGCCGCAGCCGGGTGCGGCACAGCGCCCCCGACCGGGTGTTCGACGCCGTCAATCTGACCATCCTGGCGCTGGTGCTGGCGTCGCTGGTGTACCCGCTCTACTTCGTGCTGATCTCGTCGATCAGCGAACCGAGCCTGGTGAGCACCGGACGCGTGACCTGGTACCCGCGCAAGATCACCCTGCAGGGCTACACCCGGGTGCTCCGCGATCCCAACATCATCGTCGGCTACCGCAACACCTTTCTCTACACCGGGGTCGGCACGGCGATCAACGTCACCCTCACCGTGCTCGCCGGCTATGCCCTGTCGCGGCGCGACTTCAAGGGCCGCAACGTGATCACCGGGTTCGTCGTCTTCACCATGCTGTTCAACGGCGGCCTGATTCCGCTCTACCTGGTGGTGCGCAACCTCGGGTTGCTCAACACCCTCGGCGCCATGGTGCTGCCCACCGCCGTCAACGTGATCAACCTGATCATCGCGCGTACCTTCTTCGCCTCCACGATTCCCGACGAGCTGCTGGAGGCGGCGCGCGTGGACGGCTGCGGCACGGCCCGCTTCTTCTTTCAGATCGTGCTGCCGATCTCGCCCGCGATCATCGCCGTCGAGGTGCTGTTCTACGGCGTGTTCCACTGGAACTCCTTCTTCGAGGCGCTGATCTTCCTCCACGACCCCGACAAGTACCCGCTACAGATGGTGCTGCGCGAGATCCTGCTGCGCGCGCGTCTGTCGGAGATGATGACCAGCAGCGACCCGCGCGAGTTCCAGGAGCTGCAGATCCTGGCCGAACTGATCAAGTTTTCCGCCATCGTGATCGCCTCGGCACCGATCCTGCTGCTGTACCCATTCCTGCAGCGCTACTTCATGAAAGGCGTGATGATCGGTTCTCTGAAGGGGTAGCGGCGAACAGAGAGCACGCAGGTTTGGGATGAGGCAATGCGGGTACTTGCCGAGCGCCCTGGGATCATCCTACTGTCAGCCATGAGTAGTATCCAGGTACTGGTGTGGGACGAGCGGCAGCCGCGCCAGCAGGAAGCGTACGACAACTTCATCGGCAATGAGATCGCCGCGCATCTGATCTCACGAGAGGGGCTGGAGGTGCGCTCGGTGGGGCTGGACGATCCCGACCAGGGCCTGTCCGACGCGTCTCTCGATGCCTGCCAGGTGCTGATCTGGTGGGGGCACGTCCGGCACCGGGAGGTGCCTCCTGAAACCGGCAAGCGGATGATCGACCGGGTAATCGCGGGACGGCTGGCCCTCATCGTCCTGCACTCGGCGCACTGGGCCACGCCGTTCATCGAGGCGATGGACTACCGCACCCGCAGCGACGCGCGCGAGCATTACCCCGCCACCAGCGGCGAGCGAATCGAGTTCGATTTCGTTCCCCCGGCGAACCGCTTCCAGGCTCCCGCCATGGACGCCGTGGTGACTCCCTGCTATCACCCGCGCAAGTTCCCCGGCGGCATCACCCGAGTGCGGGTACAACTCCCGATCTGCTGCTTCCCGTCGTGGCGGGCCGACGGCAAACCGAGCTTCTCGGCCACCCTGCTTCCCGACCACCCGATTGCGAACGGTATCCCCAAGGAGTTCTCGATCCCACAATCGGAGATGTACGACGAGCCGCTGCACGTACCCGATCCCGACGAGGTGATCTTCGAGGACCGCTGGCCCACCGGCGAGTGGTTCCGCAGCGGCATGGTGTGGCAGATCGGGCGCGGCAGGCTGTTCTATTTCCGTCCCGGCCATGAGACGTACCCGATCTACCGGCAGCCGATCCCGTTGCGTATCCTCGAAAACGCCGTACGCTGGCTCGGCGCCGGAGCGAGCAGTCCGGAGCCCGGTCAGGGGATGGACGACGGATCAGGTATGCGGTAGAGTAGGTGAGGTCCGGCGAGCGTCGTATAATGGTTATTACCCGAGCTTCCCAAGCTCGTGACGAGGGTTCGATTCCCTTCGCTCGCTTCTCCATGAGCCGGGCCCGGATTACGACGCGCGTCGCGCCGCCGCCCATGCCAGGAATCGCTGTGCCGGCCAGGTATTGGCGATGCGTTCCCGGTCCACCCAGCCACGCTGGGCATGCAGCGCGCCCCACCGCAGCCGGTCGAACTCGCGCCGTTGGTGGGCGTCGCTGTTCACCACGATGGTCACCGCCATCCCGCGAGCCCGGCTCAGCACGTCCGTGGCGGCGTCGAGGCGGCTCAGGCTGCCGTTGATTTCGATGGCGGTTCCGGTTCGCGAAGCGGCCGCCAGGATCGCGTCGACATCCAGCTCCACGCCGGGCCGACGCCCGATTCTGCGCCCGCTCAGATGGCCGATCGCGTTTACCGCGGGGTCTTCCATGGCGGTGATGATGCGCTTGGTCTGTGCGGTGCGATCCAAGTCGAACGCGGAGTGCACGGCGGCCACGCACCAGTCGAACGAATTGCGGAAGGAGGGGTCGTAGTCGAGCGAGCCGTCGGGGCCGATGTTCAGTTCCACGCCGTGCAGCAGGCGCAATCGTGGGTAGGCGGCATCCAGTTTGCGCACCTCTTCGCGCTGGGCCAGCAGCCGGTCCCGGCTCACTCCGTTGATACCCATGTCTTCGCCGTGATCGGTAACTGCCAGGTAGGAGAACCCGCGGTTCGCGGCCGCCGCTACCATCTCCTGGAGCGTGCTGCGCCCATCGCCGGAGGCGTCGGTATGCAGGTGCAGATCGCCGCGCAGGTCGCCTGCGGTCACCGGGGCAGGCAGCTCGCCGCGCTGCGCCGCTTCGATCTCGCCGCGATCCTCGCGCATCGTCGGCGGGATGAGCGGCAGCCCGAGGGCCGCGTAGATCTCCGCTTCCGTTTCGGCGGCGACCAGCTCACGCTGCTCGTTCCACAGGCCGTACTCGTTCAGCCGCCACCCGCGCGACGCCGCCACCCCGCGCAGCCTGATGTTGTGCGCCTGCGAGCCGGTGAAGTAGAGCGCCGCCGCGCCGAACTGATCCGGCGCCACCACGCGCAGATCCACGTGCAGGCCGCGACCGGTGGTGAGTGCGGCCCGCGTATCGCCCCCGTGCAACGCGGCCGAGCAGTCCACGCCCGGCAGGGCAGCGGCGTGCGCCATCACGGGGCGCGGGTCGACGGCGGCCACCAGAATGTTCAGGTCGGCGATGGTGGGCCGCAGCCGGCGCAGGCTGCCGCAGTAGCGGGCGGCGGCCACGCCCGGCAGCGCCGCCAGCTCCGCGACCAGCAGCTCGGCCTCCGGCATCACGCGCGCGATCGGCTGGCGTCGATCGTTGCCGGCGGCCTCGGCGCGCTGCAGCGCGCGCCGCAGCATCTGTTCGCTCTTCCTGCCCAATCCGGCAACATTGCGTAGCGCGCCCTGCTCCACCGCGGCCCGCAGCGCCTCGATGCTCTCGATGCCCAGCTCGGTGCGCAGGCGGGCCAGGGTCTTGGGACCGATCCCCGGTATCTGGGAGAGCTGCTGTACGGGGTGCGGAAACAGCGCGCGCAGCGTCTCCAGCTTGGCGATGCGCCCGGTGTCGAAGAACTCGCGTATCTTGCCGGCGATCGCCTTGCCGATGCCGTCCCGTCGCTGCAACTCCGCTTCGGAAAGAGACGCCAGGTCCTCGTCGCTGTCGCGCAGCCGGCGCACCGCGCAGTCGTACGCGCGTGCCCGGAACGACTGCGGATTCCGGTCGTCGAGAATGGTCAGCCGTCGCAACTCGTCGAGCTGCGCGATCAGCTCGTACATCTGCAGTGCCGTGGCGGGGCGAGGCTGGTCGGGCGTGCCGGTCATGGCGTAAACCCTATGCGGCTGACCGGTACGAAACAAGGGGCGGCGCGGTGGTGTCGGGACCGTCGCCGCCCAGCGCATCAGCGCCTCGCCCAGGGCGCCTGGAATCGGATGGGCATGATGCCGACACTGGAAGAAGGGGGACATGATGGCGGCGAAAGCTGTTGCTGCCGAGATACTGGACATCGACGGTCGCGAGGTGCGGGTGACCAATCCGCACAAGGTCTATTTCCCGGCCACCGGCGTGACCAAGCTCGATCTGGTCGACTATTACCTGGCAGTCGCGGATGCGGCACTGCGCGCGATCGGGCGGCGCCCGCTGGTGCTCAAGCGCTACGTCGACGGCATCGATGGCGAGGGCTTCTATCAGAAGCGCGCTCCGGCGAAGCGTCCCGACTGGGTCAGAACCGTGGAGCTGACGTTTCCCTCCGGGCGCACGGCGCACGAGCTGGTGATCGGCGAGCGCGCGCAGCTCGTGTGGATCACCAACCTGGGCAACATCGACCTGCACCCCCATCCGGTGCGGGAGGATGATATCGAGCATCCCGATGAGCTGAGGATCGATCTGGATCCCGGCCCCGGGGTGACATGGCAGGCGGTGCGCGAGGTGGCGCAGATCGTGCGCGAGGTGCTGGCGGAGCACGAGCTGACCGGCTGGCCCAAGACCACCGGCTCGCGCGGCCTGCACGTCTACGTCCGGCTGCACCGCGAGTGGGGGTTCGGCGAAGTGCGTCGGGCGGCGCTGGCGGTGTCGCGCGAAGTGGAGCAACGCGTACCCGGCAGGGCGACCAGCAAGTGGTGGAAGGAGGAGCGCGAAGGGGTGTTCCTCGACTACAACCAGAACGCCAAGGATCGCACGGTGGCTGCCGCCTACTCGGTGCGCCCGCTGCCGGACGCGCGCGTGTCCGCTCCCCTGACCTGGGACGAGGTGCCCGACTGCGATCCGGCCGACTTCACGATCCGCTCGATGCCGGGCCGGCTCGACGAGCGCGGCGACCTGGCGGCCGGCCTGGACGCGAGCCCCGGCAGTCTTGCCGGACTGCTGGAGCTGGCCAGGCGTCATGAGGCGGCGGGGCTCGGCGGCGACGCGCCGTGGCCGCCCCACTTCCGGCGCCGGCGCGGCGAACCGCGCCGGGTAGCGCCGTCGCGCGCCGCCGCAGCGGCTGCTCCCGGCGCAAAGACTGGCGACCAGGCGACGACGCTGCCGGGCATGGCGGCGAGCCCCGGTGCGACCGGTACCGCCGGCACAACGGCCACACCCGCATCGTCGGTCGAGCCGGCAGCCGCGCCGGCACACGAGGCGCCGGCATCACCGGCCGCCCCCGCTGCCTCGGCCAGCCCCGCCGCACCGGCCACCGGGCGGCGGCGGTCGAAGATGCCGCTGATCGTGGTGGCCAAGGCGCGCACCGCGGCGGAAGCGCGCGCCGGTCTGGAGCGCTGGAAACGGCGCCACCCGGTGGCCGCGGCCCACCTGCAGCCCGCTGACGTGCTCACCGACGCAATGCGCGGGCGTTCCTCTACCTGGACCCGGATTCGCGTCAATCTCCGTCACGTGCCTGAAGCCGAGCGCCCACTCGCCGCCGCGCCCGATCCGGATTACGATCCGTGGCGGGACCGAGCATGACGTCCGATCATGACGTGATGGGCCGGGACCCCGATCCGGTGCCACCACGTCGCACGCCAGCAATTCGCGCCGGGCCGCAACCGTCCCCGGCGCGCCTTCACACTGCGGAGCGGCGGTTCATACGCCGCTGCGACTGCACCAAGCCGTGGTAGATGCCGCCGGCGGCCATCAGTTCCGCGTGGTTGCCCACCTCGGCGATGTGGCCCTGGTCGAGCACCACCAGCCGGTCGGCATGACGCAGGGTGGAGAGACGATGGGCAATGGCGAAGGTGGTACGCCCCTTCATCAGCGCGAACAGGCCGGCCTGGATCAGTTCCTCGGTCTCCGTATCGACCGCCGCGGTGGCCTCGTCGAGAATCAGGATGCGCGGGTCGTGCAGGATCGCTCGCGCGATGGCCACCCGCTGGCGCTCGCCCCCGGACAGCCGCTGGCCGCGCTCCCCCACGCGCGTGTCGTAGCCGTCCGGGAAGGCGCAGATGAAGTCGTGGGCACCGGCCACTTTGGCCGCGGCGATGAGCTGTTGCGGCGTAGCGCCGGGCTGCGCGTAGGCGATGTTCTCGGCCACGCTGCCGGAGAACAGGAACGTCTCCTGCAGCACCACGCCGAGCTGGCGGTGCAGGTCGCGCAGCTCGATGGCGCGCAGGTCGACGCCGTCGATGGTGATGCGCCCGGCGTCCGGATCGTACAGGCGCAACAACAGGTTGATCAGCGTCGACTTGCCGGACCCCGAGTGTCCTACGATGCCGATCATCTCGCCCGGAGCCACCTCCAGCGACACGTCGTCGAGCACCGGCTCGTGGCTCTTGTAGCCGAACACCACGCCCTCGAATCGGACGCGGCCGGCAATTGGCAGGCGCCGCGGGTGGGGGCCGTCGGCCACCGCCGGCTGCTCATCGATCACCTCGAACACCCGCTCGGCAGCGGTCATCGACTCGGCAAAGCGGCGCGGCAGACCGGCGATCCAGACCAGCGGGCCGTAGAGCAGCATCGCGTACTGGACGAACTGCACCAGCTCGCCGAGCTTCATCCGTTCGCCGAGCACCAGGTACCCGCCCAGGGCGAACACCAGGAACTCTCCCGCGCGCATCACGAAGCTCCACAGCGGCATGAGATTGGCCCAGGTGCGCTCGTTGGCACGCATCACCGCGCGCAGTTCACCGCTGCGCGTGCGGAAGCGGCTCACCTCGGCGCGCTCGCGACCGAACGCCTTGACCACGCGGATCCCCGACAGAATGTCCTGCAGGAGGGTATCCACCTTGTCGAACAGCCGCTCCTGCTTGCGGAACAGCGAGCGTACGAGTGACCACACGCCTCCGGCAATCAGCATCACGACCGGTACCGGCACCAGCACCAGCACCGCCAGCCGCCACTCGCGCAGGAACAGGATCACCGCGACGCCGATCAGAAACAGCACCTGCGCAACGCTGTCAGTGAGCCAGAAGTTGATGAACTGCTGGATGTTGCGCGTGTCCTTGCTGACTCGGTTCAAGATGTCGCCGGCGTCGCGCGTACTCAGGTAGCCGAGGGAGAGCTTCTGCACGTTGGTGTAGACCATGCGCCGCAGGTCGCGTGCCAGGGCGTTGGAAAGCTGCGCCATGGCGCGCCCGCGCAACGCATCGGCCAGTGCGGACAAGCCGTAGGTGGCCGCCAAGGTCCCGATCAGAGCGAGGATCGGCAGCAGGTCGGCGCGCCGCGGAACCAGGTAGTCGTCG
>CAYFXT010000096.1:0-10452 GCA_964346995.1 uncultured Spirochaetaceae bacterium | reverse complement strand
CGAGGCTGCTACCATGACTTTCGAGCGCTCGCACGCGAGGTGGCGCGCCGATGTGCGGTCACGGCTTCCGAAGCGTGAATTCGAAGAGCCCTGATCCATCGAGGTGGTCCCGAAAAGGATCGTTGCTTGTGAAGAAGCAATCTGCTGATGGTATTCCAGGCGATAGCGAAGAGTCCTGCGAAAGCGGGTATCAGATCGGATCTGATCAACCGACTCGCGGACTCTTGCATAAACAATCATGCAACTGAAGCAGCAGCTATTTCGTTCGCACGCGGCGCCGGAGTCAATTCGCTGCCGAGATGCAGGTGCGCTGCTACCTGTTTGCGCAGCCGCTACGACGTGTCGCGGCCGGCGGCTACTGCGGCGTCGAGTCAGGATCCGCCGGTTGCGATTCCTGACTCGGGCCGCCGCACGTGGCCTCGAGGTACGTCGCGGGCGCAGGGTGGCTGGCCAAGTGTCGGCGGGAGTGCTCCGAGCCGCCGCGGCGCAGCGCGGAGCGAGCGAGTGATCGGCCCGGCCGGGCGGTCAGCTCTGCGCGTGATCGAAGCCGATCATCCAGTTGATGCCGAACCGATCGGTGCAGGTGCCGAAGTAGGAGCCCCAGAACATTTCCTGCATCGCCATGGTGACGCGGCCACCATCGGACAGCTTGGCGAACAGCTCGTCCGCCTGCTCTCTGCTGTCGACGCTCACGGAGAGCGAGAAGTTGCTTCCCTTGGCCGGTAGCGGACTCAACTGCTCGTGCGTATCGCTGCCCATCAGGAAATCGCTGCCGATCGGCAGGGAGACGTGCATGATCAGGTCCTTCGCTTCCTCGGGAACGCCCGTGTCGGCGGGACCGTCGGCGAAGGTCTGCATGGTAGCGAAGTCGCCGCCGAATACCGAGCGGTAGTACTCGAATGCCGCGCGGCATTCGCCGGCGAAGGTCAGGTAGGTGTCGATGGTCATGATTGGAGGATAGCGCCGCACCGGCGCGCCGGCAACGCTGAGCCGTTACGAAGCGGCGCGGGCGCGCTGCAGGCGGGAACGCACCTCCTCCCAGCCGACGTAGTCGCCGAGGTTTCCGGGACTCCGGCTGCGCACCACCAGGGTAGCCGTCGCGGTCGAACGGTGTGGCCGGCTCCGCCGGCGGCGATCCCTCCGCTTCCATGGAGCGGTATCATAGCGCAGAGCTACGGCGGTCAGGTCGCGGTCAACCGACCCAGGGTGCATTCCGGTAGTGTGGCAGCAGTACGAGCAGACGCCGCCACGGGGACGAGCCGACCCGCGGGTGACTTGGCGGGCATGCACCCACTGACCCTTCGTGGGCCTGGTGGTGGTATTCCATGCTACAGTAGGTGCGGTCATGGCTGAAACCGCACGCTGGCGGCCGCGCGTCGAAAACGGCTGCCTGTTCATCGACGATACCGAGCATGGCGGGGTGATGCTGCAGCATCATGCCCAGCCCGGCACAGGTTCCTACATTCATCCGCTGCGCATCGCTCCCGGCCATCTGTGTCTGACCGAGGACAGCCCCTGGCACCATCCCCACCAGCACGGCATCCAGACCCGCTTCGTGGGCATCAACGGTAGCGACTTCTGGCACTTCCCCGGCCAGCGCCCCGGACAGACCCTGGGCCGAATCAACCCCGCCCTGCCACGGGTCACCGCTACCGAGCCGCCACGCTGGACCATCGAGGCGCTGTGGCAGCACGCCGATGGCCGCCACGTGCTCGCCGATCGGCAGGAGTGGTCGCTCGACAGCGCGGACGGTGTACTGACGCTCGATCTCGACTGGACGCTACGGGCGATTCCCGACGTGCGCATCGAGCCGTACGACTATGGCGGCCTCTACGTGCGCATACCGTACCGGTCCCACCTCGGAGCCCAGGTGATCAACTCCGCCGGCCTGCGGGACGGCGCCGCGGAGCAGCAGCCGGCGGCGTGGGTGGACGTGCACATGCCGATCGATCAGGGGCGGCACGGTGACTCGGTGACACGGCAGACGATGATTATCGATGGTCAGGCATCGTCCGTCGGCCGGCACTCCGGGGGCACGCGCCGCGCCGACGCCCCGCCGGCGAGCGCGGGAATTGCGGTGTTCGATCATCCCGCCAATCCTGGCCATCCGGCCCACTGGAGAGTCGACCGCCAGTGCGGGATCAATCCGGCGCCGAGCATCGCGGGCGCCATCGAACTGGCGGCCGGCAGCGCGCTGCGATTGCGCTACCGGCTGCTCGCGCACCGTGGTCCCCTCGCGGCCCAACGAATCGCCGCCGCGTGGTCCGCCTACGCCGCCGCCTGATCGCTCCCCCGACCCGCCGCCGGAAGGCGCGCTTCCGGCCCGACCGGCCCACACCCGGACCAGGACTATCCCACGCTACGCAATCGTGGCCATCGTTCGCCGTTCGAGTGATTCGGGGACCGCTGTGCGGCACCGATGGGCTGGCACCCGGGTCAGCGTCGGGGGCGCTCCTCTGGTCAGCATGGGATCGTCCCTGCACCCGGACCGCCCCACCCGGCGACGCGGGTGCATTCCTGCCAAGTGGTTGAGCGCTCACACGTGGATCGGCTCGTCCCGTGGCGGCGTCTGCTTCGTACTGCTACCACACTACCGGGATGCAACCGGCGACGCGGTTTCGTTTGACCGCGGCGTTTGCCGCGTGGTAGTTTGACGGCCGAGATTCGGAGTTCGATTGCAGCGATGTACGCGTTGGTAGAAATTCAGGGACGGCAGTATCGGGTGCGCGAAGGTATGCACGTAACCGTGGAGCGTATGGCGGGCGCAGGCGACACGGTGGAGTTGCCGAACGTGCTGTTGGTCTCCTCCGACGGCGAGACCAGGATCGGCCGCCCCCATGTCCCCGGCGCCAAGGTGACCGCGACGCTGGAGGACCATCCGCGCGGGCGCAAGCTGGTGATCTACAAGTACCGGCGGCGCAAGAACTACCGTCGCAGGCAGGGGCACCGGCAGTCGCTCACGCGCCTGCGCATAGACAAGATCGAAGCCGGCACGTAGCGGCGGCGGAAGCCGCACGTGCACACCGGACCGTATACGCCGCATCGCGTACCGGACGAGGAGAGAGCAGGTGGCACACAAGAAGGGCGGAGGAAGTTCCCGTAACGGCCGCGATTCGCGTGGCAAACGTCTCGGCGTGAAACGGTTCAGCGGCGAGCAGGTAGCGGCAGGAGCGATTCTGGTCCGCCAACGTGGTACCCGGATGCATGCGGGCGAAAACGTCGGTTTGGGGCGCGATCACACCCTGTACGCGCGCGTAACAGGGACGGTGGTGTTCAAGAGCCGCCGCGGTCGCAAGCTGGTCGCCATCGAGCCGCGCGACTGATTCCCGCCGGATAAAGAATCCGGTCGGCTGAATCAAGGCTGGCGTGGCGCGCTTCGGAGCAAGATTCGTCGACAGAACGTCCATTACCGTGAGTTCCGGCAGCGGTGGGAACGGAACGGTTTCCTTTCGCCGCGAAAAGTACGTTCCGCGTGGCGGCCCCGACGGTGGTGACGGAGGCCGTGGTGGCGACGTTGTATTGGCGGTTCAACAGAACGTGCATACCCTGGCTCATCTGGCTGGCCGTCACCACTATCACGCCGAGAACGGCGCCCCCGGCGGCCGCAAGCGCCGGCATGGAGCGGACGGCAAGGCGGTGCGTATTCCGTTACCCCCCGGAACCCTGGTGCGCGACGCCGACAGCGGCGAGGTATTGCACGACCTCACCGGCGTCGGTGACGAGTGGTTGTGCGTGCGCGGCGGCGCCGGAGGTTCGGGGAACGCCCGCTTTGCCAACTCGGTGCGCCGCGCACCCCGGTTCGCCACACCCGGACGTCCCGGCCGCGTCCTGCGACTGCGACTGGAACTGCGCTGCATAGCCGACGTTGGCTTCGTAGGTCTGCCCAATGCCGGCAAGTCGACGCTCCTGGCTGCGCTCACCAACGCCCGTCCGAAAGTCGCCGCCTACCCGTTCACCACGACGATCCCCAGCCTGGGAACGATGCCGATCGATGAGGCCCCGGCACCGCGTTCCGACTGGCACGCACGGGCCGAAGTCGTGCTCGCCGACATACCGGGAATCGTCGAGGGAGCATCGCGCGGTGTCGGTTTGGGGCTGCAGTTCCTCGATCACGTCACCCGCGCCCGCATGCTCGCCTACGTGATCGATCTGACCGGCGCCGACGACCCGCTGGCCATTCTGGGGACGGAGTTGCGCTCCTACGACCCGGAACTGCCAAGACGCCGCCGCATCGTGGTGGGTACCAAGCAGGACCTGGACGGTGACGGCGCCTTGCGCCACCGGCTGCGCTGTCGCTATCCCGATGAAGAGATCGTTACGGTATCCGCCCACGACGGCTCCGGGATGCCCGAGCTGCGCACGGCGTTGAGCCGGCTGGCACGCGCCGCGTGATGGCTACGGCAGCCACGCCGCCCCGTGTCGCACTCCTCGGCGGGTCGTTCGACCCGATCCACGTCGGCCACCTGCACGTTGCCGAGGTCGTGCTCGCGAGCGGCGGGTACGACCAGGTGCTGTTCGTACCCGCACACCTGCCGTCACACAAGCCGGGGGCGAAGCTGGCCACCGCCGCCCACCGCTTGCGCATGCTCCAACTCGCCATCGCCGGCCAACCGCGGTTTGCCATCTCCGACGTCGAGGTGCGGCGCGGCGGCGTTTCGTATACCGTCGATACGGTGCGCGAGTTGCAGGCGAGCGGTACGCTCGGGGCCCGCCCCGGGCTGGTGGTGGGTGACGACCTCGGAGACGAACTGTTCACTTGGCGTGAGGCTGCGACCCTGTTTGCCATGGTCGACCTGCTGGTAGCGCGCCGGCGCCGCTCGCCGCTGAAGCTGTCCTGTCCACACCAGGTGTTGGCCAATCATCGCCTGCCGATCTCTTCCTCGGAACTGCGCCGAAGGGTCTGTGCAGGCCGGGTAATTCGTGCCCTCGTTCCCGACGCCGTCGAAGCCTACATTCGGGAACAGCGGCTCTATGGCTTTCGCGTTGGGGGGTAGCGTTTCGGCGCGCCTGAGCAGAGGGCCCTCTGGCCGGCGCGATCTGAGCTACCTGCTGCTGGTGGTAATTGTCGCCCTGATCGCCGTAACGGCGGCATTTGCCATCGCCAAGCTGCGCACCGACGAGGTAGCACGCTGGCTGGAGGAGCACGACCTGCTGGTGGGGCTCATCGTGGTCTCTGATCCGCGCCACCGCATCGCCGTGGAGGTGTTGCTCCTCGACGCGACGACGCGCCGCGCCGGGTTGCTGTTCATACCGGGCAACGTCGGCACGCTCGTCGCCAGTCGGAGTCGGATGGACGCTCTGGAGACCATCTATCGGGATGGCGACGTCGGCTCTCTGCGCGCTATCGTGACCGAAATGCTCGGCGTGACCCCACTGTTCACGCTGGAGATAACCGGCACCCGCATGCGCGATCTGATCGACCTGCTCGGTGGTGTCGAGGTGTTCATCCCGGATCCGATAGATCAGCCCGCCGAAGCTGGGCGGGTGACGCTGCCGGCGGGATCGGTGCTGCTCGATGGTGACAAGGCGCTCGACTACTTGAGCTATCTCGGCGCCGGCGAGCCGGAGATGGAGTGGGCCGCGCGGGTACACCGTTTGCATCAGGGCGTATTTCGGGCGCTTGCGGCGCAGCGTGCGATGCTCCAGTACCGTGGCACGCAACACTACCTCCACCAGCGACTCGGCAGCGACCTCTCCGCGGCGGGTTTTGCCACCCTCCTCGCCACCCTTGCCGAGATCGACGACGAGCGGCTGATCTTTCAGTACACGATCGGCCAGCCGCGAACCGTCGACGGGCGTACGCTGATCTTCCCGTACTACGAAGGGAAGCTGCTGCGCACGGCGGTCACTCAGGTGGTGGCCGCCCTGGCCAGCGAGGAAGCCGACTCCGGGGTTTCCGCCACCATCGAAATCCTCAACGGCTCGGGCGCGGCGGGGCTCGCGCGCGGTGCCACGCCGCTCCTGCAGAGCTTCGGATTCCGTGTCGCGCGTATCGGCAACGCCGATCATCATGGCTATTCCACGACGCAGGTGATCGACCGGCGCGGCCGGACCGGACTCGCGCAGCGGGTGGCGGAGGTGATCGGGTGCGGACCTGCGCACACCGAACTCCACCCCGATCCCGACAGCGAGATCGACGTGACCATCATCCTGGGAGGTGATTTCGACGGACGACGTTGTACCGAATGAGGAACGCCCGGAGACGACCGCGATGCGGACACCAGTGGACGAACGCGTAGCGCGGGCCATTGCTCGCCTGCTCGCGGAACATCGTTGCGACGATCCCGTGGTCCTGGACATCAGCGCGGTCAGCGATGTGGCCGATTACTTCGTCATCGCGACCGTGCGCAGCTCGACCCATCTCGTTGGCGTGTATGGCTATCTGATGGAGTATTGCAAGGCGCACGGCATCGAGCCGCTGACCGGATCCAAACGGCCGCGCGACAACCCGTGGCTGCTTGTCGACCTGGGATCAATCGTGGTGCACCTGATGGAGCGCGCCACGCGCGAGTTCTATGAACTGGAAAAGCTCTGGTTCAATGGCCGGCTGGTCGAGTAGGGTCGGCCGTTCGAGTAGCCGGACTGGCGCCCCGACACCGTCACCGTTCGGCACTGCCCGGAAAGAGCAGCAGTTCGAGGATCTGGCTGCGGATCGACACGTCGAGGGCGGAGAGCCGCGAAGCGGTGATCGATTGCATCCATTCGCCTTGGGAGTCCGGTACAATCCGACAGACTCCTAAGCTTCGAATTCCTCCAGGTCGAGATCGTCGTCCTCGTCGAAGGTGTCCTCGATGTCGTCTGTGTCCTCGATGTCGTCTTCGGAGTCGTCGAATGCGTCGTCCTCGTCGCTGGCGTCATCGTCCGGATCCTCATCTTCGAAATCGTCGGCTTCGTCGTCGAGATCGTCGTCCTCGAACTCCTCGCCGTCGAGCTCTTCTTCTTCCGACTCGTCGTCGTCGAAGTCGTCCTCGAACTCTTCGAATTCCTCCAGGTCGGCGCTGTACGCCGCCATCCTGCCATGACCGAACGGGGAATCGTCAGAGCCGGGGGCCGACTGACCTGAAGCGCGTGGCGTCACCGTCAAATTCCGAGACAAATGCTCCTCCCCACCATCTTGAATCAGCATATCGGATCACCGTTCGCCATCGCCATTCCGATGGCGCTGGCGGCAATCTAAATACCCCTGGGCCGGATGGTCAACGGTCCCCCGGGTCGCCCGTTGAGGCGGTGCGCCACCGGTATCGCGAACCGGGCAGGAGGCGCCGGCTTTCCCGCCAACTGCTGCCTGGTCGGATTCCCGCGGACTACCAGCGCAGCGCCGAGTCGGATGCCCGCCCCCGAGGCGCAACAAGGGATGTTCACGGCGCGGCCGTTGTGCCAGAATGATCATCCAGTTTGGGACGTCGGCAAGTGGTAAGCCACCGGTTTTTGGTACCGGCATTCGCAGGTTCGAATCCTGCCGTCCCAGTCCGTCTTCAGGAACGCCCGCGGGCAGCCGGCAGGCGGCCTGATCCGACTCTGACCGAGGATCCTCAAGTAGGAGTGTAATTACATGTCTGATAGAAGTTTGACCGCCGAGGTGCGAACCGAGACCAGGACCGGGCCGGCGCGCCGGCTGCGCCGCCGGGGGCGCATTCCGGCCGTCATGTACGGCCATCGCGAGCCCGTTCTGCTGAGTATCGACGCACGCGAATTCGCCAACAAGTTTCAGCAGATTTCCGAGAGCACGATCATTCACCTGACGGCTGGCGGAGAAGGGTACGACGTGCTGGTGAAGGACTTCCAGGTAGACAACATTGCCGACCGCCTGGAGCACATCGACTTCTTCGAGATCGAGCGCGGCAAGGTGCTGCGCGCACGCGTGCTGCTGCACTTCGTCGGCAACCCGATCGGGGTGCGCGAAGGTGGCCTGCAGGAGCTGCTGGTCCACGAGGTCGAGGTGGAGAGCCTGCCGCGCGACCTGCCCGAGCGGATCGACGTAGACATCGAGAGCCTCGGCGTGGGCCAGTCGTTGCACGTCAGCGACCTGGTGGTCCCGGACGGCGTGCGGGTCCTCAATTCCCCGGACCAGGTGCTGGTGCTCATCGCCCACAAGGTCGACGATACGGACGCGACGGACGGCGCGGCGAGCGATGATGAATCGCTGGACGACGAAACGGCGGAACACGAGGCCTGACCTTCCCGGCTGATCGTCGCCACCGGCGGCGTCCATGGGATCGGTACTGGTGGGCCTGGGAAATCCCGGCCGCCGCTACGCGCGCAGCCGGCACAACGCCGGCTTCCAGGTAGTCGATTCTCTCGCAGCTCGATTGGGCGGTCATCTCAAGCGTCGGCGGCGGCGCAACTACGCCCTGGGCCACGTGCATGTTGCCGGCAGGCGCCTCACGCTGGTGCAGCCGCATACCTACATGAACGGCTCCGGCGAGATCATCAAGCCGGTACTGGCCGAGTGCGATGCCGGGGTAGGGGATCTGATCGTCGTGTGCGACACGATGGATCTCTCGCCGGGTGCGAGCCGGCTCCGCCTGCATGGGTCTTCGGCGGGCAACCGCGGCCTTGCGTCGGTGTTGCGCGTGTTGAGTACCGAGCAGGTAAAGCGGATCTACATCGGCGTCGGGCGCCCGTTCCCGGGCGTAGCGGTGATCGACCATGTCCTCGGCCGACCGCCGGCCGGGCACGCGCGCGCAATCGAGGAGGCGGTGGAGCGGGTCTGCAGTCACATCGACGTGGTCGTGGAGGGGGATTACCAGCGCGCCATGAACCTGATCAATCAGCGCGTCGTGCCGCTTTGAGGGGCGCCGATCGGGATGCCCCGGACCCGTTGCCGGTAGCCCGGGCAGCCTTGGCGGCCGCGCTGCCGCTTCCGGCCACGGTCGTTGCCGCCATGTCGGGCGGCGCCGACTCGGCCGCGCTCGCGCTGGTGCTGGTGCGGTTGGCGGCGGAGCTGCGCCTGCAGGTGGTGGCCGCGCACTACGATCACGGCATACGCGATGCGGCCTCGCGCGCGGCGGAGCGAGCGATGGTGCGGCAGCAGGCAGCGCGTCTCGATCTGGCGTTGCGGGAGGGCGCCGCCCGTGCCGGCGAGCTGCTGCGTCGGCGGCGCGCCACCGGCCGCAGCATCGAGGAACTGGCGCGCGAGCAGCGCTACGCCTTCCTGTTGGGGGAGGCGGCGCGGCGTGGCGCGGCTGCGGTGGCGGTAGGCCACCACCTCGACGACCACCTGGAGACGATTCTCATGCGCGCGTTGCAGGGCAGTCTGCGCGGCGGCGGCATCGCGGCGAGCAGCGGCATGATCGTGCGGCCCCTGCTCGGCGTACGGCGCGCTGCGTTGCGCCGCTACGTGGCGCAAGCCGGCCTGCCGGTCATGGAAGACCCCACCAATGCCGACCCGCGCATGCTGCGCAACCGGATCCGCGTGTTGCTGCCCGATCTGGAGGCGGCGGTTCCGGGGGCCGCCGGTAATCTGCCGGTGCTGGCCGACTGCGCCGCCGCGGCGTGGCGTCGCCTCGCCGTCGAAGCGCGACTGGCGGTGCCGTGGCGCTACGCCGTCGACCCGCGCCGCGGCGTGCACTACCGGGTTTCCGCACGCGTTTTCTGGACCACCGCGGCAGACGTGCGAGAGGCAGCCCTGTTCCAGGTCTGGGATGCCCTGATCAGTGGCGGGCTCAGCGGCCGCCGCCACCGGCCCCGCCTGCCGCGCCGCTTCCTGCAGCCGTTGCTGCGGGAGCACGTGCCATCGCGACGGCAAACGGTAGCGGGCCACGGCGTGCGCTTCATCTGTGGCCGCGAATGGGTCATTGCGACGCGCCATCCACCGGCAATCAACGGCGCCCCGCAGCGAGCGGCAGGGGGCGTGGAAGGCTCGCCGCGGTGGTGATCGACCGGTTCGGCGCGAGGCGTACGGGCCAGCCGGCAGGTTGTCCCGAGGATCGATTTACCGCTATGTTAACAACGTCGGGTAAACGTCCGCTCCGAGCGTGCCCGACCATGGAATAAGGAACCGAATGGTACCCACATTTGCCCAAAGCCGGTGACCGTGCCCAAAGCCGGTGACCACGGCTGGTGCCTCTTTCGGGCGGCACGGTTTTTTTGGCGCGGTAACCTCTATCGGCTGTGTCATGAGTGAAGTTCGCCGGCGGTGAAGGTTTGCGGCCGTGCAGCTTTTGTCCCTGCAGATCCGAGCGTGCAGCCGTGTTCCGGTGGAGATGGGAGCGGCGGCCGGGAGATCGTGCAGGCCGGCGGTTCGGTTCGTGGGCCGGGCGGCGCATCCGGGTGGCGGCTCGGCATCGGTGGCCCCCCGAGGAGGTAGTGTGAGTAACGCAGACAACAACAACTCGCAGAAAAAAGGCCCCGAATCCGGGTTCCCGAAGTTCAACTTCAACAATCGCGTCGCCCTTATCACGCTGCTGATCCTGGGCATCTTTTTCCTCTTCTTCTTCGTCTACAATCAGG
>CAYFXT010000095.1:3222-10544 GCA_964346995.1 uncultured Spirochaetaceae bacterium | reverse complement strand
GATCGAGTCGCGCAACGCGCCAAGCACGCGCCGGAAGTTGTCGACGCGGCGCCGTACCGTGGCTTCCAGGAACGCATCGGCCAAGCGCTGCTCGTGCGCGTCGGCCGGTCCGCGCACCAGCGCCCGCACCACGGTAGCTGACAGGTCCAGGTCGAACAGGAAGGTGGCGCGACCGACCATGTCCGCCAGCGTCTGTCCCACCACCTGCGTGCCCTGGGTGCCGCCTGAGAACGACAGGAAAATGCCGTCGAATCCGCGCAGCCCATGGCGCCGAAAGAACTGCGCGAAGCCGTCCGCGCCGATCAGCCGCGCTACGCCACGTGCCGCCAGGCGCTCCCATCCGCGTGCCGCTCCCTGGTGCATCTGGAACAGGGGGATGTAAGATACGCTCAGACTGGTGAGCAGTGACCAAGTATAGGCGTCGCGCGGCACGAAGGAGATGTGGCCGCTGGTACCGGAGCTGAACACGGTGTGGATGCCGGCTGCCTCCAGCCGCTGCAACCAGTCGTCGACCGTCGCCACGCTGGCTACATCCACCTCCACGGGACGGTCGAATACCTGCCGCAGCCAGCGGTTCATGGCGCCGAAGTCCTTGTTGTCCAGATGTTCCTGAGGATACGACTTGAAGATGTGGTCGGTGGACATCAACTCTTCGACGATCTGTTCCGTGGCGGCGTCGCGAGTGACCTGCACCTGATCCGCAAGCTGGCGGTAGATCGGAATCTGGTCGAAATAATGCCGGTGGTTGGCACGGATTGCCGCGAAGCGTACCTTACGTGCGTAGTCGTCGTTCACCGTGCCGCTCATCGCCCAGCGCAGGGCGAGTGCCGTGAGCTGGTCGTGAAGTGTACGTATTTCGGCGTGGAGGTCAGACATGAGCCGCGATGTCGGCGCGCCAACCTACACAGGATGACCCGCCCCGGTCAACGGCCGACCGGCCCTGGGGCCCCTGGTCGCCGGTGCAGCTCGCACGCGCGCCGCGGCTGGCGCGGTGCGCAGTCTCCGTTATAAGGTCGGCTGGTGGGCGACGCCGGTGCACCCGGAAAGGGCCCGGGAGGATGAGCGATTGAACATGATCTCGCGCCGAACGAGGGGCGCGGAGTGACCGCAAATACCAGCATCGAAAGTCTCGGTGTCTACCTGCCCGAACGGGAGGTGACCACGGCAGAGGTGGTCAAGGGCTGCCGGCGCCGCGTACTGATTCCCCTGGAGCGCTTGACCGGAATCAGCAGCCGGCGCATGGCGGGCGAAACCGAGTTTTCCGTCGATCTGGCGAAACAGGCGGTGGCCAGGTGCATGGCGGGCTCGCGCCACGCCGCCGCCGAAATCGACCTGATCGTCGCCGCCAATATCTCGAAGCAGGATTCCCCCCTGACCTACAACGTCGAGCCGACCACGGCCGCCGTGCTGCGCCGCGATTTCGGCATGCACGGCGCACTGGCTTTCGATCTGAGCAACGCCTGCGCGGGTGTGTTTACCGCGATTCTGGTGGTGGACGAGTTGATCCGGCGCGGCGACGTGCGCCGCGCCCTGGTGGTGAGCGGCGAATACATCACCCATCTTACCGCCACCGCGCAGCGCGAGCTGCGCGGACTGCACGACGAGCGGCTGGCGTGCCTGACCCTGGGTGACGCCGGCATCTGTCTGCTGCTGGAGCCGGGCACGGGATTCGAATTCATCGAAATCCACACCGTTCCGGAGCATGCCGAGCTGTGCGTGGCGCATTCGGCTGAATCACACGGCGCCATCATGTTCACCGATTCGGTCTCCCTGGCGCGTGCCGGGATCTCCGAGGTAGTGGCCCAGTACGACCAGCTCGCGGGGGCCGGCGCGGTGATGACCGCTCCGCGATACTTCATTCCCCATCAAACCTCGTCCAACTCCATCAAGGAGGCCACGCGTGCGACCAATCGCCGGTTCGGACGCAGAATCTGCCACTCACGCAACATGGTGGACAACCTCAAGTACCGCGGCAACACTGCAACCACCTCGCATTGGGTGGCGGTCAACGACCTGATCGAGGCGTCTGCGGTACAACCGGGGCAGCGCGTGGTGTTCAGCGTTACCGCATCCGGGATAACGGTGGGCCTCGCCCAGTACCGGGTGGAGGAATTCGTCACCCGCAAGGTCAACGGCCGGCACCCGCCGGAGGCCCCTCCTCCGACGCAGGATAGCGCGTCGCGCGGCTACTACCGCGCCGTGCCGGCTGACGAGCGGGTCACGATCGGCGCCACCGCCACCTGCACCCCGGATACCGACACCGAACGGGGCAACGTAGCGCTCGCGGCGCGGGCGGCGCAGCGTGCCCTCGCCGCCACTACCGCGGCCGACCCGCATCCCGGGCTGCTCATCTATTCCGGTGTGTATCGCGAAGCCTTCATCTCCGAGCCGGCACTGGCGACGATGGTTGCGAAGGAGATGGGCATCAGGGGCTCGCGCCTGGACGAGGAGCTGCGGCCCTTCCTGGCTTTCGACGTGATGAACGGACCCCCGGGCGTGTTGATGGCATGCCAGGTGGCGGGACGCATGCTGCTTTCCCGTAAGGGCGTCGCTGTGGTCGCCACCTCGGAGTTCAACGAGACTCCGGTCGACGGACAGCCGCCGCTGGGACTGGCGAGCGCCGGCTCCGCCCTGGTGCTGGAGCGCAGCGCCGGCAACGCCGGCTTCCGCAGCTTCTACGTCGATCATCATGCCGAGTATCTGGACTGGTACCACGCGTACGCCTACACCGACGAATCGGGGCCGCCGCGGCTGCGCGTGGACCGCGACGAGCGGCTGGCCGAGCGGCTCCCCGCGGCGGTAGCCGCCAGCGTGACCGCCATGCTGCGCTGCGAGGGCCTGACCCTCGACGACTTCGCGGTGATCTTCCCGCCGCAGGTGGAGCCGGAGTTCCTGAGCCACCTGGCGGCCGCGCTAGGCGTGGAGCAGAGCAGGTTCGTCACGTGTGGGGGCGGCAATCTGTTCACCGCCGCTCCGGCTTCGGGTTGGCAGGCGGTGCAGGAGTGGGAAATCGCGCCCGGAAGCCTGGGGCTATTCGTCGCCGCCGGCGCCGGGATCGACGTTGCCTGCGCCAGTTACGTCTTCTGACGGTGTGCCGTGCGCGGCCAAGCCCAGGCTCAGCGCCAGTCCGGTGCGAAAGTCGACCCGCGGGCGAAAACCGATGTCACCGTACGCTCGGCTCATGTCGTAGCCGACGTCGCGTGCCAGGTAGTTCAGCGCGTCGCGGGTGACCATGGCGCTCATGCCTGGCGCGAGGAGCCGGACCGCGACGTGCAGTAGCGGTCCCAGGGCGCGGCACAGGCGCGCCGGCACCGGAACGATCGCTGGTCCCGGTTGCCCGGTCAGCTCGGCGTGCAAGTCGAACAGCGTTCGCAACGGCTGCGGATTGCCCGATGCGGCGTTGTAGGTACCGCCGCGCGCGGCCGGTGTGGCCGCCGCCTGCACCATCAGCCGGGCGACGTCGCTCACGTAGCCGAAGTCGACCAGATGGCGTCCACCATCGACCAATGGCACGCGCCGCATACGCGCCATCGCCAGCGCCGCGGGCAGAAAGTGGCGGTCGTGCGGCCCGTAGGTGGCGCTCGGCCGCACGATGGTAAAGCCGAGCCCACGGCCGCCGTAGTCGCGCACGAGTTCCTCCGCCTCCACCTTCGACCGCCCATAGGAGGACAGGGGCGCCACGGGGCTGTGTTCGCTGATCGGCGAGGCCGCCGTGGGGCTGTAGACGCCGGTGGTGCTAGCGAACAGGAACCGCCGCACGCCGGCGGCGGCGCTCGCTTCGAGCATGCGTGCAGTGAGATCCACGTTGGCCGCCCGATAGGGGGCGTAGTCCTCGCGCGCGCTGAACGGCGCACCGGAGTGGAGATACCCGGCAAGGTGAAATACCCGCTCCACCCCTGAGAGAGCGGCGGCGATGGCAGCTTGGTTCTGCAGGTCGGCGCGGACGACTTCGACGCCAGGATGGCTGACGGTCGGCGCGGCACTCGTTGGCCGCAGCAGGCAGCGCACGCGGGCACCGGCGGCCGTGAGCCATCGTACCACCTCGCCACCGATCATACCGGACGCTCCGGTGACCAGCATCAGAGGGGGCTCGGACGTGCGACCGCGTTCCGGTGCATCGCCGGGGCGGGCCGCGCGGCGATGGACAGGCGACATTACCGGCAAGGCAGCTCGGCATGCATGCGGCGCCGGAACGCGTGCACCGCGGCCGAAACGCCGTTCTCGTCCCTGATCCGGGCTCCGACTGCCGAAGCGCGGGCACGGAGCGCCGGATCGGAGGTGGCGGCGCGCACCGCGTCCGCCAGCCGGTCGGCGGTGAGGCGGCGCCGAGGAAGCGGCGGCGGTGCGACAGCCAATTGGTGAATACGCTGGCCCCAGAAGTGCTGATCGCCGAAGAACGGTACCACCACCTGCGGCACGCCGCAGCGCAGCGCGGTCGCGACGGTGCCGGCTCCACCATGATGGATCACGGCTGCCGTACGCGGGAACAGCCAGTCGTGGGGCAACCAGTCGAGCATCAGCATGTCGGGCGGGAGCTGCGCCCGGCTCAGGCCGCCCCAACCGGTTGCCAGGACGCCGCGCAGGCCCAGGCTGCGCAGTGCCGCGAACACGATGCCGGTGAGGCCCTCCTGGTCGTCGCTGCTCATGCTGCCGAAGCCGACGTAGACCGGCGGCGAGCCCTCCTCCAGGAAGCGCACCAAGCCCTCGTCCGGCTGCCAGCGATCGCCATCGCCACCCAGAAACCAGTAACCGGTTATCTGTACGTCGTCGGTCCAATCCCCGGGACGCGGCAGCACCACCGGGCTGTAGCCATACAGCACCAGAGACTCGCGCAGGTTGGACGCGAACGTGTGCCGTCGCGGTACGGCCGGCAGGTCGAGGATATCGGCCCGCATCTGGTTGGTCTGGGCGCGAAGAACGCTCCACAACAGCAACTCGACCAGCAGGTGGCTGGCGTAGTTGTATACCCCGCGCACCGGCGCCGGGCCACGCATCTCGGCGAAGAGCACCGAGGGCAAGTGGCGGCTCGGCGTGACCGGCTGCAGAAACGCCGCGGTCAGCGGGACCTGCAGCCGCTCGGCGACGTTCCAGGTGGCGAAGTAGCTGAGCAGCCCGGTGACGATCACGTCGGTGCCGCGACACGCACGGTAGCAGTCCTCCATCAGCTCCCGGCCGAAGGAGAACGCGAGCTCGCGGAAGTGCCGGACGAACCGCAACGGGTTGGTGCCGCTGCTTACCCAGCCGCGTCCCAGACTGCTGTCGATCACGGCGCGCGGATTGACCTCGACGGCGCGGAACCCGAGACCGCGGTCGGTGACCATCTTCTCGTAGTAGCGATGGGTAGCGAAGACGACCTGATCGCCGGCGCGGCTCAATCCCTCGGCGAGGGCGAGTAACGGCCGGACGTCACCATGGGTGCCGAGGGCAACGACACAGACGCGCATGCTGCAAGGCGCTCGCGGCGCGAGCGGAACTCAGTATAGGTCGCGGATTCGCGGCCGGGCAACGCTTGCGCCCGAACCGTCCGCCCCACGGCGCCGCTTTCGGCGCGGCCCGCCTACCTCGACGAAGCCTGTCGGAACGGTCGGAAACGACAGGCGCCTTGACGATCCGGGGGGCTGAGGGTACCTTGCAGGCTCCGTTTGGATTGGCCTTGTGACTGAAACGACCTCGTCGTCTACCGAAAACGAATACCTCATCCAGCTTTACCTCCTGTTGCGCGAGGGTCGTCCCGTCATCGGAGCCCGAATCGCCGAGCGCATGGGGGTATCGCCCCCGGCCGTGACCCAGGCGATGAAGCGGATGGCGCAGCATGGGCTGGCGGTGCTCGATCGCGACGACGGTCTGCGTTTGACCCCGCGCGGGCGTAGTCAGGCGGAGCGTACCATCCGTCGCCATTACCTGCTGGAGCGCTTGCTGGTCGACGAACTGGGATTCGATTGGGTGGACGTGGACGAAGAAGCCGACCGGCTGGAGCATTCGCTTTCGGCGCGCCTGGAGGCGCATCTGTTCGAGCGGCTGGGGCGCCCCACGACTTGCCCGCACGGCAATCCGTTTCCCGGTTCGGAAGACGAGCGGCGGCTCCTGGATGCACGACGGTTGTCGGAGGTAGCGGAAGGTGAAGTCATCACCATCCTGCGCATCACCGAGGAAGCGGAGGAGAACACCGACCTCATGCGGCTCCTGCATACCCACGAGTTGCTGCCCGGGACCTCGGTGAAGTTGATGCAGGTAACCGATGACGAGATCGTTCTTGAGCGATCCGGCGACACGGAGGTAGTAACCCTTTCGCAGGATCTGGCGCGTTTCGTGCGCGTCGATGAGCCGGAGTAACGTCCGCTCCGGGCACGGGCGAACCGGCGCTCGCGGTGGTGCGCCGGCAGATGAAGTTGCCCCGAACGCGAAGGAGGACACAGTGATGGATCCGGGCCAGGTGGCGCCAGACCAGGTGGCGATAGTGACCGGTGCCGGGAGCGGCGTCGGGCGGGCCGCCGCGGTGACCCTGTACCGCAACGGCTATGCGGTCGTGGTGGCGGGCCGCCGGGCGGCGGCGCTGCGGGAGACGGTAGCCGTGATGGCCGCTGCGCGTAACGGCGCGGACGGGCAGGCGACGGAAGCGCTCGCCGTGCCCACCGACGTAACCTCCCACGCTTCGGTGCAGGCCTTGTTCGTTGCGGCCCGCGATCGATTCGGGCGCGTCGACGTCTTGTTCAACAACGCCGGGATCGGCGCCCCGGGCGTACCGCTCGAGGAACTCAGCCTGGAGGATTGGCAGCGGGTCGTGGACACCAATCTGACCGGTTCCTTTCTGTGCACACAGCAGGCGGTCAGGATCATGAAAACTCAGGACCCGCGCGGCGGGCGCATCATCAACAACGGCTCCATCTCCGCCCACGTGCCGCGCCCCAACTCGGCGCCCTACACCGCCACCAAGCACGCGATCACCGGACTGACCAAGTCTACGGCGCTGGACGGGCGTCCGTTCGACATCACCTGCGGCCAGATCGACATCGGCAACGCCGGCACGCCGATGACCGCGCGCATGGCGGAAGGGGTGCCGCAACCGAACGGCACGTTCATGGTGGAGCCCACCATGAACGTGCAGTACGTGGCCGACGCGGTGCTCTACATGGCCGGGTTGCCGCTCGATGCCAACGTACCGTTCCTCACCGTGATGGCGACCAGGATGCCGTACATCGGGCGCGGATAGTCGTAGCGGGGGAAGGAACGCCTGAGCCATACCGCCACGAGAGCGCAGATTCTCACTTGGCGCGATCGAGTGGGGCTCGTCCGGCTACTCCCGGGCAGGGGAGGATGACGTG
>CAYFXT010000095.1:0-3122 GCA_964346995.1 uncultured Spirochaetaceae bacterium | reverse complement strand
TGGCGCGATCGAGTGGGGCTCGTCCGGCTACTCCCGGGCAGGGGAGGATGACGTGCCCGATCGAGCCGGCCGCTCGGACCGAAGGGTATTGACCCGCACAGGCCGGCGCGGCAACGGTTAGCGGTATGGTTACTGTTGCACAGAAGAACGCCCCGGTCCCACTGAGTGCCGCGCAGGTGCGCCGGTTCATCGCCGACGGCTATCTGGTGCTGCAACCGTCGGTACCGGCGGATCTGCACCGGACGATCTGCCGCAAGATCGCGGCCGCCGTTCCCGGCGCCGACAATCCCGGCAACAACATCCTGCCGCTGGTTCCCGAGATGCGCCATGTGCTGGAATCGCCCGAGGTGCATGGAGCGCTGCTCACCCTGCTCGGTCCCGGCTACCTGGAGCATCCGCATCGCTTCTGCCACATCGAGGCGCAGCAGGATCTGGGCGGGCTCGACTACGCCGCCAAGCTGGCTTCCAACAGCCACCAGGACTCCTACACGCCGCTCGGGCGCCCGCGCCACCACCACATCCGCTTCGTGCGCATCATGTACTACCCGCAGGACACCCCGCAGGAGTTGGGTCCGACGCACGTCATTCCCGGTACCCATCTGAACCGTGGGTTGTCGGAAGCGGAGAAGGCGCAACAGCTACCGGTTATTGGCACCGCAGGAACGGTGAGCCTCACCCACTTCGACATCGGCCACGCGGCCGGGGTCAACGTTACCGGACAGCGCCGGTTCATGGTGAAGTTCATCTTCATGCGCGCCGCGGCACCGCAGAGTAACGGCTGGTCGGGGCCGGCCTGGGCATGGCGTCGTCCCGAGGAGCTCACCACCGGCGACCGCCAGGAGCTGGCCTGGTCACACCTGTGGGACTGGCTACGCGGCGCGCCGTACCGCTATGCCAGCCTCGGCGTCGCAGCGGCGGGTCCCGGCAATGGCAGCGCGAGTGAAGCAGGGATCGACAACCTGCAACGGCGCCTCGTCGATGGCCGCCCGGAAGATCGGGTGGCAGCCGCGGAGGCGCTGGCCCGCGTGGGCGCGGGGTCAGCGCCGGCAATTCCGGCGCTGGTGGGCTGCCTCAACCGGGATCCCGATCCGGTGCGCATTGCCGCCACCTACGCGCTCGGCGCCATCGGCACGCCTGCCATCCCCGCCCTGACGGCGATGCTGCGCGACTCCGGTGACGCGCTCCCCTGTCTGCTGCGCGGCGTCGGACGCGGACACCATGGCGGCACGTGGCGCGAGCAGGCGCTGGTGATGGACGACGCCGCGCACGCGCTGGCCGCCATCGGCAGGCCTGCGATTGCGACGCTGATCGACCTGCTTGCAGCGGACGATGAGTGGGCACGGGTCAACGCCGCCTTCGCGCTCGGCGAGATGGATGGCGCCGCCCGCGCCGCGGCACCGGCTCTGGTGCGCGCCCTGGAGGACGAGTCCCACTTCGTGGTGCGCACCGCTGCGGATGCCCTGGGTACGATTGGCGCAACGGAGGCGGCCGGGCCGCTCGGCTCCCTGCTGCATGTCGCCCGGCCCGGTTGGGATACACCCCTGGTGCGCGGCTGGAGCGTCCGCGACCAGGTCCGCTTCAACGCCGCCACCGCGCTGGCGCGGTTGGGCAGCGGCGCCGCAGCCGCCCAAGCCGATCTGATCGCAGCCCTCGACGACCCGTGCGGTCAAGTGACCACGGTCGTGCTCGCCGCACTGCGGAACCTCGGCACGCCGGCCGCCCTGGTCGCCGCCCTCAGCATGCTCACCGCCGAGCGTTGGGACCCAAGCCTCACCGGCGACCATCGTTTCTGACCGACGGGCATCGCGCCCGGCGGCCAGGACGATCCCATGCCACCGGCTTCTCGTTCGGCCTGGGATCGGGTCTGGGCATCGCGTACTGATCGGCTGCGGTTGCGAGGACTGGCGCCGCAGCATACACTCGCGACTGATGGCAATGGCAACCGCACAGGGTTTCGACGACAGCACCGTAACCGACGAACTGGCGCTCAACTTCCACCTGATGCATCCGGGCGAGGACAGCCAGCCCGGCGACCCCAACGTCGCCTACTACCTGGATGGCGTCTATCACCTGCACTACATTCTGCGTCACCCCTGGCAGGGGGGAACGGCGCGACTGCACGACCGCGAGCGGTCGTTCTGCTTCATCCACGTGACCAGTCCCGACCTGCTGCACTGGACTTGGCAGACCACCAAGCTGCAGCCCAGCTTCACCGGTCACGGGATCTTCAGTGGCACCGGCTTCATCACCAGGGAAGGCAAGCCGGCGGCGATGTACCCCGGCCTGTCCGACCCGGGCCGTACCTACATCACGGTGGCCGAGGACAACCGGCTCAGCCGCTGGGGCAAGCCTTATCCGGTGCTGCCCACCGGCGTGCCGGACGGCAAGCAGGTGATCCTGGCCGGCGATCCCGACCTGTTCCAGGTCGGCGACACCTACTACGCCTACTCCGCCGGCGACAACCTGGAGCTGGTCAAGTCCTCCGACCTGGTGCATTGGTGCTACGTCGGCCCGCTCCTGCAGTACGATTTGCCCGATGTCGCCCTGGGCGAGGATACCTCGTGCGCCAACCTGTTCCCGCTCGGCGACAAATGGATGCTGCTGTGCATCAGCCACCAGATCGGCTGCCGCTACTACCTCGGCGATTGGGACGCCGAGGCCGAACAGTTCGTGCCGCAGATCCACGGCAGGATGAACTGGCGACGTGCCGACCAGTCGCTCACCGAGCCGACCTACCGCGATTTCTTCGCGCCGGAGAGCGTGCTCACGCCCGACGGCCGCCGCGTGATGTGGGCGTGGCTCGCCACCGCCGATCCGGCGATCGACCTCAAGACGGTGCAGTCGCTGCCGCGCGAGCTGAGCCTGCACGACGACGGCACCCTGCGCATCGAGCCGTTGCGCGAGCTTTCGGCGCTGCGTCACGATCCGGTGACGCTGCGCGACGTGGTGGTCTCGCCGCTCGGCGGGCGCCCCGCGGCCGGACGGCACTCCTACGCCACCACCACGATCGCCACACCGGAGGGCGACGCGTTCGAGGTGCGGATTTCGGTCGACCGGTCCGAGGCCGAGCGCCGCCGCTTCGGTGTGCTGCTGTTCTCCGACGATGACCACCAGGGGCTGCC
>CAYFXT010000094.1:0-10569 GCA_964346995.1 uncultured Spirochaetaceae bacterium | reverse complement strand
TACTTCGGCGGAAACTCGTCAGTAGTGATAGTTTTCGCGGTAATCCCCACCAGCTTCAATGAGGCCGCAGAATTACTTCGGCGGAAACTCTCGCCGATGAGCTCCATCGGCCGCGGAACGTCGCCCATGCTTCAATGAGGCCGCCGAATTACTTCGGCGGAAACCAGTTTGCGTCGACGAGCGGGCGAATGGAGTGCTCGTCGCTTCAATGAGGCCGCCGAATTACTTCGGCGGAAACCAGTGAAGAGTTGCTTGCAATGCATCCACGAACCTACGGCTTCAATGAGGCCGCCGAATTACTTCGGCGGAAACACCGATCAGCAGAGGTTTCGGATACGGAACCTGCTGGGCTTCAATGAGGCCGCCGAATTACTTCGGCGGAAACGACCTGACAGTTGGCATGGCGTCGAGTCTCAGTTGCGCTTCAATGAGGCCGCCGAATTACTTCGGCGGAAACGTATTCGTTCCGCTCTTAGGTCCCCGTTACGAGATGGTGCTTCAATGAGGCCGCCGAATTACTTCGGCGGAAACTCGACTGCCAACCCTGATAGCTCTCTGAATAGCTGATTGCTTCAATGAGGCCGCCGAATTACTTCGGCGGAAACCACCATGACACAGATTCAGACTCGACGGTGCCGTCATCCGCTTCAATGAGGCCGCCGAATTACTTCGGCGGAAACTCAAAAGTAGAATATGTCCATAACACAGAAGGAACTCGCTTCAATGAGGCCGCCGAATTACTTCGGCGGAAACGTGAGGGACATGGCGTTATTGGGTGAAAAAAATATGACAGCTTCAATGAGGCCGCCGAATTACTTCGGCGGAAACCATTCACATGCGGTAGAGGTTGCTGCCGCAAGAGGGGTGCTTCAATGAGGCCGCCGAATTACTTCGGCGGAAACGACCTATACATCATATACTAAACCTCCATGATTAATCCGCTTCAATGAGGCCGCCGAATTACTTCGGCGGAAACATGGTTTATCCGGTGAATGCACGGACGGCTTGCTTGTTGCTTCAATGAGGCCGCCGAATTACTTCGGCGGAAACCTCAGGTACCTCGGTACCTGGAATCAGGAACCCGAGCTTCAATGAGGCCGCCGAATTACTTCGGCGGAAACACCGCATGTGAATGCAAAGTATTGGCTATTTGCAAATAACGCTTCAATGAGGCCGCCGAATTACTTCGGCGGAAACGGACCGTGGTCAACTGTTTGCTCAGCCGGAAGTTATCGACCGGGTTGCGAGAGCTGGTCGGCGATCCCCCGGATGAGCGGGAAGCAGCCGCGGTACGAGTTGTAACGTTAACCCATATCTCTATGAATGTCAAAGAGCTTGCGACATGCGAGCGGTCCCTGGTGTATGGTTCGGCACCGGAGCGCTCGGTCGGACGCGGCGCGGCGGTCATACGATGACCGGCTCCCGCTTCAGGGGGTGAAACGTCTTGCCCAGGCTGGTCACCCGAGGTTCGCTGGAATCGGCCACGCCGACATCGACCAGCACCACGTGATCTTCCTTATGGTCTATCAGGCTATCGAGCTTTGCAAGCAACTCGGCTTGACGGCGGCGGTTCATGCGGCACTGGAATACCGAGAGCTGCACCCAGGCGCCGTAGCCGTTCATCAGCTTGAACACCTTGCGCCATCGGCGGGGATCGGCAATGTCGTACACGACGATGTAGAGATGCTCCTCCATCCGCTCAGCGCGTCATGAAGTTCGGATACGCCGGAATCTCGCCGAGCAGGAAGCGGCCCAGCAGGCGGGCCTGCATCTCCATGAGCCGGCGGTAGCTCACACGGTATCCGAACAGCGGGTGAACGACCTCGTGGCTCAGGCGGCGCTCGAACGCGGCGATCAGTCGCCGCCTGCCATTCGCCGTCATGGTGACGGCGCCCGCCGCGGCTTGGAAGTCGGTGGCCTTTACTTCGCCGTTGTTGATCACCTGCACCACCACGGAATCGGCGAGCAGTGGCCGGAACGGCTCCATGAGATCCAGAGCAAGAGCCGGCCTGCCGTAACGTGGTTGATGATACAGACCGCGAAACGGATCGAAGCCGACCGCCGCGAGCGTTACCGTCCAAGCCCCCACGAGCAACGAGTAGGTGAACGACAGCAGCGCGTTCACCGGATCGGATGGTGGACGGCGGTTGCGCTTCTTGAAGTCGAACGCCGCATTGCCGGCTCGTAGTCCCTCGCTGATCATGGCGGAAAAGGCTTTGAAGTAACGGGCCGCCGCCGTTCCCTCCACACCGAGCAGCACGGACAGGGACCGCACGCGCGCCGCACGCCGGCTGTCGTCCCGCAGCTCGATCATCGTATCGTGGCTGCTGTCCGGCCCCTTCCAGTTGCGGCGCAGCAGCGTCCGGCAGTTGAGGATCTTCGCGTGTACCAGCTCCTTGGCAAAGCGCAGGCACACTCCCTCATCGAAGCTCGCGCGATACTGCGCCGTGCGCAGCTCCACGTTCTTGTGGCCGTTTCCCACCGTGTGCCCGTAGAACCAGCCACCGTAGCTGTGCCAAGTAACCGGAATACCGCGCCACATCAACTCCTGCAGGCAAGGAGTGGTGACGTAGACGCTGCCCATCAGCACTACTTGCGAGGTCTCCGGCAAGCGCGCGCTGGTCACCTTCTCATCGTTGACACTGACCACCAGGTTCTCGCCCGATTTTGCCACCTTCGCGCCCTGTGACTGCACGTAGAGCGGTAGCGCATCGGTACCCGGAACCGCAATCGGACGTAGTGCCATGCCGGGACGAGAGAGCAGCGCCAAGTGGTTCACCTCGTCCGGCAGGCAGATACCTACCAGCGAGCAGCGTGGGCACTTCGGACTGTCATCCAGAGGCGGCGGGATACGGCCCTCCGAGGCGACTCGGCGCAACCCTGCCGCCGCCTGCTCCGTGGCGGCCACCAGTTCCTCATCGAAACACACCCGAACGCGCTCGCGCCCGGCCACGAAGTAGAGCACGCCTTCCTCGCACCGGTACCCGTGGTCGCGCAGGATAAGTCCCTGTACGCAGAGCTGCACCCGTTCCGGCTCGTATGCGCCGCCCCGCACGTGCGGTCGTTTGCCGCGCTTGTATTCGACCGGGACGACGCGGCCATCCTGCACTTCGATCAGGTCGATACGTGCGATCAAGCCGAGGCGCTCCGAGGACAGGGTGACCGACCTTGCGTGCAGTCTTTCCTGGTCGGCTACCTCGGCCGCGTCCGGTAGAGCCCCGCCGCGGCGATCCACCCGCCGGTGCGCGTGGCGTCCCTCCACCGTGTCGGCGGAATCGGCCCACTCGCCCTGCACCCACTCCAGGTATGCGAGCCGCGGACAATAGACGTACTCGTTCACCATCCGCGCCGGCACCAGAGTCGGCTCGTCGCCCGGCGGCGGAAACACGAACTCGCCCTGCCGCGGCGGCGTCGCCTCCTCGGTAGATGGTTCACCATCGCCAACCAGCCAGGGCGGACCATACGGCGCAACAACGCCGCTCCTGATCGTCTTGCTCATGAAGTCGGACCCTCAAGCGTCGGGAACGCCGCCGGGCGCACGTCCATGGCCTTAATTTCGGTCGCCCACCACGCACCTTTGAGCCGCCGCTGTATTTGGAGAACTCCAGCAGCCCATGACCGGCTGAACCCGCCCGTTCGCATTCGCCAGGGGTGCTCGACAAAGCCGCCGATGACTTGTAATTACTTACTCATGTCTGACATCCACCCTCGCAAGGCCAGCACCACCGCGATCCTGGTGGCCGCGGTGCGCGCCAGTCACCTCCGATGGAATCCGAATCCGATCTTCTCCGATCAATACGCAATCGCCGTGGTGACGCCGTTCTGGCGGCTGGTCGCCAACAACCGGTTGCTCAACCGCCTCGTGGTCGACGTCCTGCTGCGAACGCTCAAGCCCACACATACCATGATCATTCTGCGCATCCGCTATGCCGAGGACCGGCTGCTGGAAGCGATTTCGTCCGGCGTACAGCAATACGTGATTCTTGGAGCCGGGCTCGACACGTTCGCGCTCCGCCACCGCCGACTGGCGGATCGGCTGCGCGTCTACGAAGTCGACCATCCGGCTTCGCAGGACATGAAGCGCGACCAGCTCGGACGCATCGTCGGCTCGTTACCCGCGAATCTCAAGTTCGTGCCGGTAGACTTCGAGACGGACCGGCTCGCCGACGCACTGATCGGGACCGGCTTCGACCCGGAGGCACCGGCCTTCTTTTCGTGGCTCGGGGTAACGTGCTACCTGACCAGGGAGGCCGTCAGTGACACGATCCACCAGATTGCCGAGGTTGCAGCTCCCGGCAGCCGCGTGGTGCTCGACTACCGGTACCCCCGGCGCCTGGTGCCCGCCGCCGGGCTGCCCCTCGTCGAGAAGATGGACCGGTTCGTCGCGCGCCGGGGCGAGCCGATGCAGTCGGAGTTCAGCCCCGAGGAGCTCGGCGCCGAGATGGAGCGGAGCGGCTTTACGGAGATGGATCACGTCTCGCCGGCGGAGCAGGTGCAGCGCTATCTGCAGGGACGCCGCGACATACCGGAGCCACCGCCCAACTTCGCGTTCGCTTTGTTCAGGAAGAGCGCGTGACCGAACGACACGCAGCGGGAAACTGACCCCCCTCCTCCGCGGCCGCTGCACGACAGCTCTTTCGAGCGTCATCGCGGGATCAGCGGTTGCGATGGCGGGGCCGGCGGGAAGATCGTCAGCCGTGGGCACGCAGAAACCGCACCGCGGAACCTCGGTGATCAGGTAGAATGCGCCGGGCGAGATGCGGAGGTACAGAACGTGAAGATCACGAACGTCAAGGTGGATCTGTGCAGTTGGGTGTCGGAGCGGTGGAAGACCGGCGTGGGGGCCGCGTTCGGGGGCACGGTGCAGCTCGGCGTGGTTACGGTGGAGACCGACGCAGGCATCAGCGGCAACGCGTTCCTGGGATCGTCGATGGTGGGGGCGGAGCACTCGGCACGCGGCCTGATCGAGTTCGTCAAGCCGCACCTGACGGGCGAGAACGCTCAGGACATCGGCCGGCTGTGGTGGCGGATGTGGAAGCTGAACCGCTCGGTGTCGACGAGCGTGATCGGCGCCATCGACATCTGCCTGTGGGACATCAACGGCAAGCTGGCTGGCCAGCCGATCCACCGCCTGCTCGGCACTTGCAAGGACTCGGTGCCCGGCTACTCCAGCACCGCCTACCACGACACGCCCGAGGAGTACGTGGAGGAAGCGCTGCGCTTCAAGGAGATGGGCTGGACGGCGCACAAGCTGCACCCGCACGGCGAGCCGATGGCCGACGTGGAGATCTGCGCGGCCGTGCGCGACGCGGTAGGCGACGACATGGTGCTGATGCTCGACTCGATGTGGGCCTACCAGTACGCGGACGCGCTGCGCGTCGGGCGCGCCATCGAGGAGCTGGACTACTACTGGTACGAGGATCCGCTGGTGGAGGAGGATGTGTACAACTACGTCAAGCTGGCGCAGAAGCTGGACATCCCGATCATGTCCACCGAGTACGCGCCGGGACGGTTCTACGGCATGGCGACCTGGATTACCCGCTACGCCACCGACATTCTGCGCGGCGACGTGGCCGCCACCGGCGGCATTACTCCGCTCGTGCGGCAGTGCCACCTGGCCGAGGGCTTCAACATGCGCTGCGAGATCCACCACGGCGGCAACAGCCTGAACAACGTCGCCAACCTGCACGTAACCATGGCCGTGCCCAACTGCGAGTACTACGAGTTCTTCCCCTGTACCGGCGCCAACCGGTATGGCTTGGTCGAGGACATCACCGTGGATGGGCAGGGCCGCGTGCATGCGCCTGCCAGGCCCGGCCTCGGCTACGAGATCGACTGGGACCTTCTGAACCGCAAGCGTACGGCAACGATCGAGTAGCCCGATCCCCGAACCGGCATGAACGTCACCATCATCGCGGCCTTGCAGGAGGAGCTGGACGCCTTCCGCGGCGCGCACGATCTGACACCGGGATCGAAGCAGGGTCCCTTTCCCTCGTTTCGGTTTCGATACGATGCCGCCGACGTGACGTTGCTGCGCGGCGGCGTCGGCAAGGCAAGTGCAGCGATGGTAGCGCAGTATGCGGTCGACCACTTCGCGCCTGACTGCCTGGTGATGACCGGGATTGCGGGCGGCTTTGGCGGTCGCCTCGCATTGGGCGACGTCGTGGTGAGCCGCGACTGCGTGCAGCATGACCTGGACGTTACCGCGCTCGGCTTCCCGCTTGGCCAGGTTCCCTTCACCGACCATCGCTTCCTCGCCGCCGACCCGAAGCTGATCGAGCTGGCGCTGGCCACGCCGGTGCCGGGGCAGCGGGTGGTGGCGGGGCGGATCCTGACCGGCGACCAGTTCATTACCGCTGCCGACGCCGCCCGGCAGGAGCGGCTGCGCGGCCTGCAGGGCATCGTCGTGGAGATGGAGGGCGCCGCGGTCGCTCTGGTGGCAGCGGTGAACCGCATCCCGTTCGTGATCATCCGCTCGGTGTCGGATCACGCCGACGCCGCGGCGCCCTCCGACTTCGGCGCCTGGCTGCGCCGCGCGGCCGCCAACTCCCACGCCGTATGCGCCGGCATCCTGCAAGGCCTGTCCGCGGGCGGACACCTGGACACCTGACGCGCGGTTGACCGGGCGCGGCGAAACTCCCACGATGGGGTAGCGACCGCCCCGCATTGCCCGCGGGGAGGTACGCGACCACCATCTCGTTCATGACGGAGGTATCGCAATGCCCATGACCGGTGCGGCGCCGATCGCGGCTCCCGGCTGGACGGCCAACAAGGAAACCGGGGTCCGCATCGTGGACTGCGACGTCCATCACAGCTTCGAAAGCCCGGACCAGCTCCTCCCCTACCTGTCGAAGTTCTACCAGGAATTCCTGTACGACCAGGGACTGACCTTCGGTGGCTCCGGCTATCCCAACACGCCGTTTCGCAAGACGCGCAACGACATCAAGGATCCCGATCTCAAGCGGCGCGACTTCAACTTCTCCCTGGAGTTCACGCAGGCGGAGCTGCTCGATCCCTGGAACATCGACCTGGCCCTGCTGACCGGGTCTCCGTCCGACATCTACGGGGCAGCCGGCGTGCCCGACCCCGACTGGGGCGCCGCGCTGTGCCGGGCGTTCAACGACTACACGATCGAGCACTGGCTGGAGCGCGACGAACGTGTGGTGCACGCCATCCTGGTGGCGCCTACCGACCCCGCGCAGGCGGTGGCCGAGATCAACCGCCTCGCCGGTCGCCGTGACACGGTCGCCGTACACGTCCCGCTGAACAGCGCGAAGCCGTTCGGAAACCGCTGCTACCACCCGATCTGGGAAGCGTGCGCCGAACATGGCCTGCCGGTGGTGTCGCACATTGGCGGCGGTGGCCCGAACGGCAACACCATGACCCCGGTCGGCTTTCCCACCTACTACATGGAGACGCGCATGGCGCGCCCGGCGGCCGCCAGCGCGCAGGCGGCGTCGCTGATCTGCGAGGGCGTGTTCGAGAAGTTCCCGACCCTGAAGTTCGCCATGATCGAGGTGCAGCAACTCTGGGCGGTGTCGGTGATGTGGCACATGGACTTCGACTGGAAGGCGATCCGCGACCAGACGCCGTGGCTCAAGCGGCTGCCGAGCGAGTACTTCCGCGACCACATCCGGGTCGGCACCCAGCCGATGCACGAGCCGGAGCGTCCCGAGCAGTTGCAGCAAATGCTGGAGATGCTGCACGCCGACGAGACGCTGATCTTCTGCAGCGACTTCCCGCACTTCGACCAGAACGATCCGGTGACCGTACTGCCGGGCATCTCCGGCTCCATGCGCCGGCGCATCTTCGCCGACAACGCGCTGGAGATGCTGCGCATACCCGGGGAGTAGCGGTGGCGGCCGGCGCCAACGGACGCGTGCGACGGGTGGTGGTCGGCAAGGTCCGGGAGATCCCGCAGGGCGGCCGCAAGCTGGTGGTGCCGTTCCGGGGCCGGGCCGGCATCGGCGTGTTCAACGTCAACGGCACGCTCTACGCGCTGCGCAACATCTGCCCGCACAACCTGGGGCCGCTGTGCACCGGCCACGTCAGCGGACGCTTCGTGGCCAGCGGGCCGCCGTCGAGTTCCGGCGCCACCCTGACCATGGACCGCGACGGCGAGATTCTGCGCTGCCCGTGGCACAACTGGGCGTTCGACATCACCGACGGAAGCTGCCTCGGCGATTCGGGATTGCGCGTAAAGACCTATCCGGTGTCGGTAGAGGACGGTGACGTGGTCGTGGAGTACGGGGAGGAGTAGCCGCGCTCTTCCTTGCCGAGCAGTTCGTACAGGCGGTGGTAGAGGCCGCCGGCGGCGAGCAATTCGGCGTGGCGGCCGCGCTCTACGATGCGCCCGCGGTCGAACACCAGGATCAGGTTCGCCGCGAGGATGGTGCTCAGACGGTGCGCGACGATCATCGCCGTCCGCCCCGCGACCACCCGCGCCAGCGCCTCCTGGATCAGCGCCTCGGCGTGCGTGTCGAGGTGGCTGGTGGCCTCGTCCAGAATCAGCACCCGCGGATCCTTGAGAATAACCCGCGCGATCGCGAGGCGCTGTTTCTCGCCGCCGCTGAGCCGGTAGCCGCGCTCGCCGACCACGGTGTCGTAACCCGCCGGCAACGCGCTGATGAAGTCGTGGATGTTGGCCGCACGGCAGGCATCCCGAATGCGCTCGTCGGCGGCGTCGGGCGCCGCATAGCGCAGGTTGGCGCGCACCGAATCGTGGAACAGGTAGGGTTCCTGGGTCACCATCCCCACCTGCGTCGCCAGCGACTCCACGGTCAGCGAGCGCAGGTCGCGGCCGTCGAGCAGGATCTGGCCCTTGACCGGGTCGTAGAGGCGCGGCACCAGGTAGGTCAGGGTGGTCTTGCCGGAACCGCTCGGTCCGACCAGCGCCACCGTCTGTCCCGGCATCACGGCGAAGCTCACCTCCTCCAGCGCCCACTCACGCGCCTGGTGCACGGCCGGCTCGCTCGAACGGTCGCTGCCTGCACCGTCACCGCTGCGCGCGGCGGCCCGACCCGAGAGTGCCGGCGTGCGGACGCTATCGGCGGCAGTCACGCCATCGATGCCCGGCGCACTCGTCTTGCGGTTCAGCCGATACGTATCCTCTCGCGTGTCGCGGTGTGACCGTGCCGGCCCCGAACGAGCCGCTCGCTGCCACGGACTTGCCGGCGCGGTCCCATCGGCCACGCTGCCCCCGCGCACGCCTTCGGTAACCGCCACCGGCTTCCAGGAACTTGCCGCGGCGGGTCGATCGGCTGCCCCCGCACCGGCGCTGCCCGCAACCGGTTCCCTGCGCGCTCCGCCGGCCCGCCGACCCGATCGGTCGTCGGTGAATGCCATGTCCTCGGCGCGCGCGGCGCGCTTGGCCTCGCTGAGCAGCAGCCGGCGGTCGCGCTCGTAGCGGAAACTCACGGCGCGAAACTCCAGGTGCCCCACGGCGGCGGTCAGCGGTATCGCGTCAGGCGCTTCCTCGATGTCGGCCGGCAGATCGAGCACCTCGAACACCCGCTCGAAGCTCACGAGCGACTGCGCGACCACCACCGGTACGTTACTCAGCGCGCGCAGCGGGCCGTACAACTGGGTCAGGTAGGCGCTGAACGCCACTACCGTGCCGATGGTCAACGCGCCCCGGATCACCAGATGGCCGCCGACCAGGTAGATCGCCGCCGTACCCACCGCCGTGGCCACCCCCATGAAGATGAAGAAGCGACTGCCCACCACCGCCTGGCGGACGCTGCCGTCGCGCACGGCCGCCGCCTGATCGCCGAACCGGCGCTGCTCTTCGCGCCGCCGCCCGAACAGCTTCACCAGCAGCATGCCGCTGATGTTGAGCGTCTCGTTCATGATCGCGCCCAGACGCGCGTTGTGCTCCATCAGCTTCCGCGACGCCTCGCGCAACGCCCGCGCGAACCGTTTCCCGAGCAGCAGAAACGCCGGCAGCACCGCCATCCCCAGCAGGGTCAGCCGCCACTCCAGAGCCAGCATCACCGCCACGGTCGCCGCTACCGAGATCACGTTGGTGACTACGTCCACCAGCGTGTTGGTTACCGCGTTCTGGGCGCCTACCACGTCATTATTGAGCCGGCTCACCAGCTCCCCGCTTTTGTTGGTGGTGTAGAAGCGCAGCGACATGCGCTGCAGGTGGGCGTAGAGCGCACAGCGCAGGTCGAAGATGATGCCCGCGCCGATCGCTGCGTCGAGCGCACGCTGCCAGATGCGCAGCAGCGCATTGGCGGCGGGAATGGCGATCAGCACGCCGGCCAGGAGGTTGAGGCGACGTACGTCGCCGGCAGGCAGCGTGCGGTCGATCAGGTCGCGCAACACCAGCGGCGTCAGCAGGCCCAGGCCGATGGTGGCGATAATGACGGCTAGCAACAGCAGCATGCGCCACCGGTAGGGACGGGCATAGCCGAGCACGCGCCGCAGCAACGTGCCGCTGATCCGCGGACGCGGGTCCTCGTCGCCGTGGCGCAGCATGAAGTGGTAACCGCCGCCGCGGTACATCAGCGCCTGCCTGCCGACCGGAAGTCGCCGCCCATACCTTCGATTGTCGCGGCGGCGACC
>CAYFXT010000093.1:3641-10794 GCA_964346995.1 uncultured Spirochaetaceae bacterium | reverse complement strand
TCCTGCACCATCGCCGGTGGGACAACGCCGCGCAGGCCCTGCGCTACTTCACGCTCCGCCGCAGCGAGGCCTTCCGAGCGTTGCTGTCACCCGACTGAGGCGCGACCAGCGCGCCACCCCGCAGTCGCGGGGCGACCTCGGCTGCTGCCGAACACACCAACACGTACCACCCTGAACAAGGGAGGCTCCGGCACGCGCGTCTTTGATCCACACTTTGCTGCTACCGGCCTGAATTCCTGATGGCAGCGGCACCACACGCCTCCTGATGACCTATGCATCTCTCATTCCATCTCTCCTTGCCTCGGTGACCCTACCGGGCGACCTCATGCACGATGTCCGCAGCGATCCGCCATCAAGACTCAGCCGAAGCATGGAATCGCCCTGGGGAGCGCAAGGGGCCGGTTGACGGGCCGCCGGCGGCTCGATAGGTTACTGTGCGTCACTGACCGTAGCGCGCGGCAGTGAACGAAACAGTCCGACTTCTCGAGGCGCCGCTCGAACGCGGCGCCCTGCCGTTGCCTGGATCGGCTGTCGACCGGGACGACGTGGTTGTCCGAACACCTCCCGGCGCACCGGCTGCAACGGACGAAAGTACGACTGGTGGCAGAGGAACCGCCGTGGAACGCGACAAAGTCACCATCCGTCAGGTCACCAAGCGCGCGGGCAGCACGCCACGCCTGACGATGATCACCGCCTACGACTTCTACAGCGCCCGATTCGCCGACCGTGCCGGCGTGGACATGATCCTGGTGGGAGACAGCCTCGGTCCGTTCATGCTCGGTTACCCGGGCACGGTTCCGGTCACCATGGCGGAAATGATCCATCACTGCCGCGCCGTGACGCGCGCCGCACCGGCGGCGTTCGTGGTAGGTGATCTGCCGTTCGGTTCCTACCAGACCGACACCCGCGATGCAGTGGCGGGCGCAGTGCGCCTAGTCAAGGAGGGCGGCTGCGAGGCGGTCAAGTTGGAAGGGGGCGCGGAGCGCACCGCCGCCATCACCGCCATCGTCGCCGCCGGCATACCGATCATGGGCCACATCGGGCTGGGGCCGCAGTCACAGCACGTGCTCGGCGGCTATCGGGTGCAGGGCAGGACTGCGGATGTCGCCGAGCGGGTGTTGCGCGACGGCATCGCGGTGGCCGCCGCGGGTTGTTTCGCCATCGTGATCGAAGCGGTGCCGCGCAAGGTGGCAGCCGAGGTCACCAGGCGCGTGCCGGTGGCCACCATCGGCATCGGCGCCGGTCCCGGGTGTGATGGCCAGGTGTTGATCTACCACGAGGTGATCGGGATGCACACCGGGCAGGCGCCGCGCTACGTCAAGCAGTACGCGGCGGTCGGGGAACAGATCACCGCGGCCGTGACGCGCTACTGCGGCGAGGTGCGTAACGGGGGGTTCCCCACGCGCGAGCACTCCTACCTGATGGAGCAGTCGGAGCTGGCGCGGTTTCGCGAGCGCACCGCCGAGCCGCGGAAACCGGCGTGCGAGCCGCTGCCCGCAGGGCACGTCCCCGAGGCGGAAGAGTAGCGATGCAGGTAGTATCCCGTGCTGCCGAGGTGCGGACGGCGCGGCGCGGCATGGCCGGCAGCGTAGGACTGGTGGCCACCATGGGGGCGCTGCACGCCGGCCACCGCGCACTGGTGCGCGCCAGCCTGGCCGAGTGCGACCATACGGTGGTAAGCATCTTCGTAAACCCGGCGCAGTTCGACGACCGTGACGACCTGGGCGCCTACCCGCGCGCCCTCGATCGCGACCTCGACCTGCTGGCGCCGGAAGGCGTCGATCTGGTGTGGGCCCCGCCGCCGGAAGAGGTGTATCCGGCCGGTTTTCAGACCTACGTCGAGGTGCGCGAGCTGTCACGACCGCTGGAAGGCGCCGCGCGCCACGATCACTTCACCGGCGTCGCCACTGTGGTCACCAAGCTGCTGCTGCTGTTCAGGCCGCAGCGCGCCTACTTCGGGCGCAAGGACGCTCAGCAACTCGCCGTCGTCCGTCGCCTGACCTGCGACCTCGGCCTGCCGGTCACGATCGTCGCGTATCCTACCGTCCGCACCGCCGACGGCTTGGCGCTGAGCTCCCGCAACGACCTGCTGACCGACTCTGGACGCCGCCGCGCCACCGCGCTGTACCGCGGCCTGCGCGCGGCCGGTCACGCCTGGCTCCGGGGCGAACGGCGCCGAGAGACCCTGCTCGGCCGGGCGCGCGCCCCGATCACCGCCGCCGGGGTGGAGCTGGAATACCTGAGCCTCGCCGATCCCGACAATCTGCGGGAACTGCCGCCGGAGGCCGCCGCACCGCGCGCCCTGCTGTCGCTGGCAGCGCGCGTGGAGGAGATACGGCTCATCGACAACGTCCTGCTGCCGGACGACGTGGCGTCGGCGCGGTCACCCGGTGCCCCGGCAGACGACGACGATCGACGCACCGGGATCGTCCGCCGGCCGACACTTTCGGGTCAGGAACGCGCCGCATGCTGCTCGGCATCGACGTAGGCAACAGCAACATCGTGCTCGGCGTGTTCGACGATGCCGAGCTGCGCGCGAGTTGGCGCATCCAGACGCGCCCCCTGGCCACTACCGAGGAGTATGGGGTTCTGGTCGCCGGGCTGCTGGGTGGCGCCCACCTCGACCCGTCGACGATCGACGGGGTGGCCCTGGCCAGTGTGGTGCCCCCCCTCACCGCCGCGTTCGCCGATCTGGCGCGCGGGATGTTTCGTTGTCCGCCCCTGGTGGTGGATGCCGGCGTCAAGACCGGAGTGAAGGTGCGCTACGACAGCCCGCGCGACGTCGGCGCCGACCGCGTGGTCAACGCGGCCGCGGTGTGCCGCCATTACGGCGTGCCGGCGTGCATCATCGACTTCGGCACCGGTACCACTTTCGACGCCATCAACGCCGCCGGCGAGTATCTGGGCGGGGCGATCGCTCCCGGGCTGGAGATCTCCCAGCAGGCGCTGGCCGGTCGCACGGCGCGGTTGCCCAACGTGGAACTCAGGCCGCCGCCGGCTGCGATCGGGCGCAACACCGTGCACGCCATGCAATCGGGCCTGGTGTTCGGCTACGTTGCTCTGGTGGAGGGAATGGTAGAGCGGTTCCGCGCCGAGCTGGGACCGGGCATGCGCGTCATCGGTACCGGTGGACTGGCCGACGTGATCGCCGGCGAGACCACGGTCATCGAACAGATCGATCCCTGGCTCACGCTGAAAGGGCTGCGCATCGTGTACGACCTCAACCGGATCGACCAGGGGGAGACATCGCCATGAACGACCCACGGCAAACCCGCAGTGTGCTGGCGGACGCCCGGGTAGTGGTCGGCGTTACCGGCAGCATCGCCGCCTACAAGTCGGCTGCGCTGGTGAGCAGCCTGGCGCAGCACGGCGCGCAGATCGACGTGATCCTTACCGCCGCGGGCGCGCGCTTCGTGACCGCCGCCACCTTCGCCGCGCTTACCCCCGGCGAGGTGCACACCGGGATGTTCGCTCCGCGCGGCATTCCGCACGTCACGCTGGCCGCGGACGCCGACCTGCTGGTCATCGCTCCCGCCACCGCGCACACCCTGGCCCGACTCGCCCACGGGCTCGCCGACGACCTGCTCGCCCTCACCGTGCTCGGCACCCGCGCGCCGGTCCTGGTGGCGCCGGCCATGGAAGCGGCAATGTGGACCCACCCGGCGACGAAGCGCAACGTCGCGCAGTTGCAGGCGGACGGGGTGGTGGTGGCCGGTCCGGTCAGCGGCCGCCATGCGTCCGGGGCCGGCGGCGAGGGCCGCATGCTGGAGCCGGACTCCCTCATCGGTCACATCCGGCTGCTGCTCGGCCGCCGCGGTGACCTGGCCGGTCGGCGCTGCCTGGTGACCGCCGGCGGCACGCGGGAGCCGCTCGATCCGGTGCGCATCCTGAGCAATCGCTCCAGCGGCAAGATGGGGCTCGCCCTGGCCCGGGCGGCGCGCGACCGCGGCGCCGCGGTGACGCTGGTCACCACCGCCACCCCGCCCGTCGATAGCGCCGGAATCGACGTCCGGGGCGTCGCAACCGCGGCCGAGATGCACCGCGCAGTCATGGCATCCCTGAGCAACCACGACATGCTGCTGATGGCGGCCGCGGTAGCTGACTACCGTCCGGCGGCGCCGGCGGAACGGAAGATCAAGAAGGACGCCCGCGGCCGCAGCATTACGCTCGACCTGGAACGCACCGACGACATCGTCGCCGCAGCCGCTCGGCAACGCCACCGCGAGGCCGGCGCATCGCCGGTGATCGTGGCCTTCGCCGCCGAAACCGAGCACCTGGAGGAACGCGCGCGCGCCAAACTGGTCGGGAAGGGAGTGGATCTGGTGGTCGGCAACCTGATCACCGGCGGCGAGGGCACCAGCGTGTTCGGCTCGGACCACAACGAGGTGCTGCTGGCAGCCCCGAAGCAACCGACGGTGGCGCTGCGCTCGATGCCGAAGGAACAGGTCGCCCACCACGTTCTCGACGCCGCGCGGCAACTGCTCGTGCCGTAAACCATCGCGCCGCGCGGCAATGCCTCATGGTCGCAGATCCTGCTCTGGAACGGGTCACGACGGACGTGTACTATCACTCGACGCGACGCACTGCGACGTGCGATCTCCCACCGTCGTTCATCGTTGCGCGAAAGTGAACCGAAGGTGTGACCGACGGCTGGTTTCCACTCAGCCTGTCTTCCTGGCCCGATGAGTATCGAAAGAGACTTCGACGTTTCGATGATCGCCGGATTGGCGCTCAGGGAGAAACAGATACAACAGAACTATCGCCCGACCATCGGGGTTCACAAGTGGTTTGCGCGCCGGCCGGGGACGCTGTTCCGCGGTCTGCTCCTGGCGGAGTTCGGGCACGGTCCGCTACAGGACAGGTTCTTCGACAGCAACGATCTGTCCGGTCGGCGGATTGCCGACCCATTCATGGGCGGAGGAACTCCTCTGCTGGAGGCGAATCGGCTCGGATGCGATGTTGAGGGATTCGACGTCAATCCGATGGCGACCTGGATCGTTCGCGAGGAGATAGAACACCTCGACCTCGAGGCATACGAGCGTGCTGCAAAGGAGCTCGTCGATGCCTTGTGCGAGGAGGTCGGCGCATATTATCGGACCCGCTGCCCTCTCTACGGCGACTCCGAGGTGCCGGTGAAGTCATTCCTGTGGGTAAAGACGCGCCACTGCGGGGCGTGCGGAGAAGGGTTCGACCTGTTTCCCGGATATCTGCTCGCGGCGAATCGGCGACACTCGAAGAACGTCGTCGTCTGCTGGGCCTGCGGAGATCTCAACGAGATTGCGGATCGTAACGCGCCCGGACCCTGCGCCACGTGCAGCAATGAACTCCGGCTGACCGGCCCCGCGCGTAGAGGCCGGTGCGACTGTCCACACTGCGGGTATCCCAACGCTTACCCGGGAACGGACGACGGCCCTCTACAGCACCGCATGTTCGCCATCGAGTACTACAATCACCAGCGGAGAGGAGAGCACAGGGGACGTTTCTTCAAGCGGCCCGACGCGGAGGATCTCGTGCGCGTCGAGGCAGCCGCCCGGCGCTGGCAACAGTGCACGCCGCGTTTCGTTCCCGACGACTCGATCCCGCCGGGGGACGAGACCGGCCGTCTGCACCGGTGGGGATACACCCGCTACCGAGACATGTTCAATGCGCGCCAGCTCCTCGGTCTGGAATTGGGCTGCCGCCTTGTCTCTCAGGTCGAGGACCAGCGGGTACGCCACGCGCTGGCGACCAACCAGTCCGATCTGTTGCGCTATCAGAACCTGCTGTGCCGCTATGACACCACGGCACTCAAGGCGCTCGACATCTTTTCCGTCCATGGCTTCCCGGTGGGGTTGATCCAGTGCGAGTCCAACCTGCTCGGGATTACCAGGGAAGATGGGGTAAACGTCGGATCCGGCGGTTGGACCAACATCATCGACAAGTACGCCAAGGCAAAGCGCTATTGCATTGCACCATTCGAGGTGTGGCGTAACGGATCGCGTAAGGTGCAGGTGCCAATCACCGGCGAGTGGATCGGCGAGCGTCGTAACGGCCGGAAGCGTGCGGTAGGAATTCATTGTGCCGACGCGACGCAAGTCATGCTGCCCCTGCACAGTCTCGACGCCGTGTTCACGGATCCCCCGTATTTCGGCAATGTCCAGTACGGCGAGTTGATCGACTTCTGTTACGTCTGGCTTCGCCGGCTGGTCGGCACTGACGCCGCGGGCTTTGAACGCCGGTCCACGCGGTCGCCACAAGAACTAACGGGAAACGTTACCGAGGAGCGTGGGCTGGATCACTTCGCCGAGGGACTGGCCACCGTCTATGCGCAGATGGCCCATGCCCTGAAGCCGGGGGCACCGCTGGCATTCACCTTTCATCACAACAAGCTGCAAGCCTATTACGCTGTCGGGATAGCGATTCTGGACGCCGGCCTGGTATGCTCCGCCTCCCTGCCGTGTCCGGCCGAGATGAGCGGTTCGATCCATATCCACGGTACGGCGTCGTCGATCGTCGACACCGTGTTCGTGTGCCGCTCTACGGGTACGGTGCCGAGGCGCTGGCTGGCCGCTACACCGGAAGAGATCGCGGCCATCGTTGCCAAGGACGTCGCGCTGCTGGAAGCCGCAGGCCGAACGCCCACGCGTGGCGACACGCGTTGCATCGTGTTTGGCCATCTGACCCGCCTGGCGGTGTGGAACCTGCGGCTGAGCTGGGACGAGACCCTCCCCACGTTGCAGAAGATCGCCACCTTCACGGACTCGGTTGCCAGACTTGGCTCCCCGGATTCGATCATTGGCGCCGTACAGCCTGCCGACCCGTCCCCGGGGCCGCTGTTCGCGACCACGATAGGCGACGAGGAAGACCACTATGCGATTCCCTTTTGAGGTCAGCTTCGAGGTGGTTCAGAGTGATCCGGAAACCTACGTAGACGCGGTGTTTGGCGCGCTCCAATCGGAGTTCCTGGTGATGCCGCGCGGCAAGGGATTCGTGGAGTTCAGCACCTTCGAAACGGGGTATGAGGCGTTGAAGTGGGCCACGCGGAGTTTCCGGGACGTGACTCCCGAGACCGTCACCTCGGCCGTTCTTACGGCGCCAGTGGCGTTGATCGTCTTGCGCTGCATCCTGGGTTTCACGCCTCCGGAGTGGGCCGCTTACGCGACCAATCACACCG
>CAYFXT010000093.1:0-3541 GCA_964346995.1 uncultured Spirochaetaceae bacterium | reverse complement strand
TGCATCCTGGGTTTCACGCCTCCGGAGTGGGCCGCTTACGCGACCAATCACACCGGCGTGGAGATCACGCAAGGCGCCGCTCGTCACGTGGCGAGGACCAGGGACGATGGGACGATACCGGCAATTGCGGGGCGCGAGCAGGTCTGATACGTTGTCATCGCGAACGATGATCGACGACAGTGCGATTGCCGAATCCGGGGCTCCGATGAACCGGCGCGGTTTTCTGCACCGTGTCGCCGGGTTGCTGATGGCGGGTGGCCTTGCGGCCGGCGGTGGCTGGCTCATGACGATCGGCGCCCGCTTCCTGTTTCCGCGCCGTGGTCCCGATGCCCGTTGGCAGTTCGTTGCGCTGCAGCGTGATATGGCGGTGGGGCAAACCATTTCGTACCTCACGCCGGCGGGGGCACCGGTGAACGTCACGCGGCTGCATGCGAGGCCGGAGATCAGCTCGTTCGCCGCTTTCTCCAGCATCTGCCCCCATCTGGGTTGCCGTGTCCATTGGGAGGCCCACAACGAGCGCTTCTTCTGTCCGTGCCACAATGGCGTGTTCGATCCCGAAGGGCGCGCCACCGCGGGCCCTCCCTACGAGGAGGGGCTCGATCTGACCCGTTTCCCGCTGCGGCTGGAACGGGGCGCACTGTTCATTCACGTCGTGGTCGACGAGCGGGTGTTGTGAAGGCCGCGACCGACAGCAGGAGCGGCTGGGTAAGACGCCGGATCTCCGTGCGGCGCGGCGCCCTGACGGCCGCGCTGCAGGAAGAGCTCCCCGGACACTTGCGCCACTGGTGGTTTGCCCTCGGCGGCACGGCGGCGTTCCTGTTCTTCGTACAAGTCGTCACCGGCATCCTGCTCGCCCTCTACTACCGCCCCGATCCTGCGGTCGCCTACGAGTCGGTGCGGTACATAACCGAGGAAGTGGCGTTCGGGTGGTTCATCCGCAGCCTCCACAAGTGGGCCGCCACCTTCATGGTCGCCGCGGTAGCCCTGCACCATATGCGCACCTACTTCACCGGCGCCTACCGGTACCCGCGCGAACTGAGCTGGATGCTCGGGACACTGCTGCTGGCGTGCACGCTGCTGACCGCCTTTACCGGCTACAGCCTGGTGTTCGAGCAGCTCAGCTACTGGGGGGCCACCGTCGGTGCCAGCCTCGCCGCGCGGGTGCCGTTCATCGGCCCCGTGGCGAGACAGTTCCTGTACGGTGGTGAATTCTACAACGATACCACCCTGTCGCGGTTCTTCATCATGCATGGCGCGATCCTGCCGGCGGCACTGACGGTACTGATGATCCTGCACGTGCTGCTGGTCCGGTTGCAGGGCGTGTCGGAGTTGGAGGATGGCGGCGCCGAGCGGGACGCCGCGAAGAGCGCCGCCACTCCCTATCGCCTGCTGCCCGACCATCTCTACACCGAGCTGACCGTGGCGCTGGTGCTGCTGATCACGCTCAGCGCACTGGCCACGGCGCTGCCCGCGTCCCTGGGGCCGCCGGCCGACCCGCTCACCACGCCCGAGTCGATCAAGCCGGAGTGGTTCTTCTATCCGATGTTCCGCTGGCTGAAACTGTTCTCCGCAACCGTGGCGATGCTGACCATGGGATTGGCCCTGTTCGTCTCGCTGCTGTGGCCGTTCGTCGAACGGGTGATCGTGCGTTACGTCAAGGTGCCGGAAATCAGTATCTGGATCGGTCTGGTGGTGGTAGCCGCACTGCTCGGGCTCACGGTATGGGAGGCTGCCGCAGGACACTGACGGCTTGGCGTTGGGGGGGAAGACGTGGGATTGAATGGCAAGAAACTGATCATCGGCGGCTTGGCCGTGGTCTATCTGGGGACGTTGCTCTTCGTGCAGTTTCAGGAGGTGGTGCGCGGGCGACGCGAGGCGGGGCTGGCCCGGCCGGTCATTGCCGTGCCGGCAAGCTCGGCGCAGTGCGTCGAGTGCCATACCCAGGTTACTCCCGGACTGGTCGACCATTGGGAGGGCAGCACCCATGCCGAAAAGGGGATCGGGTGCGTCGAGTGCCACGCCGCCCACGTCGAGGCCGCCGACCACTTCGTACACTGGGGGCATACCATCGCCCCCCTCGTCACGCCGCGCGACTGCGCGCAGTGTCACCCTACCGAAGCCGCCGAGTTCGCCGCCAGCCACCACGCCGACGGCGGCAACATCCTGGCGTCACTCGACAACTTCCTGGCAGAGACCGTCGAAGGGGCTCGGATGCCGTTCGATCCCCATTCCCCCACCCCAGGCATGCAGGTCGGCATGGTGAACGGATTGGCCAGCGCCCAGGTCGGCTGCATGCAGTGCCACGGCAGCAGGATCGCGTTGCGGACCACCGGTGGCGGAGTGATCACGGTGGATGACCTGCAACCCGACGCCGACGGACGCCCGACCGTGCCCGGAGCTGTGGCCAGCGTCATGCGCGACGCGCAGGGGCGGGTGCAGTTCGACGCCGGTACGTGGCCCAACACCGGAATCGGCCGCATCAACCTGGATGGGTCGCTCGGCTCGTGCTCGGCGTGCCACTCGCGCCACGACTTTTCGCCGCGCCGCGCACGCCAGCCGGAGAACTGCGCGAAGTGCCACCTCGGACCCGACCATCCGCAAAAGGAGATCTTCGAGGAGTCCAAGCACGGCGTCGCCTACCGCGACCTGATGCAGCACATGAACCTGGACGCCGAGCGCTGGGTGCTGGGCGTGGACTACAGCCAGGCGCCCACCTGCGCCACCTGCCACATGTCGGGCAACACCCGCAACAACGGCAAGATCACCCACGATCCGGGTATCCGCATCTCCTGGACCAATCGCCCGCCGGTGAGCCTGCGGATGGACACCGATGCCGACGGCAACATCGTCAAGAGCGCCGATCCGGCCGAACGCGCGCGTCTGGTCGTCGACAGCGCGGACGCCAAGCGCCAGCGGATGCAGGCGGTGTGCCTCCACTGCCACACCCAACCCTACGTGACCGCCTTCTACGAGCAGTACGACAGCCTGGTGATCCTGTACAACGAAAAGTTCGCGAAGCCGGGCCAGGCGCTGATGGGAGCGCTACAGCAGAACGGTCTGATCTCCAGGACACAGTTCGACGAGGAGATCGAGTGGACCTGGTTCTACCTGTGGCACCACGAGGGCCGCCGGGCGCGTCACGGCGCCTCGATGATGGCGCCCGACTACGCGCACTGGCACGGCATGTTCGAAGTGGCGGAACGGTTCTACATGGAGCTGGTGCCGCAGGCCCGAGAGGTGATCGCGGAGGCCCGCGCCCATGACCAATCCTCCGCCGCCGCGGCAGCCGAGTCGGTACTGGACGAGATACTCGACCGCCCGGAGCATCGCTGGTTCACCATCGGCGCCGAGGAGCAGAGCGCGCTCATTCGCCAACAGATGGAACAGCGTTACGGCCAGGGCGACTCCTGCCCTTCGTCTCCGAGTCGTCCGTTACGAGAACGTGCACCTGCCGGCTCGCACCCTGATGTCAGTCGCCGGTCAGTCTAAGCATTTCGCTCTTGGAACTTCGGGCTAGTCATCGATCCACTGGAAACGACCT
>CAYFXT010000092.1:0-10853 GCA_964346995.1 uncultured Spirochaetaceae bacterium | reverse complement strand
CCTGGAACGGAACGTCACCGGTGCGCGTTCTGGCCGTGCCGGCGGAGGTGGGCCGTCAGGTGGCGCGTGTGGCCTGTTCGATACGGCCAAAGGCGTTGTTGATGCGCGCCGCCTTGCGGGTCGCGGCGGCCTGCCGCTCGGGGTCGTGGGCGAAACGGTCGGGATGGTGCGCCTGCATCAGCCGCTTGTACGCACGTTTCACTTCGCTCATCGGGGCGTCGAACGGCACCCCCAACGTGGCGTAGTCGGCGCGCAGCGGCTCGCGCGGATGCGCGGCGCGATCGCCTGCCGTGCTCGCCTTCGAAGTGTCTCCGGGCTCGGGCCCCACATCCTCGTCCGACTCCAGAAAGTCCTCCAGCTCGTCCCAGGCGGCCGCCAGATCGGGATCGTCGACATGCCGCGGGCGGCCGTGCCGCGGCTGGCCGTGCCGCGACTGCCGCGGCACGGCAGCGGCGCCATCACCGAGCACGGTACGCAACAGGTCGCCGATACGGTCGAACAGACGGTCCACGCGCCTATGTTAGGAGTGAACCCGCCACACCGGCAAGGTCGCCGCCAGGGCAGGTGTGGCGGGGTGCATTTCCGCCAAGTGGTGAGAGCGCGCACACGCGGGTCGATGCTCCAACGCTCGAAGCCGCCTCCGGCCCGCCGGCCTACGGGAACCTGGCCTTGCGCAGCAGTTCGGCGGCGCTCCGCGTTTCCTCCACGGAGGGCACCAGAGCGAAGCGTACGTAGCCCTCGCCGGGGTTGGGCTCGTGCGGATTGGCTTCCGCGATCCACGGTCCCGGCGTGGTAACGATCCCGATCTCCGGGTGCAGCAGCGCGGTGGCGAACTCCACCGAGCTCAGGTGGGCCGGCACCCGCTGCCACACGTAGAGCGTGGCAGCCGGCCGGCAATCAGGCAGGCCCGCCTCCACCAGCGCCGCGCACAGCAGATCGCGCTTCCGGCAATACTGGTCGCGAAAGGCGCGCACGTGGCTCTCGTCGCCGAGCGCGGCCACGGCGCCATCCTGGATGAACGTGGGCGTGCCGGAATCGACGTTGGTCTTGACCTTCCGGAACAGCGCCACCAGATCGGGATCCCCGGCCACCCAGCCGATCCGGTAGGTGGTCATCGCGGAGCGTTTCGACAGCGAGTTGAACACCAGCACCCGCTCCTTGCCGACGTTGAGCATGGACAGTGGCGGTTCGCCAAAATAAATTTCCGAGTACGCCTCGTCGGAAGCAACGATCAAGTCGTGGGAGGCGGCGAACTCCACCACCTCGTGCAGAAACGAGCGCGGAGCCACCGCCCCCGACGGCGAGTTCGGGTAGTTGATCCACAGCACTTTGGCGCGCCGCGCGACGTCAGTCGGGATCGCCCCGAGATCGATCAGGAAATCACGCTCCGCGGTCAACGGCAGGTGGTACGGCTCACCCTCGGCGAACAACGTACCGCGACTGTAGGGCGGGTAGCCCGGCGAGGGACACAGCACCAGATCGCCGGGATCGACCACCGCCTCGTGAAAGTTGAATACTGCTTCCTTGGCTCCCAAGGTCGAGGAAATTTCGCTCTCCGGATCGAGCGTGATGCCGAAGCGGTTTCTGCTCCAGGTGCTCACCGCGGTGCGAAACGCCGTGTCCCCGATGTAGCTGGGATACCCCGAGCTGCGTCGTTCTTCGATCGCCCGCACGGTAGCCTGGCGCACGATCGCGGGCGTCGGATCGGTGGGATCGCCGACGCCGAAGTCGATCGGTTCGATACCGCGTGCGCGCAGCCTCGCTACCTCCTCATCCACTTCCGCGAAGGCGTAGCTGCCGAGGTTGGCGATGCGCCGGCTCGTGTAGTTCTGCTTGCGGTTTCCGGTCATGTCCGCCGATCCTCGCCGTTCCAGGTGTAGGTGCCGCGGAACACGTATTCCGCCGGCCCGGTCATGTACACGTGATTGTCGGCTCCCGACCAGTGAATCCCCAGGTCGCCACCGATCAGGTGCAGTGTGACGGTGCGGTCGCTGCGTCCGGTCACCACCGCGGCGACCGCGGCCGCGCAGGCGCCGGTACCGCACGCCAGCGTCTCGCCGCTGCCGCGCTCCCAAACCCGCATGCGCAGGCGATCGCGTGCCAGGGGAACAACGAATTCGGTGTTGGTACGTTCCGGAAAACGCCGGTGGTGTTCGAACCTGCGGCCGATGGCCGCCAGATCGAAGTCGAGATCCTTCACGAATACCACGGCGTGCGGGTTGCCCATGCTCAGCGGCGTAAACTCGTGCTCGATACCGTCGATGGTGAGGGTCTCCGGCAGCAGTGGTGCCGCGGACAGCTCGGCTGCGTTGTCGAACGTCAGTGGCGCGCCCATGTCGGCGCGCACCTGTCCGCCTTCCAGGATCTCCACTCCAACGTCGCGGTCCATGGTCTGAATGCTGAAGCGGGTGTCCACGGCCAGGCCGGTGTCGTGCGCATGGCGTGCCACACAGCGGATCGCGTTGCCGCACATCTCCGCTTCCGACCCGTCCGCGTTGAACATGCGCATCCGCAACGGCTGGCTGTCGCCGGGAACGATCAGCACCAGACCGTCGCCGCCGACGCCGAAGTGTCGGTCGGCAATGCGGCACGCCAGCGCGGGCAGGTGTTCCTCGTCCGGTGTGCGCGCATCGGCGTCGCCGGAGGTGCCGGACACGAGGTCCAGAAAGACGTAGTCGTTACCGATGCCGTGCATCTTTACGAACGGAATCTGCATTACTTCTCCTCCCCTTCGGGCAGACCCGGGATGTTTTCCATAAGCTGGTCGAGCGTTTCGCGGCGCCGGATCAGGGTGGCGGCGCCTTCCTCCACCAACACCTCGGCCGGGAGCGGAAACGAATTGTAGCGCGAGGCCATGGCGAACCCGTACGCCCCGGCGTCGCGGATCGCTACCAGATCGCCCTCGCCGAGGGACGCAAGCGAGCGTGGCACGATGCCCTCCTCGTCACGCGTGAACACGTCTCCGGACTCGCAGATGTTGCCGGTCAGCACCGTCGGCTGCTCCTCGCCGGCGCGCGGTTCGACCGGTTCGATGTGATGATAGGAGCCGTACATCGCCGGCCGGATCAGATGGTTGAATCCGGAATCGGTGCCGGCGAACAGGTACTTGCGCGCCTGATTCACCGCCGTGACCCGACACAGCAGGGTGCCCGAGCGCGCCACCAGAAACCGTCCCGGCTCCAGACACAGCGCCGGGTGCGCCCCGTAGGAGGCACAGAATCGATCGTACTCTGCGGTCAGCAGCGCGCCCAGCCGCTCTACCGCCAGCTCCTGCTCGCCACGCCGGTAGGGGATGCCGATGCCGCCGCCGAAATTGACCTGTTCGAGAGCGGGAAAGCGGCGCGCCACGGTGAGCAGGTTGGTTACCGCCTCCACGAACCGTTCCGCCTGCAGCACGCCGGAGCCGATGTGGCAGTGCACGCCGGCCACACGCAGCCCGCCCCGCGCGGCGGCCACTCGCGCCTCGTCGGCCTGCTCCCAGTCGATGCCGAACTTGCTCTCCGGCCCGCCGGTGATGACGTGCGAGTGGTGGCCGCCGCCTACGTAGATGTTGAAGCGAATGCTGACCGCGACTGCCGGCGCCAGCGTCGCCAGGCGGCGGAGCTGCGACATCGACTCCACATTGATCCGCACGCCCTGGTCGAGGGCGATCCTCATTTCGTCGTCGGAAGCGGAATTGCCGTTGTACAGCAGGCGTTCCGGGGGAAAACCGGCCGTTCGCGCCAGCAGAATCTCGCCGGGTGACACTACGTCGGCCCACGCCCCCTCCTGTGCCAGGATGCGCAGGATCCAGGGGTTGGAGTTGGCCTTGGTAGCGAAGTGAATGCGCAGGTCCTGCACGGCGAAGGCACGCTTCAGGGTGGCGTACGCATCGCGGATGCGCTGCGCTTCGTACACGTACAGCGGCGTGCCGTACTGTCCGGCCAGGGATGCGGCGGAGATGCCGCCCAGTTCCAGCATGGTCAGTTCTCGAAGAAGCTGCGGTGCAGGGAACGTACCGCGGTCTCGGTAGTGGCGTCGGCCACCACCAGCGAAAGATTGATGTCGGACGACCCGAGGCACATCATCTTCAGCGGCACCCCCTGCAGGGCGCTGACGGTGGCGGCCAGAAAGCCGGGCTGCTCCCACAGATCCTGGCCCACGATGGAAACCAGGCAGGCGTCGCGGTCGACGGCTACTGCGCCGATCTCCCCGAGATCGGCGACGCTCCGATCCAGATGCGCGGCGTCGTCGATGGTCATCGATATGGACCCCTCCGAAGTGGCGACCAGATCCACCGCGGTGCGGTGCTGTTCGAAGATCTCGAAGATGCGGCGCAGAAACCCGTACGCCAGCAGCATTCGGGAGGAGGTCACGTTGATGAGAATGATGCCGCGCTTGTAGGCGATCGCCTTGGCGCCGGAAGCCGCCTGTGCGGCAATGCGCGTGCCGGCCTGTTCCGGCGTACGGGTGTTTCTCACCGCTACCGGAACGCCGCTGCGCACCGCCGGCTGAATGGTGGCCGGATGGATCACCCGTGCCCCGAAGTAGGCCATCTCCGCCGCCTCGCGATAGCTGATGGTTGGCTGCGTGCGCGCCGCCGGCACCAGCCGCGGGTCGCAGGTCATGATGCCGTTCACGTCGGTCCAGATCACCACCTCCTCGGCTCCGAGGGCGGCCCCGAACAGGGCCGCGGTGTAGTCGGAACCGCCGCGTCCGAGCGTGGTAGGTACCTGCTCCTCGGTGGCGGCAATGAAACCCTGGGCGACGATCATCTGCCCGGCGTCCGGCCGACCGTCGGCACGGATGCGCTCGCCGGTGTCCGGCTGCCGGACGTTGGCATGCATGAAGTGGTCGTCGGTGACGATGACGGTACGGCTGTCGAGCAGACGGGCGTCGATACCGCGCTGCCGGACGCGGGCGGCGAGCAGCGCCGTGACCGCGCGCTCCCCGAACCCGAGGATCGCATCGTTGCTGCGCGGCGTCCACTGGCGCAGCAGACCCATGCCGGTCACGATGGCGCGCAGGTCGCCGAACAGGTCGCTCAGTTGCGACACAGCGGCTTCGTGCGCGGCTCCCGAGAGCAACTCACCGGCAACGGAGCGATGTTCGCTTTCCAACCGTTGCACTTCGCCGGTGGCCTCCTCCGCGGCGCCGCGCCCGGCAAGGTGGGCTACCTGCTGCAGGCGGTCGGTGCTGCCACCCATGGCGGACGCCACCAGCACGACGCCGGCGTCCAGACTCCGCGCGGCGATCCTGATGGCGTGGTCGAGCTGCTCCGCGGTGGCCAGCGAGGAGCCGCCGAACTTCATCACCGTCATGGCACCAGCAGATCCATGGCCAGCAGCGCCTCGGCGTTGAGCATCGCGGCCGCGGCGGCGCCGCGCATCAGGTTGTGGCCGAGCACCAGCAACTTCACCGAGAACACCGGACAGCGCCGAATCCTGCCCACCGCGGCGCCCATGCCGCCGAACAGGTTCACGTCGAGGCGAGGTTGCGGGCGATCCTCCTGCTCGAACACGACGATGGGGTGGGGCGGGGCGCTGTGCAGTCCGCGTTCCTGCGGCAAGCCGCGGAACCCGCGCAACGTTGCCGCGACTTCCTCCGGATCGGGGGCGCCGGCGAGTTGCACGGCGACGGTCTCGGTATGGCCATCCTCCACGGGCACCCGCTGGCACTGCGCGCTGACCGGGAAGGCGGCGGGCATCACCCGGTCACCCGCCACGGTGCCGAGCATCTTCTGGGTTTCCCGCTCCATCTTCTCCTCTTCCTTGGGCAAGGGGAACACGTTGCCGAGGATGTCGAGGCTGGCGACGCCGGGGTAGCCGGCACCGGAGACGGCCTGCATGGTGGTGACGTGCACCGCTTCCACCCGGTAGCGGCGGTGCAGGGGAGCGAGCACCATGGTCAGGAACATCGCGGCGCAGTTGCAGTTGGTTACGATACCGCCGGGGGTGCCCTGACAGCGCACCAACTGCAGGTGATCGGGATTTACCTCCGGAATCACCAGCGGCACGCGAGGATCCATGCGGTAACTGCTCGAATTGCTGACCACGATCTTGCCTGACGCGGCGTAGTTTCGCTCGATTGCGGTGGCCGGACCCGCGGGCATGGCGGAGAACACCACGCTACTTTCCAGGACGCTGCCACCCTCCTTGAGACGCAGTTCGCCCGCCGCGCGCGGCATCGGCGTCGGTACCCGCCAGATGGCGGCGGAAGCATAGGTCCTGCCCGCGCTGCGCGGCGAGGAGGCGACCTCGCGCAGTTCGAACTGAGGGTGACCCTCCAGCATGGCGACGATACGCTGTCCGACCATGCCGGTGGCGCCGATCACGGCAACCGGGATGCGTGCCGCGTCCGGGGACAGGGACACGGCCGGCGATGGAGACACGGCCGGCGAAAGAGACACGGTGAGCACCTCGCTTTCAGGATGCTGCTGCAGGCGGGAGGAACACGGCCAGTAAAGGCACAAGGATACGGACCACATAGCGCTCCACCCGCCGCGGGTGACAGTCCCGGGGATTTAGCCCCGGCGCCCAGCGGCCGAGTGATCGGTGAACAGCCGCTTCGGCGGCCCCTCCCTTTCGGTGTTCCCGGCCTTTGCGGATCCAAACCATCCACCGAGCCTACTGATGAGAGCCGCTCCTCTAATGATCCTGTGACGTGCCCCTATGAGTACTACGCGCGCGCCACCCGGGTCAACATTCGCTCACGCACGGGTCGGCTCGTCCCCGTGGCGGCGTCTGCTCGTACAAAACGGAGATGCCCCCATTCGCTACCGTGGCGGCGCGTGGGCGCACGCGGCGCGGGGTGGAACTTGCGGGACGCCGCACCAGGCCATAGAGTGCCGCTGATGCCGGGTGGTGCTGATGCCGGGGGCTGACAGGCGTCCCATGGAGGTCGGGGCGTGGTTGGCCGAGCCGGCCGTGGCGGCACTGCGTGCTGCCATCGCCGAGGTGGCCGGCCAGGAGGTGTTCTGCGTCGGGAGCTGCGGTGCCGGCGACCGCCTGCAGACCGTTACCATCGCGGCGCGTGGCAACCGCCACGCGGTGCCGGCGCTCGCGCCCTACGTCGACGGCGCCGATCTCCTGATCCACAACCATCCATCGGGAGACTTGCGGCCCAGCGCGGCCGATCTGGCGGTGGCCTCCTACGTCGGCGATCAGGGCAAGGGGTTCTGCATCGTCGACAACGACGTCACCCGCATCTACGTGGTCGCCGAACCGGCGCCGAAGCGCGACCGACGGTTGCTCGACACGCAGCAGCTCGCCGCCACCCTGCGCTCCGGCGGTGCGCTGCACAAGCTCCATCCCGGCTTCGAGCAGCGTCCCGGTCAGGTCTCCCTGTTGCGGGCGGTGTGCGATGCGTTCAACGACGAGGTGATCGTAGCGGCCGAGGCGGGCACCGGAATCGGCAAGTCGCTTGCCTATCTGATCCCGGCGGTGGCGTGGGCTGACGTCAACGACGAGCGGGTGGTGATTTCCACCGCCACGATCAACCTGCAACAGCAACTGATGGAGCACGATCTGCCCCTGGTGCAGCGCGTGCTCGACAGCTCGGTGCCGAGTTGCCTGGTCAAGGGCCGCGGCAACTATCTGTGCCTGCGTCGATTGCGCGACGCCTATGCCGACGCGCAGGGCATCGCCGGCGCCGCCTCCGAAGCGCCGCTCGACGAGGTCGCCGCCGCCGAGGTGCGAGCGATCTACGAGTGGTCGCTGGCCACGCCGACCGGCACCCGCAGTGATGCGCCGTTCCAGACCAGCGCCGCAACATGGGACCTGGTCTGTTCCGAGGGGGATGCCTGCAATGCGCTGCGCTGCCCCGATCGCGAGACCTGCTTCGTGCTGCGGGCGCGCCGCGAGGCCGCAGCGGCGCGCCTGCTGGTAGTGAATCACCATCTGTTGTTCGCCGATCTGGCGATCCGTCTGTCCGGTGCCGCGGGCCGCAACACCCTGGCCAGCACCGCGGTGCTACCCGGTTTCAGCCGGATCGTGTTCGACGAGGCGCACGCTGTCGAGAGAAATGCCGTCTCTTTCTTCTCCGAGCGCCTCACGCGCACCGGCCTGGAGCGCCTTGCGGGCCGGCTGGTGAGCACCCGCTTTGGCCGTACGAGCGGCCTGATACCGCGCCGCACTGCCTGGTTCGTCGGCGCCGGTCAGGAGATCGGCGCGTTGCTGGAGCGGGTGGATCAGTTGCGCCGCCTGGCGCGCGGCCTGGAGCGAGCGGCCGCGGCGCATCTTGGCAACGAGCCGGCTGTGGTATTGGACGGCCGCAGCGGCGACGAGTTGCCGGCGCTGCTGGACTCGGTCAGGAGCGTGCTGGCTACCCTCGCCACGGCCGTGTCGGCGGCGCTCGATGAAGCAGGCCCGGACGAACGGGACGACCCCGACGCCGTGGAACTGCGCATTCAGGTGCGGCGTATGCGGGCTGCGGCCCACCTGTGCGAACGGCTGCGCACCGCCGGCCCACGGGCGACCGACTCGGCCACCGGCAACGTCGTGCGCTGGATCGAGGCGCAGCGCCGGCGCGCCGGGTCGCGGGTGGCACGGCTCGTCATGACTCCGGTCGAGGTGGCGCCGCTGATGCGTGCCGCGATCTTCGACCGCTACCCGAGCGTGGTGCTGACCTCGGCCACCTTGACCGTGGCCGGCGACTTCGCGTTCTGGTGCGGGCGGGTGGGGCTCACCGAAGTCTCGGCGCGGCCGGTATTCACCGAGCAGTACCCGTCGCCGTTCGCCTACCGCGAGCAGGTGCTGGTGGGCATTCCCGAGGATGCCCCGGTGCCCGGCGCCGCACACCATCAGTCCTGGCTCGGCCGCTATCTGGTAGCCGTGCTGCGCGCCAGCCGCGGGCGCGCGCTGGTCTTGTTCACCTCCTACGCCATGCTCGAGCGTTCGTACCAACAGGTGAGGGAGCCGCTTGCCGAGTCCGGCATCAGCGTATTGCGCCAGAGTGACGAGGATCGTCATCGCCTGATGGACCGATTTCGCGCCGATACCGGGAGCGTATTGCTGGCCACCGACTCCTTCTGGGAAGGCATCGATGCCCCTGGCGAGGCGCTCAGCGCGGTGGTGATCTGCCGTTTGCCGTTCAGCGTTCCCAGCCATCCGGTGGCGGCCGCGCAGATGGCGCGCGTCGCGGAAACCGGCGCCGATCCGTTCACGTCACTGGTGCTGCCACGCGCCGTGATGCGGGTCCGGCAGGGGTTCGGTCGCCTGATCCGCCGCCACGACGACCGTGGCGTGGTGCTGTTTCTCGATCCGCGTATGGTGCGCAAGAGCTACGGGACGGCGTTTCTGCAGTCGCTGCCGGATGTATGCCTGGAGGTCACGTCGGGCGCCGCGTTGCTGGAGCGCATGCAGGAGTACTTCACGGACTGAAAGCGCAGACGCCCGAACCGCCGTCTACGGCATCGTTGGCGGCCAACCGCCCTTACCCTGAAGCCGATCGCAATCCGGGACCGGCTCATGGAACGAAAAAGCCCGTCCAGAGGACGGGCTCATGGGGTTGAGACGGGTAGTCTCTATCTGGTTAGCTGTAGACTACTTGGTTAGCTGTAGACCGCGAGGATATCCGCGGCCTTGAGAATAAGCTGCTCCTCGTCGTTCACCTTTACCGAGGTGCCCGCGTACTTGTCGTAGATGATCTTGTCATCGACCTTGACGGTGATCTCGTCGTCGTCGCCGATCGCCAGCACCACTCCGTTCTGGGTCTTTTCCTGCGCCGTGTCCGGAATGTAGATGCCGCCGGCCGTCTTCTGGTCCGCTTCCTCGACCCTGACCAGTACGCGATCACCGAGAGGCTTGATGGTCATGGCTGTATCCTCCTGTGAGCAATTGAGAAGTTTGTTTGGTATGTGAGGTTCGCGCGCAATATACCGATGGAGAGAAATTGGCGTCAACAGAAACCCGAGCGCCACGGGCGCCTCGTTCCGGTGGTCAGGGGGATGTCGGATCAGTATCTTCAGCGGGTGAGGGAGCCGCGCCGAAGCGCACCGTGGCGACAACACTTCAGCAACGGGCGGCGCGCTCTGAGACGCCATCGAAACCGCCAGGCGTTGCAGCTTCTCACCGCCGCCGTGGCCGAGTGCCCGGCCGTGCGCCGCACGGAATTGGCCGCTGCTCTGCGTGCGTTGGGATTCGCGTGCGCACGGCTGGGCCGGCGCGACGCTGCGCTGCGCTGCTGGGTGGATGCCCAGCGGACCAGGAAGCAGGTACGGCTGGCACGTCTTATCCGCAGATGCAGCAATGACTATGGGATGCCGCGCCAGAAGCATCGTATATTGGACGACTGGCGTGCGTTCCATTCGCTGCAGCTTTCTCGCTACGTGGAAGCCGGCGGGCGGTTGCCGCTGGGGCCGGCCGAGGCGGACATGCTGCGCGACCTGCTCTGGGGGCACTTCACCGAGCTGCTGCGCGGCGGCGAGCTGCGCCGACGCAGTACGGAACAGCGGCGGGAATTGTTCATCGCCTTATCAGTCCCGTTTCCACTGCTGCGCCCTGCCGGTGACCCGCGCGGGAACGGGACTGCCATCGCGGTGGATTTCGTGCGCGGGCGCCGGCTGCTGAGCAACGATCCATGCGTGTGCGGCAGCGCGTTGCCCTATGTGTTGTGCTGCGGGCGCATTCCCACCAGCGAAGAGATCGCCAGTGGTTCATAATGAACCAGATCGGAGAGGCTGCCGACCGCATTGGGTCGTTTTTACCCACTCGGATCGAGGCGACGAGACACCTCAAGGTCCGCTTCAGGGGACGTAATTCAATACACAGGATAATTTTGATTGAAAATCTCGGGCGTCTCCCCGTATGGCATGGAACTTTTATATAATCAGTCGAGAGCGAAGAATGGCCCAAAAGAAGTCAGTAACCGCGCGC
>CAYFXT010000091.1:0-10907 GCA_964346995.1 uncultured Spirochaetaceae bacterium | reverse complement strand
GAGTCAGTCGCATGGCAACTGCTACCTTACCCGAACTCTGCGGCGAGCGGCCCGGAACCTTGATGGACGAACGCTCGTGGCGAGTCTCTGGCGCATGGAACTCGGATCAGGAGTGACAGCAGGCGGCACCGCGTCCGACCATCGTCCGGCGCTCGTGAGTTGGGGCGCTACCTGCTGCGCTCCTGGGAGCTGTACGCCTTCGTGCTGCCGGCCATCATCCACGTGCTGCTGCCTTCCGGGCAGCCGTGAACGTCCGCTACGAACTGAACGGCATCATCAGGGTCACGTGGTTCTTGCCTTGCTCGTACCGGTAACTCATGCTGTCCACGAGCGTGCGCACCAAGTGAACCCCGACGCCGCCGATCGACCGTTGTTCGATCGGCAGATCGGGGTCGAATTCCGGCGCTTCCTCAATGGGGTCGAACTGCCGGCCATCGTCGAACAGCTCGATCGTGAGTGCTTCTGCTCTCGGGGCGAGGATGATCTCCAGATTGCGCGCGCCACCGTCGCGGCCATGCGTCATGATGTTGAGCGCCAGCTCCTCGAGCACCAGGTTCACCTGGAACAGCAGCTTGGCAGGCCAGCCGTCACGCTCCGCCATCGCCTCTACCGCTTCGGCAACACGAGGCAGCTCTTCGGGCCGTGCGTCGAGCTGCAGATGCACGGCCCGACTCGAACCATGACGCGACGCATGCGCAGGTGAGCGCGACTCGCAACGCTCGCCCATGCCGGCGAACTATCCGTCCGTAACAGCCGCCACCGCTGCGGACCGGGATTCGTGTACCGGAATGATGCGATCGAATCCGCTGATCTCGAACACTTCGCGGATCGAATCCGTGAGCTCGCAGAGGGCAAACTTCGTATCGCGTTTCTGCAGCATCCGGGCCACCATCAGCATGACGCGGAGGCCGGAACTGCTGATGTAGGACAACCCGTTCAGTTGCAGGACCACCGCGCGGTCGTTTTCGTCAATGAACCCCTCGAGGGCCTGCTGAAATTCCTGCGAGTTGCTGCCGTCCACCCGCCCGGAGGCGGCTACGATCAAGGTATCTCCTTGGCGTTCCTGTGTGATATTCATTTTCTTACGACTTGTTCTCCTGTTACCGTACCACGAAGCGACACCGCTCCGAATGCCGGGCGCCGCCGCAAGGGTATTCGACGGTGCCGAGTATACTATTCTGCGCCGGATGTAGTGTCACCGGCGAATCATGCCGCCAGCAGTTTGCGCATGATCAACCGGTTGCGCCCCCCGATGTTGACCTGGTCGACCGCGTCCATCTGTGACGGACGCACGATCTGGTTGCGTGCCCGACCGGTGTGACGCTGCTCGCCGTCGCTGCCCGGCGGCCGCTCCACGAGTTCGTAGGGGGCGCCGTCGTCGTCTATCGTCAGCTCCACCACGCCATCTTCGAGCCGGGCGCGAATGTCGATCTCGTAGGTGCTGCCCGCCGGGAGCCGGTAGTCGATGGTGGTCGCAAGCACCTCCGCCAGGGCGATCTGCAGGCACCGGATGACGTCGCCGCTGATACCGCCCTGCTGCGCGAATTGATCGATGCCCTGCGTTATGCGCGGTATCTCGGCAAGGTCGTTGCGCATCGACATGCGCTGGACCACTATGGCGTCGGGCGTGCTGTCCCGGCTGAGGACCAGCATGGCGATGTCGTCGAACTGGGGTGCCTCGCCGGCGAACGTCTCCACGGTGTGCAGCATCGTCTCGATGGTGTCGCTCGGGCTACGCTCGGCGGTGGCCAGCAGGCTCTGCCTCATCCGGTCGTAGCCGAATTCGTCCTCCTGCAGGTTGGTCGACTCCGGGACGCCGTCGGTGTAGAGGAACAGTTTGCCGCGCGCAGGAAGCACCACCGTACGGTCGTCGTAGGACAACCCGTCGAACATGGCCAGCGCCACGCCGCCGGTCAACGGCAGCAGTTCCGCCTTGTCGGGCGCGATCAATACCGGCGGGTTGTGACCACCGTTGGCATACCACAGCGAGCCGTCGCGACGGTCGAAAATCCCGTAGAAGACGGTCACGAACACATCCTCGCGGGAGGCGTCGGCCAGCGTCTCGTTGACCATCTCCAGACACTTGCCCGGTCCGTCCTCCACGTAGCGCGCGGTGGCGCGGATCACGGTGCGGGTCACCGCCATGAACAGTGACGCCGGCACGCCCTTGCCCACCACGTCGCCGATCACGATGCCGAGACGATCTTCGTCGAGCGGAAAGAAGTCGTAGAAGTCCCCGCCCACTTCCTTGGCGGTGTGCATTGCCGCGTGGATGTGCGCGCCGGCCGTGTCGAAGCGCTCGCCGGGGAGGAATGAGCGCTGTACCCGGGTCGCGACCTGCAGGTCGTGCTGCAACGCCATGTACGCGGTCTGGGTACGTAACGCTTCCTGCAACTCGGCAACCAGATTGCGCAACCGTTCCTGCTGTACGCCGACCCGGTCTGCCATCTTCTGAAACGCCAGTCCCATCATCTGCAGGTCGCCGGCCAGCTCCAGGTCGGCCCGCACCTCGCTCTGCTCGTCGGCAGCGGACTTCCTGGGTGCCTCGATCTCCGCGAGGTCCTTGAGGATGTCGCGGCGTTCGTCCTCATCCAGAGTGGTCGCCAGGCGCGTCATCTCGCCGCGAATGAACCGCTCTTCCTGGCGTTGGCGACGCGTTGCGCGGCGGCGATGGCGGCGCAGGGCGAGCGTCTGGTTGCGGAAGGCGTTGACCGCCTCGGCGATGCGCGCCAGTTCGTCGTTGCCGTGCTCGGCGCTGATGCTCGCCGTGGCCCCGGTGTCGCCGCGCGACAGCGCATCGAGCACCTGCACGCCTTCGGTCAGCGGCGACAACGCGCGGCGCAGGTAGTAGGAGAGCGCCAGCAGGGACACCAGCAGGAAGCCGCCGATCGCCACGAAGGTGATCATGCTCACCCGCCGCTGCCCCGCGTACGCCGCACTCACGTCGCGCACCGTCACCACCCGCGCAACCAGGTTGCCGAGCGCGGCTTCGAGTGGAAAGGCGGCCAGGGAGAAGACGCGATCTTCGACGCGCAGCACCTGCGAGGCGCCGTCGCGCAGTCGTGCCGAACCGCTGACCATGTCCCAGGCTCGTGGATCGGTGCCCGCCAGCAGGCGCCCGCGGCGGTTCACGATCAGAGCTTCCGATCCGGAATCGTCGCGCAGTTCCCGCAGTGCGAGCCCGATATCGGAGGCGTAGATGGCAATCGCCAGCAGCGTGTCGTCCTCGTCGAGCAGCGGTATACCGACCGACAGGGTGACGTTGCGCTCGGCATCGATCGCCACCCCGCTGCTTCCGCGGGCGGCGCTGATCATGGCGGCGAGCGCATCCTCGCTGGCCGCCGCGGCCGGTTCGAACGCGGGCACCGACGAGAACAGGACCTCGCGTGAGGTGGACACGACATCGAGCCGGGTCACGTCCCTGGTGCGCTGCAGCGCCGCCAGTGTGTGCCGCGCGGCCTGGGAAATCAGCCCGCGGTCGCCGCTGACGATGGCGTCGCGGAGGATCCGATCCTGCTCGACGATCGGCGTGAGCTCGCGCATCCGCTGCAGCCCGGTCTCGACGATCTTGCCCCACAGGGCGCGGCTGCCGGTGATCTCCGTCACCTCCAGTTGGTGACGCAGCAGTTCCTCGCGCTGGAAGCCGGCGAACAGCAATCCGGCGACCATGACGGCCATGAACGCGACGACGATGATTCCGATCCGCGTCTTGATTCCCATCTCGGGTCTACTCGACCACCTGTGCGACGCGCAGCAGCCCCATCGGCGGATAGATCCGGAGCCGCAGCGCTACCGGCATGCGGATGAGGATCGCGAACCGGGCCAGCGACGCCACTGGTATGTCCTCCGGTGGCTCGCCGCCGACGAGAATGCGTTCGGCCTGCGCGCCGGCCAGCTTGCCGATCAGATAGTAGCGGCTGACCAGCCCCAGCATCGCCTCGGAACGCTCGAACGTCGCCTCGGTACCGGCGAACGTCGGTATGCCGTGCGCCACTGCGCGCTTGCTGATCCGGGCGCTGTTGACCGTAACGAACGAGTCGGGACCCAGGTACAGGAAGTCCGCACCCTGGAGCACCAGGTCGTCGACCAGTCCCTCCAGGCGGGCAGCATCCGGCTTGCCGTCCGCATTCAGGGGTACCGGGGCTTCGAGCAACGTGATGTTGCGGGCCTGGGCGCCGGCACGCAGCGCCTCTACGTTGATCACCGAGTTGCGTTCCAGCGAGTTGTAGACCACTCCCAGGGTGTCGATCGCTCGGTAGGCGAGGATCGTGTCGATCTGGGTGTCGATCGGCGCCAGGAACGCGGTGCCGGTGATGGGCCTCCCGGTATCCTCGAAGGTCTCCACGATTCCCGCTTCTATCGGATAGGCGACGATGGAGAACACGCCCGGAATCCCTTCGACATGGGTGTCCGGGTTGGTCCCGCCGTGCGGTCCGAGGACCCCGAGGGTGGCTGACGTGCCGAAGGTGTGGACGAGATCGGGTTGGGCCGCGCGTATCTCCGCCACGATCTCCGGAATCCGGCTCCGGTCCTGGTTGATGTTGCGCAGCGTGTAGCGGGCGCGGATGCCGCGTTCGTAGAGGTGGGCGCGAAAGCCGTGCTCGACATCGGTCTCTCCGCGCCACACGACCAGGAAGATATCGAACGGTTCGTCGGCGGACTGGGCGAACACGGAGCCAGCCGTTGTGAGCAGCAGCACCGCCGTCAGCGCGCCCGTCAGGCAGAAGGTTCCGGCCCGGGAATGACGACTGGTGGGCGATGCCGGACAATCGATTTCCCTGTTCTTGTGTGCCACGGGGTGGCCGTGCCGGCTCACGCCGCTACCAGGGGTTCGCTGCGCCGCACGTTGAGGAAGGTGTAGACGACGGCGCACGCGATCACCAGCACCCCGACCAGGAGCATCGCATTGCCGTAACCGACAAACGGAACGACCGCGCCGACGACCAGTGCGCCGGCAGCGGTCCCGATCCGCTCGACCGTGCGGAACGCTCCGACAATTACCCCCGGTCCGAACCCGGAGGTCCGGCCCCCCTCCGAGAGTTGTTGAATGACGGCGAGCTGAGGGGCCGTCACCAGAGCGTGCCCGGACCCGATGAGCGCCACGGACGCCAGCAGTCCGCCGGTCGAGCCGGAGATCGTCGGCAGCACGCAGCCAAGGCCGATCACCACGCCGCCGACACTGATGAACGTCTGTGGCCGACCGATCTTGTCGGAACGGCGGGCGGCAAGCGGCGTGATGGCGACGCAGGCGATGCCGAACACCATCATGATGCGGCCCACGTTCGATTGCGAGTTGCCAAGATCGGTGAGGAAGAGCGGGATGAGATAGAAGAACAGACCGCCGAGAACCAGTTTGGCGGGCAACGCCGAGAACAGCGTCAGAATGATGAACCGGCGATGCAGGAGCAGGCGGCGCCAGCTCCTGCTCCTGCTCGGGCTCGGGCCCCCCCCGGAGCGGACGTTGCGGACGGTTCCCGGGTCGACCGTCACCAGTGCCGTACCCGCAGAGAATACCGCCAGTGCCGCGGCCACCAGAAGCGTCGTCTGGTAGCCGAGGCGGTCGGCCAGGATGCCGCCGATCGCCGGGCCGCACACGAAGGCCGCGAAAACGGCGCCGAGAAATCCGGTCATCCCCACCGCGCGGTTCGCTTGATCGGTGCGGTGCGCGACGTACGTCTGCGCGGAAATGAAGATCGTGCCGTATCCGATCCCCGCGAGCGTCCACCAGAGCAACGCTTCCACGATGCTGGTAGCCAGGGCTGCCCCGATGTGCCCGGCGACCGACGGAATCACGCCGACCACGAACATGGCCCGCGGTGCGACCCGGTCGGAAATCGCGCCGGCGATGGGGATCGAAATCAGCACCATCAGCATGAACGTCGTGATCGGCAATCCGATCGTGAGATCCTGACTCAGGTTGCCGATCGGCGTGTAGAGATCGCTGAAGAAGAGCGGCAGGAAAGGGCGCGAGAGCTCCTGCGCCAACATGAACAGGAACAGGGGAATGCGTACGTCCATCGGGGAGTGGGGAACGAGCGTCTCTTCCGATCCGGGAAAGGTAAAATGGAATCGTTCCCTGAGCTTCGTCACCACGTCCCGGATGCGCTGCTGCACGCTGCGGTCGAGCTGCACGGCGCGTGCGTCCTCGGCCTCTTCGGAAAGCACCGCGAACGCGGTGTTCACCCGGCGGACCGCATTGTTGTAGGCGGCGGCGAAGTGGCCGATTTCGTCCTTGCTGCGCAACCCGATGCGGCGCAGAAAGTCGCCCTTCGCACTGAGGATTATCAGACGGTCGGTGAGCTGAATCGGTCCCGAAATACGGACGATCACAAACGCCACCAGCAGCTCGATGCCGACCAGCAGGGATGCCAGGAACACCGTCGCGATGTCCAGCCGCAACTCGGCGAGCTCGGACCGAACCGCGCCTTCGTGGACCCCTACCTGCAGGAGCGCGGCCGGCTCGTCGTCGACGACAATCGGCAGCATCAGCGACTCTCCCGCGCGCGCCACCGTGCCTTGCGCATAGAGTTCGGCGTCGTCCATGCTCAGCACGCTCAGATGGGCGAAATCGGGGTTGCGGTCGAGTACCCCTTGCAGGAAGGAGTTCATGTCCACGAGCGAGTCGATCGGGATGCCGAGTGACAGAGCATAGCCGATCTGTTCGGTGACCAGCTCGCCGGCGACCTCCGCCTTGCGGCGCACTTCGGGCCGGAGCGAATCCTCGAAAATGGTTGCCAGAAAGTAGGATACGAGACCCTGGGTGAGCAGCAGGAGGAGCGCGGTCAGGGCGGCGAGGCGCAGCACCACGGCGCGGAAGATGTCCCGCTCGGAACGGTCCGCAGGCGGCTGCGTGGCGGCCGCGGAGGGTTGTCCGTCTTCCCGGGCGCCACTCATCCGCCACGCCCCGCAGCCTGCGGCTCGGCCTCGATGCGGCGGATCTCCTGCGTCGCCTCCTGCATCGCCTGCTGTGCGGCTGCGGCGGTGCGGGCGAACTGCGCCGCGGTTGGATCGGCGGTAACGTCGGTCGACTCCTCCGGGGGCTGCTCCAGGGTTTTCCGCATGAGTTGTAGCTGCTGGCGCAGCTTGCGCGTGAACAACACCGCCAGGACGGTGCCCGCGAGTGCGAAACCGACCAGCACTGCGGCGCACAGTATGATGATCCGCAGTGCCATTGCGCGCACGTGGTTGTCGAACTCGGTGCGCGAGTAGCGCAGCGCCAGTGACCCGACCGCCCGGCCGAGGCTGTCGTGGACACGTACGCCGACCACGTGGGCGTCGTACGCGTCCCGCGCCCACACCGCTTCATCTTCGACGTTCCACGAACTCGCCCAGTCCTTCGACACCAGGTCGCCGCGCAGGCTCTCGTCGGAGCTGTACAGCACCGTGCCGCGTTCGTCGAACAGTTCGATCGACAGGACTCCCGGATGACGGGGGATGGCGGACTGCAGTGCGGCGTCGACCCCGGGCAGCGAATCGACGGCGAGTCCGAGCGAGAGCGAGGACTCGATCGAATGGCCGATGTCCTGCAGTACCAGGGCGTGGCGATCGCGCAGCAGGTCGGACAGGTACTTGCGGTACTTGTAGTGGTTCATCAGTCCGGTCAGGGACACCGCGAGCGTGAGAATGAGAAAGATGTTCACCGCAACGCGCGCCGGGAGATTGAGATGCATCTATCTTCCTTCGATTATAGGTGAGGGGTCGCCGAATAATCTACCACCGTTCCAGGTGGATGAGGTGGAGCACGGCACGCTTGGCCGGCGGGCGAGCGAATCATCATCGGGGAGGGCAGTTCGGGGAAGCGCGGTGCCGATCAAGGCGGCCGCCTTGACCGTCGGAAGGGGTTGGACCGCCGGAAGGGGTTGCACGTCGGGGCCGCCGCCGGGATGATCATGGACATGGCGACGCAGCGCGCGGAGCGGGCGTGGGTGCTGTACGACGTGGCAAACTCGGCCTACGCGCTCATGGTGACCACCGCCATCTTCCCGCTGTTCTACAAGAACGTGATCACGGCGACGGTGCCGGGGGCGGTCTCCACGGCGCGGCTGGCGTTCGCGAGCAGCGCGTTCACCCTGATCGTCGCGGTGCTGGCGACCGTGCTCGGTCCGCTGGCGGACTACGAGGGGCGCAAGAAGCGGTTCTTCGCGGCCTTTTTTGGCCTCGGCGTCGCTGCCACCTGCATCCTGGCGTTCGTTCCCGCCGGCCGGGAACTGGCGGTGCTGGCGGTATTCGGTCTGTCGGCGGTGGGGTTTGCCGCGGCCAACGTGTTCTACGACTCGTTCCTGACCGACGTCACGACCCCGCAGCGCATGGATCGCCTGTCGGCGGCCGGCTATGCCTGGGGATACGTAGGATCGACGGCGCCGTTCGTGGTGTCGATGGTGCTGGTCAACTTTGGCCCCGCCGTCGGGGTGGTCTCGCAGACGACCGCGGTGCGCATCGCGTTTCTGATCGCCGCCGGCTGGTGGGCGGCGTTCACGGTGCCGCTGCTGCGGTTCGTGCGCCAGGTGCACTTCGTCCGCGCCGCCGGTCCGTCGTTCATGGACATGGTTCGCGACAGCACCGGGCGCGTAGCCGCCGTACTGCGCGACGTGCGCAGCCATCGGGCGGTGTTCCTTTTTCTCGCCGCGTACTTCTTCTACATCGATGGCGTCGGGACGGTGATCAAGCTTGCCACCGCCTACGGCACCGATCTGGGTCTGTCGGCTCAGACCCTGCTGGTGATGCTGCTGGCGGTTCAGCTCGTCGCGTTTCCGTGCGCGCTCATTTACGGGCGCTTGGCGGACCGGCACGAGGGCGCAACCCGGGGCCTGTTGCTGATTGGTATCGCGGTCTACATTGTGATTACGTTGGTCGCGTTCGCTATCCCACGGCTGCCGGAGACGGCGCGGGTGCCGCTGTTCTGGGCGATCTCGATGCTGGTGGCCACCTCCCAGGGTGGGATTCAGGCACTGTCGCGTTCCTTCTACGCAGGTCTGATACCGGCCAACTCGTCAGCCGAGTTCTTCGGCTTCTACAACATCTTCGGCAAGTTCGCCACTATCGCAGGGCCGCTGCTGGTGGGAATGTTCGCCCAGTTGACCGGTGATACCAGCATCGGCGTGCTGAGCATCGCGGTGCTGTTCCTGGTTGGCGGAATCCTTCTGATGCGGGTGCCCGCGGCGTCGCCAACGGCTTCGACCCGGCCGGAAGCGGAGTAGGCCGGTTGGGCCGAAGGCCGCACCACAGGCGACGGCCGGGCGCTCCGTTGCGGAGCGCTACGGGGTGAAACGGTCGACGATCTGGTCGATGCGGAGCTGGTCGGTGCGCTCCGGATCTTCCCACAGCCGGCAGATGGCGGCGGCGCGATCAGGGGAAAACCGTGCCGCGACGTTGCGCGCGAACTTGGCAGCCAGAAGCGGCTCCGCCTCGGCGCGGCGGCGTGGGTGGCCGAGGGGGTATTCCACCGCCACCGCACGGGTTGCCGTGCCATCCGTGAACCGCACCTGCAGGCGGTTGCCGATGGCACGCCGGTTCGGGTCCAGGTAGGCGGCACTGTAGCGCGTATCCTCGCGCACCGTGGTGCGCGCGCGCAGGAAGTCGATGCGCGGGTCGGCAGCGGCCTCGTCGCGGTAGTGCTCGCTGCGCAGCGCACCGTGCAGCAGCGCCACGGCGACCATGTACTGCAGACAGTGGTCGCGGGCGGCGGGCGAGGTGAGCGGGCCCTGCTTGTCGATGATGCGCAGGGCTGACTCCTGGGTATCGATCACGATCTCGGCGATCTCGGGTGCTCGCGGCGCCACCTCCGGGTGCAGGGCGAACGCCGCTTCGACGGCCGTCTGGCCGTGGAACTCGGCGGGAAAGCCGATCTTGAACAGGATGTTTTCGGCCACGTAGCTGCCGAGTGGATGGTCGAGGCACAGCTTGGCGCCGCGCAGCACCACGTCCTCGAACCCCCAGCGCGGTGCGCTGAGCGCGGCGGGGCAGCCCATCTCGCCGCGCATCGCCAGCAGGGCCAGCCACAGCCCGCGGCTGGTGGCGTCGCCGGCGGCCCACGACTTACGCGATCCGGTGGTGGCGCCGTGGCGGTAGGTGCGCAGCGCGCCGCCGTCGAGGAAGGCGTGCGAGAGCGCCGCCAGCACCTGCTCCGGCGCACCGCCGAGCAGGCGCGCCGCTACCCCCGCACTTGCTATCCGCACCAGGATCACGTGATCGAGGCCGAGGCGGTTGAAGCTGTTTTGCAGGGCCAGGGCGCCCTGGATCTCGTACGCCTGGATCTGCGCGGTGAGCAGGTCGCGCACCGACAGGCGGCGCGTCTCGGCCACCGCGAGCAGGGCGCCGAGATTGTCGGACGGGTGGCCCCATTCGGCGGCCAGCCAAGTGTCGTTGTAGTCCAGCCAGCGGATCAGTGCGCCGATGTTGAACGCCGCGGTTACCGGATCGAGCGCCAGGGCAGTGCCGGGCACGCGCGCCTGACCGCACGCCGCAACCGTCGCTCCCTGATCCGCCGGCGATGCGCCAGGCGCCTCGCCAACTGGTCCCGGCGGGACGTCCGGGGGGACGTCGATCGGGCCGAGCAGGCGGCGGCACTCGGGGGCGTCGAGGGCGAGCATGGCGCAGCCGAGCGAGTCGAGCAGGCTCATGCGCGCGGCGTGGTACGCCTGTGCGCTGAATGGCGGCGGATTGGTGACGTAGTCAGTGATCCTTGCCAGGACCGGATCGGCGGCCGCCATCAGCCGGCAGAGCGATCACGGAACGGCCGCTGCGCCGGTCCGGTGTAGGCGGCGGTCGGACGGATCAACCGGTTGTTTTCGCGTTGCTCGATGTAGTGCGCCGCCCAGCCGGCAACGCGGCTGATCACGAACAGCGGGGTGAACAGGGGGGTGGGGCTGCGGCAGTTGTGGAACAGTAGCGCGCTGTAGAAGTCGAGA
>CAYFXT010000090.1:0-11031 GCA_964346995.1 uncultured Spirochaetaceae bacterium | reverse complement strand
GGCGAGCCGATCCACCGGATAGGGGTGGAGTTCAGCATCGAGACGCGCAACGTGACGGAGTTCGAGGCGGCCGACGGCTGAGGGCGGTTGCGCCGGCAGCCGCAGGCCACGCACCATGGCGTATGGTCCCCATATCTCAGCGGTTCGGCCAATCCGCGCGGCTGGCGCAGGTGCAGCCGCCCGTGATCCCGATCATCCATGGCTTGATACGGAAGCATCCGGACACCATCACCCTCGGGCAGGGGGTGGTGTACTACGATCCACCCCCTGAAACCGAAGTGGCGCTGCGCGACTTCTGGGCGACGCCGAGCAACCACCGCTACGGGGCGGTCTGGGGGATTCCCGCGCTCCGCGAGGCCCTGATCGCCAAGCTGGAACGCGAGAACGGCATCCGGATCGGTGACGAGCGGCAACTCGTAGTTTCGGCCGGCGGCAACATGGCGTTCGTCAACGCGCTGCTCGCCATCGCCGATGCCGGCGACGAGATCATCCTGATCGGCCCCTACTACTTCAATCACGAGATGGCGGTGGTCATGGCCAACTGTAGAGCAGTGGTCGTGCCGTCCGACGACGCCTTTCAGCTCGACGTGGCCGCCATCTCCGCGGCGATCACCCAGCGCACGCGCGCGGTGGTCACCATCTCCCCCAACAATCCCACCGGAGCGGTCTACCCGCGGGATGACCTCCAGGCCGTGAATGAGCTGTGCGGCGAGCGCGGTATCTACCACATCCACGACGAAGCCTACGAATACTTCACCTACGGGGAGCACGCCCACTTTTCACCCGGCTCGCTGCCGGACGCGGACGAGCGTACGATCTCGCTGTTCTCGCTCTCCAAGAGCTACGGCTTCGCAAGCTGGCGTATCGGTTACATGACCATCCCACCGACGCTGTACGACGCGGTGGCGAAGATTCAGGACACGGTGCTGATCTGTCCACCGCTGGTCAGTCAGGTGGCCGCCCTGGGGGCGCTGGAAGCGGGACGCCGCTACTGCGTGGAGCGGCGCAAGCAGATCGAGCAGGTACGCACCACGGCATTGCGGACGCTGGCCGGACTGGGCGATCGCTGCGAACCGGTGCGGGCGGACGGGGCGTTCTACGTACTCCTGCGGCTGCGTCACCGGGGCGACCCCATGGAGCTGGTTCGGCTGCTGGTAATCGACCACCGGGTCGCGGTGCTGCCGGGCTCCGCCTTCGGACTGGCCGGCTGCTCGCTGCGCGTCGGCTATGGCGCCCTTACACCACGCGACGCGGTACGCGGGTTCGAGCGCCTGGTGACGGGCATTCTCGCGCTCACCTGACGGAAGCCGGAGGCTGCACCGTTCGTTGCGCGCCTGAGCGTAGTGAGGGTGCGGGCCGGCCTGTCCACGGCGGCGCGTCGGCCGGGTCAACGTCCTGGCGGCGCCATGCCCGTGCCACTGCGGCGGCACGCCCGCACGGCGGGGACGGGCTCTTGCGGCCGGCGCGCGGCGCCGCATCAGCCGGTGCCGCTCCGCACCGGCTCACCGCCCCAGGCGGGGAACACGCGGTGACGCGAACCAGACGCCTGATGAGCAACCGCGTGACGCCTACCCTGATCGGCGTTGAACCGGGCGCGGCGGAAGCGGAGCCTGGGAGGCCGGCGAGCCGGCTCCGCCGCGGTGCAGGCGGCGACACCCGGGTCAGTTGGCGGCAGCCATCTGCGCGGCGCACAGGATCGCATGGATCATGCTCGCCTCCGACGCCTGTCCGGTGCCGGCGACGTCGAAAGCGGTGCCGTGGTCGACCGAGACGCGAATGACCGGGATCCCGAGGGTCACGTTCACGCCGTCCACCGAGCTCCAGGCGCCGGCGCCGTTGTCCCAGGTGAAGCCCACCACCTTGAGCGGGATGTGCCCCTGGTCGTGGTACATCGCCACCACCAGGTCGAAGTAGCCGCCGTTGGCCTTCGGGAACAGGGTGTCCGCCGGCAGTGGTCCCTCCACCACCATCCCGGCAGCGCGGGCCGCGGCGATGGCCGGGATGATCTCGTCGCGCTCCTCGCTGCCGAACAGGCCGCCGTCGCTGGCGTGCGGATTGAGCCCCGCCACCCCGATGCGCGGCCTGGCAATGCCGAGCCGGCGGCCCGCCTCGTGGGCTAGCCGGATCACCGTCTCGACGCGCTGCCGGGTGGCCCGCTCGCACGCCTCGCGCAGCGACACGTGGGTAGAGACGTGTACCACGCGCAGCGAGCCCGCCATCAGCAACATGGCGTAGTCTCGCGTGCCGGTGAGGTGAGCGAAAATCTCCGTCTGCCCCGCGAACCGAAAACCGGCAAGATTGAGCGCCTCCTTGTGGATCGGTCCAGTCACCGTCGCGGCCACCTCACCGGTACGCGCCAGTTCGACGGCCCGCGCGATGGCGCGGTAGCCGGCCGCCCCGGCAGCCGGCGACACCTCGCCGCGGCGCAACTCGGCCGCCGGGGCCGCCTCGCTCTCGACCACGTTCACGTACTCGGGCCCCCAACACGCGGCGCCGGGATCGGCTACCGGTACGACGCGCGCGCCGCTTCCGACGATCCGTGCCGCCTCGGCAAACACCTCCGCCGATCCGACCAGCAGCGGACGGCAGCCCCTCCGTACCCGTTCGTCGGCCAGTGCCTTGACCGCGATCTCGGGACCGATCCCCGCGGGGTCGCCCATGGTGATCGCCACCAGCGGCGATGCCCCGGCCCCCGCGGCGCCCGGCTCCTGTATCACTCGGCCAGCGATACCGACCCCTGCGTTCGATGTCACGTAATGACGATAGCACGAATGCGCAGGTATCATTTGCGGCATATGACTCTGGCCCATCCCGGACTCCGGGGCGTTCTTCCGGCGGCGCTGATGCTGCTCGGCATGACCGCAATTACGGCGACCGCGCAGCCGCGGGAGCTGGTTCCCGGCGCTCCGCTGCCGTTCGACCCCACCGTCCGCCGCGGCAGACTCGGTAACGGGTTGGAATTCTACGTCAGAGGCAATACCGAGCCGGGGAACCGCGCTCAACTGTGGCTCGCACTCCACGCCGGCTCGGTACTGGAGGACGACGACCAGCGTGGTATGGCGCGCTTCGTCGCGCGCATGGCGTTCAGAGGCACCAGGCGGTTCTCCCCCAGGGAGATCAGCGACTTTCTCCAGGCGATCGGCTCCCGGCCCGCCCCCGGCCAACACGTCCATACCGGCCATGACATGACGGTATTCCACCTGGAGATACCCACCGACAATTCCGCCACGATCGACACCGGCATCGAGATGCTCAGCGAGTGGGCCTACGCGATCGCGTTCACCCCGGACCAGACCGACCAGGAGCGGACGCTGATGCTCGACCGGTGGGGCTCCGACGATGGCGCCACGAGTATCCGCGACCGCCAACTGCCGGTGCTGCTCGGGGACTCGCGCTACTCGGAGCGCCTACCGAGCGGCCGGCGAGAGGTGATCGAGCGCGCCTCGCCGGAGCTTCTGCGCGCGTTCTACGACCGCTGGTATCGCCCCGACCTGATGGCGCTCGTGGCCGTAGGAGACTTCGATCCCGAGGTGATCGAAGCCGCCGTGCGCCGCCACTTCGCGCCGCCGCCGGAAGGTACGGCGCGGCATGCGGGCGCACGCCGCGCCGTACCGAGGCCGCGACCCACGTTCGCGGTTCCCGACCACTCGGAACCGCGCGTCAGCGTGGTCACCGATCCCGATGCGAACGAGACCCGCATCGCGCTGTACCGCAAGTTGCGCGCCGACACCCGCGCCGACCTCGCCGCCTACCGCCACCGGCTGACGCAGAAGCTGGTCAGCGGGATGCTCAACGCCCGGCTGTCCGAGCGGCAGGAAGCCGACGGCCCGCTGATGTCGGCCGCGGCGGTTCGCAGCCGTCTGGTCGGGGAGACCGATACGGTGATCGTGATTGCGCTCGTCGGTCACGACGGTATCGAGCACGGGCTGCAGGCTCTGCTCGACGAGCTGCGCGGTGTTCGGGATCGCGGCTTCACCGCCGCCGAAATGGAACGCGAGAAAGCCGCTCTGATGCGCACCATCGACGCTGCCTACGCGCAACGTGATCGGCGCCCATCACAGCAACTGGCGGATCAGTATCTGCGCCACTTCCTGACAGGGCAGCCGGTACCCGGCATCGAGCGGGAACGCGAGCTGCATCGGCTCCTGCTGCCGGAAATCCCGCTCGCGGAGCTCAATCACCTGGCCCGGCTCAGCCTGCCGTCGGGAGACACCGACAATACGGTACTGCTGGTATCGGGTCCGAAGACGATCGTGGCGGCGTCACCGGACGGTGCCGCCGCCACCGAGGCAGTGCTGGTGGCGCGGCTGCGGGAACAACTGGCCACCGGCACCGTGCCGCCGGCGGCGGACGACTCCGGCGGCGACAGCCATACCGGGTTGCTGACATCCGTTCCCAGTCCCGGCCGCATCAGCGCGGAACAGCTCCTGGAGACGATCGACGCGCGGCAATGGACCCTGTCCAACGGGGTGACGGTGATCGCCAAGCAGACCGCGCTGGACGACGACGAGGTACTGTTGCACGCTTCCAGTCCCGGCGGCACCTCGCTGGTCGAAGACGCCGACTTCGTGCCGGCGCTCACCGCGGCTGCGCTGATTGCCAACAGCGGCGCCGGGGCCCACGATCGCGCGGCCCTGGAGCAGTTGCTGGCCGGCAAGAACGTCACGGTAGCTCCCTACATTGCCGAACTGTTCGAAGGGTTCACCGGCCGCTCGACAGCGCAGGAGCTGGATACGCTGGTCCAGCTCGTCTACCTGTACGCGACACAGCCGCGCGTGGACGGCCGCTTCTACGCCGCCTATGCCGCTCACCTGGCCCGCCAAGCGGAACAGCGAGTGCAACAGCCGGCAGCCACGCTGTCCGACACGCTGCGCATCGTGCTGAGCCGGAATCACTTCCGCGCCCGGCCGGTGACGCCGGAACTGGTGGAGGAACTCGATCTGGAGCGCGCCGTTGCTGTGTATGCCGACCGGTTCGCCGACTTCGGCGATTTCACGTTCCTGTTCGTCGGCGCGTTCGATTGGCAGCGGCTGCGCAAGCTGACGGAGACCTATCTCGCCAACCTGCCGGTCGGCGCGCGTCAGGAGCGGTGGCGCAACGTCGCGATCGACCCGCCGACGGGCAGGGAAGATCATGCCGTTCACCGCGGGTCGGAGGCGCGCAGCACGACGCGACTGGTGTTCGCGGGCGCCATGGAGTGGAGCCGCAGCGAAGTACTGGCCCTGACCGCGCTCGGCGAAATTCTCGAACTGCGGCTGCGCGAGCGGCTGCAGAACGGAGCGGGAGTGGTGGCCGACATCGGGGTGGACAGCGACACGCAACTCCTGCCCGACCCCGAGTATCGCCTGATTGTCGGCTTCGACAGCGACCCGCAGCGCGCCGATGAGGCGCGTGACGCCGTGTTCGCGGAACTGGCGTGGCTGCGCGACGGCGGCGAGCAGCGCTACCTCGACGCAGCAAGAGAGACCCTGCGCGCCGCCCATGCGGAGCGCAGGGTCCACAACCGGTTCTGGCTCACCGAGATTCTGGCCGCGGTTCGGCGCAACGAACCGTTCAGCGAGATAGACAGGTTCGCTTCGCGCCTCGATGCCCTGACACCGGAGCAGCTTGCCGCCGCCGCGCACCGCTATCTCACACCGGACCGCTACGTCCGGGTGGTCCTGCTCCCGCAGGAGGACGCGTAGGCCTGGGGTCATTCCCGCACCCACTGGTAGAGCGCTCACACGCAGGACGGCTCCTCCCGTGGCGGCGTCTGCTCGTACTGCTGCCACAGCACCGGAATGCACCCCGTAGACGGAATGCACCCCGCAGGCTGCCCTGCCGGTCGCTGCGCGCTGCCGCCGGAGCGCGGCTGTTCGTCGCGGCTACTCGCCCTGCGTGAAGGCGGCGTCGAAGGCGATCTGCGAGGCGGACAGGTCGGTGCGGCGCACGAAGGCGAGCGCCTCGGGCGCGCCCTGCTCGCGGTCCATGCCGCTGTCCTCCCATTCGATCGACAGCGGTCCCTGGTAGCCGATCGCGTTCAGAGCCCGGAACACACGCTCGAACGGCACCTCGCCGCGACCCGGCGACACGAAGTCCCAGCCGCGGCGCATGTTGCCGAACTCCAGGTGGGAGGCCAGCGCGCCGTTGCGCCCGTTGTGGTTGCGCTGCGATTCCTTTACGTGGGCATGGTAGATGCGGTCCGCAAAGTCGAGCACGAACTGCTCTGGATCGACCGCCTGCCACACCAGGTGGCTGGGATCGAAGTTGATCCCGAACGCAGGCCGATTGTCGACCGCCTCCAGGGCGCGCTTGGTGGTCCAGTAGTCGTAGGCGATCTCCGACGGATGCACCTCGAGGCCGAACTTCACCCCCTCCTGATCGAACACGTCCAGAATCGGGTTCCAGCGATCGGCGAAGTCCTGGTAGCCATCGTCGATCATGCCCTCGACCGCGGGGGGAAAACCCGCCAGCGCATACCAGATCTTCGATCCGGTGAACCCGGCCACGGTGGTCACTCCGAACTTGGCCGCGGCGCGGGCAGTGGCCTTCATCCGCTCCGCGGCACGCTGCCGTACGCCCTCGGGGTCGCCGTCACCCCAGATCTCGGGCGGCAGGATGCCCTGGTGGCGGCCGTCGATCGGGAAGTCACACACGCACTGGCCGACCAGATGATTGCTGATCACGTAGCACTTCAGTCCGTGGCGGTCGAGCAGCTCACGCTTGGCGGCCACGTAGCCGTCGTCGGCGAGCGCCTTGTCGACCTCGAAGTGATCGCCCCAGCAGGCCAGCTCCAGGCCGTCGAACCCCCAGGCGGACGCCTTGGCAGCCAACTCCTCCAGCGGCAGGTCGGCCCACTGGCCGGTGAACAACGTTACCTCTCGTGCCATTCGCTCAAGCCTCCAGCTTGGTCCATTTCTGGTCACTGGCGGAGCTGGCGACACAGGCCGTGATGAAGGCCATGCCGCGCACTCCGTCATGCACCGTGGGAAAATCCAGATGTTCGGGGGCCGGTTGCCCGCCGGCCAGCCGCGCCTGCAACGCCAACGCGTAGTTGCGGTACAGGTTGGCGAACGCTTCGACGAACCCTTCCGGGTGGCCCGGCGGCAGGCGCGTGTGTGCAGCGCTCACTTCGGACAACTTGCCGACGCCGGTGCGGCGTACCTCGCGGTGGCGGTCGCCCCACTTGACGATCAACGTGTTCGGCTCCTCCTGACGCCACTCCAGCCCGGCCAGCTCGCCGTAGACGCGGATGGTGAGGGGATTTTCCTCGCCGGCGGAGATCTGGCTGGCGTAGAGCACCCCACGGGCGCCGTTGTCCAGGCGCACCAGCACGTTGCCGTCGTCCTCGAGTTGACGGCCATCCACCATGGTGGTGAGGTCGGCGCACAGATCGGCGATCCCGGTGCCGGTGATGTACTCCATCAGGTTCTCGGCGTGGGTGCCGATGTCGCCCATGCAGGAACTGGCGCCGGCGCGCGCCGGATCGGTGCGCCAGCTCGCCTGCTTCTGCCCCTCGGCCTCGATCAGCGACGCCAGCCAGCCCTGCGGGTATTCCACCACTACCTTGCGCACCGCGCCGATGGCACCGCTGCGCACCATGTGGCGCGCCTCCTTGACCATCGGGTAGCCGGTGTAGTTGTGGGTCAGACCGAATTGCAATCCGGTGCGCTCCACCAGCGCCGCCAGTTCCTTCGCCTCGGCCAGGTCGAACGTCATCGGCTTGTCGCTCATCACGTGAAAGCCCGCCTCCAGCGCCGCCTTGGCGACCGGGAAATGGACGTTGTTGGGGGTGACGATCGACACGAAGTCCATGCGGTCGCCGGCCGGCAGCTTCGCCTCGGCCGCCATCATCTCGTGGAAATCGCCGTACACGCGGTTCGCCGGCAGGTAGAGATCGGCGCCGGACGCACGCGAGCGCTCCGGATCGCTGCTGAACGCCCCGCACACCAGCTCGATATGCCCGTCGAGCGCCGCCGCCATGCGGTGCACGGCACCGATGAAGGCATCGCGGCCACCACCCACCATGCCCATTCTTATCTTGCGACTCATGGCCGCATCCTACCAGAGATGGGCGGTGGCGGGCACCGCTCCGGCGGCGTTGTTGGCCCCAGTTGCCGGCGGTGCGGTGCCCGTTGCGCATACCCCGGTCGCACCGAACAGGTCGGCGCGACGGTTGGCGAGCAGCGCCAGCCGCTGCTGCTGATGAGCGACGGCGGCCGGGTCGAGATCGGCCCAGATCACCGAGTCGCTGTCCGGCTCGGCGCGGGCCAGCAGGTCGCCGTGCGGCCCGACGATCATGCTGTTGCCGCGGCAGCGCAGCCCGTCGGCGAAGCTGACGATGTCGGCCCCGGCGGCGAACATGCTGTTGTCCATGGCGCGCGCGCGCAGCGCGAGCTCCCACTCCGGCGGCGGGCCGAGCCAGGCGGTGGGCACCAGAGCCAGCTCGGCGCCGGCGGCCGCCGCGCAGCGCGCCTGCTCCGGGAAGCGCGTATCGAAGCAGATCCAGCCGGTGGCGGCCACGCCGCCGGCGTCGAACACCGGCACCTCGGCGCCGGCCGATGCCCAGGAGGTCTCGGCTCCGAACAGATGCAGCTTGCGGTAAGTGACCGCGACTTTCCCGGTGCCGTCCACCACCACCAGGCTGTCGTACAGCCGCCCGTCGGCCGCTGCCTCCGCCATGCCGAACGCCACGGTGATGCCGGAGGAGGCCGCCTCCTTCTGCACCCGGCACACGGATGGCCCGTCGACCGGCTCCGCCTGCGCGGGGATCCGCTCGGCGGCGATGTAGCCGCTGACGATCAGCTCCGGGAACACGACGACCGCGCATCCGGCGGCCGCCGCCTCGCCGATCTGCGCGCCCATCAGATCCAGGTTGTACTCCTTGTCGGCGGCGCGCGCCTCGAACTGCCCGCACGCCACGCGCGTCGTTTGCATCGTTTCCTTAACTCCTTGCCTTGCGTGGCGTTGCAGACCGAACCAGTCCGCCCGCCGAGCGCTGCCCGCTGCCCGAAAATCCGTTCTCGGCACACCCGCTGCCACGCCTCGGAGCACCGGTAGCGGACCCGCCGGCTTATCGGCGACGGCCACAGGCTACCTCCCCAGTCTATACCGCGACGGCCAACACGACACGTGCAGACGGGTGCATTCCCTTGGCGTGACGGATCAGGCAGCCATGCGTTCAGTCCAAGACAGTCGCTGAGTGCAAGGAGCGCAGTGGCTACGTGCACACAACGGGGATTTCCCGGTGGCAAGGTGTATGACGCCGTTCTGATCGAGTGCGCCCGTGCCGCCGCGTGCGACCGCATCTACACGTTCAACCGGACCGACTTCGAGCGGCTGGCGCCGGATCTGCAACGAGTCGTCGCGGCACCGTAAGCCGGCCCGCGGGCTAATCGCCGGTAACGCGACGTCCGCTCCCCTCGCGCTCAGGCCGCGATTACGCGCAGGTCGAGCGAGACGAGGCTGAGGTTGGCTGCAAGCTCGCGACGAGCCGGCGTATCGGGAGCGTCGGTCAGGTCCCGGTCGATGCAAGGCACCGTCACGCCCTTGCCAAGGTTCTGCTGTCGGTAATGCATGGAAGCAGCCGCCACCTCAGCGGTATTTGACCGCCGCTACGACGGACGTGTCAACAAGATGGCCGCAACCCGACGAGGCGGTCACCGGATTGACGGGCCGCCGGTTCCGTGGTGTCGTCTTCGGTGGGCGTGCGGCGCCGATCATGGTCAGCTCACTCGGCACGGTTGCACTCGCCCCCCGGGACACGAGGCAATGAGCGTTGTTGCCCGGTAGCTTCAGCGGAGCGTCGGCCGCGGCGCGTGGAGGGATCGATGGCCGCAACGAACAAGCAAGTGGTGCTGCGCCGGCTGGTGGCGGGCAAGCCGAGCCTTGACGACCTGGAACTGGTCCAGGGACCGGTACCGGAACCGCAGGCGGGCGAAGTCCTGGTGCGCACCATCTACCTGTCGCTCGATCCCTACATGCGCGGCCGCATGGGTTCGCCCGAGGCGGTGGGCGAGGTGATGGTCGGCGGGGTGGTCGGCGAAGTGGTGGCTTCGAACGCCGCCGGTTTCGAGCCTGGGCAACTCGTGTGCCAATACGTGGGCGGCTACGGCTGGCAGAGTTACGGCGCGGTGGCGGGGTCGCAGCTCCGCGTCCTGGACCCCGACCTGGTGCCGATCACCACCGCCCTGGGCGTGGTCGGCATGCCCGGCGTCACCGCCTACTTCGGTCTGCTGGAAGTCGGCAGGCCGGTCGCCGGTGAAACCGTGGTGGTGTCCGCCGCCTCGGGTGCGGTGGGCGCCGTGGTCGGCCAGCTCGCCAGGATGAAGGGCTGCCGCACGGTCGGCATTGCCGGCACCGCCGAGAAGTGCGCCTACGTGGTGGACGAGCTGCAGTTCGACGCGTGCGTCAACTACAAGACCGGCGACCTGTCCGCGGCACTGGCCGCCGCCTGTCCCGACGGCATCGACGTCTACTTCGACAACGTCGGCGGCAGGGTGATCGACGCGGTCGCCGCCCAGCTCGCCCTGGGCGCTCGCCTGTCGCTGTGCGGGGCCATCGCCGAATACAACGACGTGCTCGGTTGCGAGTGGACCGGCCCGCACCTGAGCCGCTTCATCCACGCCCGGCGGGCCACCATGCGCGGCTTCAACCAGGGCGAGTTCGCCGACCGCCACGAGGAAGCGCTGGCGCTGCTGGCGACGTGGGTGCGCAGCGGCGCACTCAAGTACAAGGAACAGGTGGTGGTCGGATTGGAGAACGCCCCGGCCGCCTTCCTGGGCATGCTGGAGGGCGCCAACTTCGGCAAGCTGCTGGTGCAGGTGAGCGACGATCCCACCAAATAGCCGTCTCCGGCTCCTCCTCGGCGAACAAACAGCGGACTGCCACGCCGCGCACGGCCCGTTGGGAGTCGTGCAATCCGCGGCCGCCTCATCCAACCGCATCGTCATCCAACCGCCGGCACCACTGCCTCGTCGCCGGTCTGCGTGCGCCACATGTAGCGGAACGCCACCGAATCGTAGGTCGCTTGTTCCAGCTTGCGGCTGGAGA
>CAYFXT010000089.1:0-11170 GCA_964346995.1 uncultured Spirochaetaceae bacterium | reverse complement strand
ATTGACGTGTCTCTGGTATGGAGCGGCTCGCTGAACAGGCCCTGCATCGCTGGCTGAGGCGCCGGCGCCGCAAACCGCTGGTGCTGCGCGGGGCGCGGCAGGTGGGCAAGACCACGCTCGTGCGGCAATTCGCCGCTGCCGCCGGACTGGGCCTGTGCGAAGTGAACCTCGAACGCCACCTGTACCTCGATGCGGTGTTCAAGAGCCTGGATTCCCACCGTATCACCCGCGAGTTGGAGGCAGTCGGCGGGGTGCGGCTGGTCGGATCGATCCTGTTCCTCGACGAGGTGCAGGCGGCGCCCCATGCACTGCAAGCGCTGCGCTATCTCTACGAAGATCGCCCGGATTTGACGATTCTGGCAGCCGGTTCGTTGCTGGAGTTCACCCTCGCGGATCACCCATTCTCCATGCCCGTGGGGCGCATCGAGTACCAGCACGTAGGGCCGATGACATTCGGCGAGTTCCTGCGGGCTATCGATCCCGGGCTGGCCGAACAACTCGCTGCGTTGGACCTTGCGGTGCCGCCGGCGGAAGCGGCACACCGCCGCCTGCTCCGACGCTGCCGGGAGTACCTGCTGGTTGGCGGGCTGCCGGAAGCGGTGCTGTCCTACGGTGAGTCGGCAGGGTCGCCCATCGAGGTGGCGGCCGTGCACCGGTCGATCGCGGCGACCTACGAGGACGACTTCGCGAAGTACGCCAGAAACTCCCAGCTCGTCCGCCTGCAGCGCCTGTTCCGCAGCATACCGGGGTCCGTAGGACGCAAGGTTTCCTACCGCGCCCTGGACCGCGAATCACGCTCAGCCGAGGTACGGGACGCGGTAGAGCTGCTGGTGAAGGCGCGGGTCTGCCACCGCGTCATCCACAGCCACTGCTCGGGACTGCCGCTCGGCGCCGGCATCGACGACCGCACCTACAAGCTGCTGTACCTGGACGTCGGGCTGATGAACCACGTTTGCGGCGTCGATGGCCCCACCGTAGATGCCATGGACGGCATTCGCCTGGTGAACGAGGGCGGCATCGCCGAGCAGTACGTAGGCCAGGAATTGACGGCCCTCGGCGGTGTCGAGCGCCACCCGGTCCTGCACTACTGGCTGCGCGAGGCACGGAAGGGAAACGCCGAGGTCGACTACGTGATCTCGCGGGGCGATTGGATCATTCCCGTCGAGGTCAAGGCAGGCCGTAGCGGGTCGCTGAAGTCGCTGCTGCAGTTCGCCCACGAGAAGCGACCGCCGCTGACCGTTCGCTTCGACACCAACCCGCCGAGCCTGCACACCATCCGCCATACCATCCGCACCGCCACCGGCCTCCACCCCGTCACCGTAAGGTTGTTGTCGCTGCCGTTATACGCCGTGGACGCCGTGCCGCGCTTCATCGACCAACTCCGTACCACATGAACAAGCGGCAGACCTCGGATATCATCTTCCGCACTTGGTCGATCACAGGGCCGATCACAGGGCACTCGGCAGCGTGGCCGTGATGATCCTGTGCGAGGCGGCAGCGTCTCGCAGCCCTTGAAGAGGAGCAACGCCGAATGCAAGAACGCGCCCCGGGGCGTCCGAACATCGTGCTGATCATGGCCGACGACCTGGGCTTCAGCGACCTGGGCTGTTACGGCGGCGAGATCGCCACCCCGAATCTGGACCGGCTGGCGGCCAACGGATTGCGCTTCACCCAGTTCTACAACAACGCCGTATGCGTCGCCACGCGCGCCTCGCTGCTGACCGGCCAGTACTGCCACAGGGTGGGGCTGGGACGCCTGGGAGCCCGTCTGCAGGCCGGGCGCAACAACGTGACCTTCGCGGAGGTGCTGCGCGACGCCGGCTACCGCACGCTGATGTCCGGGAAGTGGCACAACGGGCACGACCGCGGTGAGTTGCCGGTGGATCGCGGTTTCGACCGCTACTGGGGCCTGGTGGACGGCGGCAGCAACTACTTCAACCCCGGGCTGCGCCGCCCCGGCGAAGCGGAGCCGGTGCACAAGGCGCCGCGTGACTACCGTTACTGGGGCGACGATGGCCGGTTGCTGCGGCCGTTCACGCCCCAGGACCCTCACTTCTACATCACCGACTCGTTCAGCGACCGGGCGGTCGCACTGCTCGACCGCTACGGCGGCGACGAGCGGCCGTTCCTGCTGTACCTGGCCTACACCGCCCCCCACTTCCCTCTGCAGGCTCCCGCGCAGGACATCGCGCGCTGGCAGGGCCGCTACCTGATCGGCTGGGACGAGCTGCGCCGCCGGCGCTACCGGCGGCTCCTCGATCTGGGCATCGTGCAGCCGCAGTGGGGCGTTTCCGAACGGGACGCGATCTGCGACTCCTGGCAGCAGGCCGAGGACAAGCCGCGTTGGGACCGCAAGATGGCGGTCTACGCCGCCATGGTCGAACGCATGGATCGCGGCATCGGCCGCGTCCTCGCCAAGCTCGGCGAACTGAACGTGGAAGAAAATACGCTGGTGCTGTTCCTCTCCGACAACGGCGGTTGCGGCGAACACATCGACAATACGCCGGATCGCGAGCCCGGCAGCGTCGACACCTACACCACCGTCGACGCGCCGTGGGCCAACGCCAGCAACACGCCGTTCCGCAAGTACAAGGTATTCGACCACGAGGGCGGCATCGCCACCCCGCTGATCGCCTCCTGGCCGCGGGTCATCAGGCCAGGCACCATGACCCATCAGGTGGGCCACGTCATCGATGTTCTCCCCACCTTCGCGGAACTGGCCGACGCCGCCTATCCGGCGCAGTTCCGCGGCCGGCTCATCCCGCCGGCCGACGGCACGAGCCTCACGCCCATCTTTCGCGGCGAACGGCGGGCGCCTCATGCCACCCTGTTCTGGGAGCTGGATGGCTGCCGGGCGGTGCGCCGGGGGCGCTGGAAGGCGGTCAGCCTGGGTCCGGCGCGGTGGCACGTCGGCCATCGGATAGCGGCAGGCGGTGACGACTGGGAGTTGTACGACATGGAAGCCGACCGCTGCGAACGTCACGACCGGGCGGGCGATCACCCCGCCGTGGTGAACGAACTCGACCGGCTCTGGCGTGCGTGGTTCGCCCGCTGCCGGCGGGACAAGGAGCGCTCGTCAGGAGCCTGAAGTCTCGGGCGCCGGCCCGGCGGGCCGACGTCGCCGGGCCGCGCTGGCGCATCGCGGCGACGATGGCCGCTTGCGGCGTCGCAACGACCGCACAGTATTCGACGAGATCGAGAAACCATGACGCTCGCGGATACCGCTGCCGGAGCATGACTCGCGGCCCGCACCGGACTGACCGATAGCGAACCGAGATTGAGCAGACGGGTCAGGGAACGCCGAACCTTGCCGGCGAGCTGCTCACGGTCTCGGCTCCGCCCGGGTTCGGGGTGTGGTCCCAGGACCGGGATCTGCATGGCGGTACTCGCCACGCGGCACGCGAAAGTATCGCCAGAAGATGACCGCGCTCGCGGTGGTAATCAGGGCGGCCAGCAGGTAGAGGCCGGGGAACCCCAGCGCCGGGATCAGGTAGCCGCCGCCGAGCGACATCGAGGTGAACCCCAACCCCATCGACATCGCCACCACTCCTGACGTGAACCCGCGCCAGCTCGCCGGAACGATCTCCATGTGCACCACGCTGGACACCGATTGGGTGATCGAGCGCATGCCGAGCACCAGCGTAAAGCCGATGCCGGCCGCCGCCCAGTGCGGCACCAGGGCCATGATGACCAGACTGGCGGCGGTGATGGCGGTGGTAACCACGATCACCGGCACCTTTCCCGCCCGTGCCGCCAGTGCGGGGGCACACAACGCCGCCGGACCCGCGGCCAGTTGACCGAACGCCAGCAGCAGGCCGATACGCGACGTAGAGGCACCGAGATCCAGTTCCAGATAGACGTTGAAGAACGACCGTGCGGCGCCTTCCCCGGCCATGCGCAGCAAGGCGGTAACACCCAGGAAGAAGATCAACAGGTAGATGGCGCCATCGGCCGCGCGGCCGTCGCGCACGTCCGTTGCGGAACGCATGGAACGCCGACGTGCCGCACCGCTGCGGCGTCGCTTCGGAGGCTCCAGATCCCGGGTACGGGCTACGATCCATGGGGTGGGCAGCAGGACCGCGCCGGCGAACACCAGCACCACGGCGAACGGCAGCGGATCCGCCGTTTCCAGCCCCAGACCGGCGGCGATCCACGCCGGCAATGCGCCGGACACCACACTGCCCGCAAAGCCGGCGACCGGCGGAATCGCCGCCAGCATCGCGAACGCGTAGGGGCGGTCGCGGGCATCGGTCGCGACCACCAGGTAGGGGTAGGAGTTGACCATGTAGAGGGAGAAGCCGATCCCGGACAGCAGGCGCATCGCGATGATGCCGAAATCGCGCGGCGATCCCGCGGGCAGCAGCGCCATGATCGGCACCAGCATCACGCCGGCAGTCAGAAAGCCCATGCCCCCGACCGCCCCGCGCCGCATACCGAAGCGGCTGCCGATTGCGCCCGCGGGCAGCGAAGACAGGGCAAAGGCGAGCGCCGTGCTTCCGTTGACCAGACCGATGAAGTCGGTGCCGTAGCCCAGACGCAGCAGAAACAGGTTGAGCAGCACCGTTACGAAGCCGAAGTAGCTGAAACCCACCAGACTGGCGGCAATCAGGTAGCGGTATACGTCGGCGTGAAACTGGTACATTGCGCGCCGCAGATTGGTCACCGGTCCTGGTCCTCGCTACGCGGCGTGCCGGACAGACCGAGCGGGGATACGGGCAGCACCTCGAAGGTGTGCAGCCGAGACTTCTCCCGGTAATGAGTGAAGAGCGCGATTGCCACGTTGCTTGTCCCGTGATCCTATTGGAGGGCCGCGATGACGGCGGTGGTGAAGGCGCGGGTGCCGAGGGGGCCGCCCAGGTCGGCGGTGCGCGTGGCCGGGTTGGACAGCGTGCGGTCCACCGCGGCGGAGATGCGGGACGCCGCGGCAGCCAGGTCGGATCGCCCGTGCTGCGCGGCCAGCCACTCCAGGAGCATGGCGACGGAGAGCAGCATGGCGGACGGGTTGACGCGATCCTGGCCCGCGATGTCGGGTGCCGCGCCATGCTGCGCCTGGGCGCAGGCGTGCCGATCGCCGGCGTTCAACGAGCCTGCCAGTCCAAGGCTGCCGGACAGTTCCGACGCCAAGTCGGATAGGATGTCGCCGTGGAAGTTGGTGGTGCACAGCACGTCGAAGCGCGCCGGTTCGCGTACCAGCAGCGCCGCGGCGGCGTCCACCAGTACCTCGTCGAGCGCTACGTCCGGAAAGTCACCCGCGAGCGCGCGCACCTCGCGCAGGAACAGACCGTCGCTGAGGATGAAGTTGTTGGCCTTGTGGATCGCCGTCACCTTGCGACGCCGCCTGCGTGCCAGGGCGAACGACCGGCGGGCGATGCGGCGGCACGCCGCGGAGCTGATCTTGCGCACCGATAGTGCGGTATCCGCATCAGGCATGAACTCGCCGCTGCCGGCGTACATGTTGCGGTCCGGGTAGAACCCCTCGGTGTTCTCGCGCACGATCACCAGATCGAACGCGCCGACCGGGCCGCTGAGCCCGCGCCGGGTGCGCGCCGGACGGATGTTGGCATACAGGTCGAGGCCGGTGCGCAGGGCCGCCGAAACATTGATCCCGCCGCGGTCGCGGTCCGGATAGCGCAGATGGTCGATCGGGCCCAGAATCACCCCGGCGGCAGCACGAGCCCGCTCCAGTGTCCCTTCCGGCAGAGTGGTGCCGTGCGTCGCCAGGGCGGCAAGGCCGATCGGCGCCGTCTCCCGCTCCAGATCCAGCGGCTGGCCGACCGTTACCGCGTCCAGCACCGCCAGGGCGGCGTCGGTGATCTCGAGACCGACCCCGTCGCCGGGCAGCACCAACAGCTTCATCTCGTGTCCAGGCCTGCGTGCGCCGCCGGTCAGCCGCGGACCGCGACCAGCAACGCCTTCAGGTATCCGAGCGCGTAAGCGGTGGCTACCGGCTTGTCGGTAGAGGGGGCCGAAGTGTCGGCATCGTCGGTCGCCATCGGTTTCCAGGTGGAGCCGTGGGTCATGCCCGGCTCGTTGGTGAAACGCAGGATGTCATCGCCCGGCTGCGGCGGAATGGGCATGCACCGCTTGCTGCCGGGGCTCGGTTGCACGGTGGCGGACGCCGGCGTGTCGGTCCGGTGTGCCGCTGACGCGCCCATACTAGCGCGCCCCGAGCTGCTTGAGGCAGGCGTTCAGGTAGCCGTAGCTCTCCGCGGCGATGATCGCCACCTCCGCGAGGCTCAGCCCGGCCTTGGCGGCGCCGATCACCTCCAGGCTGGCAGCGCCCTCGTAGCCGGCGTCGACCAGCACTTTGCAGTAGCCGAACAGGTCGATGTCGCCGCGACCGCACGCCTGCACAGGCGGCGCTCCGGGACCCTGCTGGCGCCCCTTGCAGTCGCGGATGTGGCAGTGGCGCACGCGCGCGACCACCTGCAGCAGCGCCTCCCTGGGAACCTCGCCCGCGCGGTGGATGTGACTGGGGTCCATGTTGACGCCGAATCCCGGCGACGGGATCGCCTCCATCGCCGCTAGCGTGCTGGGAGTGTCGTACACCGCGCTGCCGACATGCGCCTTGCAGCACACGGTGACGCCGAACTGCGCCGCGGCTTCGGCAAGCTCGGCCAGCCGGGCGATGCGTGCGCGCAGATCGTCGGGATCGCCGCTGGTGCCTCCCGACCCCACGGCAACCACCGGAATGCCGAGCTCCGCACATGCCTCGAAGGCACGCCGACAACGATCATCGCCGCGGTCGGCGGTTTCCATCGCCACCGGCCTGAGCCCGGTCTCGGCCAGGACGGCACGCACGTCCGCGCTCTGCTCGCGCCAGCGATCCACCTCCAGGTGCTCACACATCCCCGGAATCGCGGCAATCTCGATACCGTCGTAACCGGCGGCGGAGATATGGTGCGCGGCGGTAGCGAAGTCGAACGCATCGAACAGAACCGAATTGACGGCAAGTGAGATCATGGTGCGCTCCGTAGGAACAGATGATGGCGATTCGGCCCACCCGGAACGCAGCATAGCACATTACGCGGACCGCCTGCGCACCAGCTTATGACGCTCCTTGCAGGCAAATCGGCCAGCCGCTACGGTAGCGCCCGATGGCGAACGAGCGGCGCGAGCCGATTCCGATTACGGTTCGGCCATTGCGCGCGACCGATCTGGACAATGGGTTCCTGGAGACGCTGGATGCCCTCCGTCCGGCCAGCGATCTGGCTCCGCAGCGGGCGGCGCAGGTGTTCCGGCGTTTGGACGGCAACCCCGACTGTGTGGTGGCAGTGGCAGAGGTCGGCGGGCGGGTGGTCGGCGCCGCCACGCTGCTGGTCGAGCACAAGTTCATCCGCCAGGCGGGCCGGGCCGGCCACATCGAGGATGTCGCGGTGGCAGTCGGTCAGCAGGGGAGGGAATCGGCGGGGCGCTGATCCGCTACCTCCTGGAGCGCGCTGCGGCCGCGGACTGCTACAAGACCATCCTCGACTGCGCCGACGACGTAATGCCCTTCTACCAGCGGCTCGGCTTTCGGCGCCGCACCAACGGGATGGAGTTCCGCCACCGATAGCCGTCCTCATCGGGACAGCAGAGCCGCGACCACGTGCTCGCCGCGCCGTACCGCGCTCTCGTATGCCGTCTCCTTCCGTGAGTCCCGGGCGCCGAGGTCGGCGCCGGCTTCCAGGAGTGCATCGACGATCGGTTCGAGATCGTCGATGTCGTCACGGAGGTGATGGAGCGGCGAGCCGCCGCCCGGAGCGGTGCCGGTCGCGAAGTCGGGATGTTCCGACAGGTACCGGCGCAACGCCGCGACCCTGCCGAAGGAGACGAGGTCCAGACCGTCGGTGCAGTGGTCGAGCAGGTAGTCCCGCATGGCGGCGTGACCGGCGTGGTCGGCCCACCCAGCCGGCGACGCCCCGTGACTGGCGTCGCGCAGCGGCCGGGCGCCGTGCGCGATCAGGACGTCGGCCACCTGGCGCCGGTCGTTCCACCCGGCGTGGTGCAGCGCGGTCGTGCCATCCTTGGCGGTTGCGTTCGGGTCCGCGCCCAGGCTCAGCAGGCACCGTACGGCGGCCACGTTGCCCACCGAAGCGGCCGCATGCAGCGTGTCCGGGTCTTCCAGGCTCCGCGGTGCGGCTTCGAGAGCGGCGCGCGCGGCAGCCTCGTCACCGCTCATGCAGGCGGCTCGAAAGCGATCCTCCGGATTGAGCTCGGCCGGCTCGGCGCCCGCGCGCTCCAGCATCGCCGCGACGTCCTGAAAGCCGTTCAGCAACGCGTTCTCGTAGTGGGTGCGCCCGTTGTAGTAGCTGCTTCCGCGCGGATCGGCGCCGTGCCGCAGCAACAGCTCCACCCGGCCGGCGAATCCCTTGGTCGCCGCGTGACCGAGGAGGAAGTCCAGCGTTCCGACCCGGTTTTCGGTCTTCCAGTTGATCCTGGCCGAGGCGGTGAGCCCGCGGTCCAGGAGCAGTTGGAGCCAGCGGTCGTCGGGCCGGAATATCGTGTTGTAGAGCCCCTGCGCGTCGTTGGGATCCGCCCCGGCGTCGAGCAGCGTCGTGGCCAGCGCCCGGGCATGCGGATGGGGCGGCTGACTGACGAGGCCGCCCTCGCCTTCGCCCATCGCGCCGGTGAGGGCCGTGAACCGGTACGTGCGTCCCCACATGAAGTGGGCGTTCGGATCGGCCCCGTGCTCCAGCAGCAGCCGGGCGGCGCCGATGGCGTCCGCTTCGGGAAGCTGCTCGGTCACCCGCGAGTAGCAGAGGTAGAGCAGGGGCGGCCACCTGCGCGGACCGCCGGCCCGGGACGCCCGTCTGGAGTCCTCGCTCAGGAGCCGTCGCAGTGCCGCCACGCTGCCCGTCGCGGCGGCTGTATACGCGTCGGCCGCCGCCAGCGACGGCCGTTCGGCCAGCATCCGCCTGGCTCGATCGATCCTGTCCGTCGAGTCGTTGTCGTAGGTCAGGCAGGCCAGATCCAGGAACCGCGCCACCTCACCCTGCTCGGATTTCATGGTGCGTTCCTCGATGTGTTCCGTCGCGGCTGGAGTACGGCTACCGCAGAGCTGACCAATCCCAGATCGCGTACGCCGAACTCACCGCCATGGCGCGCTGTCTGGTCCTGGAGAATCGACAGTACCTCCGCGAGGGTAAGGAACCGAGGCGTCTCCATCTCATTCGGCAAGCCGCTTCAGCGTTGGCGCGAATTTCTCGTTGATGCGATCCAGGGACGCGCGAAACTCGTCCTCGGAATGCGAGGCCGCCGGGGAGATCACGAGGCTCCGCCCATCCGTCGTGATCTCGAGAGGGGTGTCCATCGTGACGTCGAGCAGTTCCAGGATCGGCCTGTCGAGAATGAGGGCGGCGCTGTTCCCGTGCTGCACGAGCTTCCTGGTCATGGCGCGAACGTATACACATCGTGTATCCGAAATCAATAAGCGGCCACCCCCAAACTGCTCTATCTCGGACCGCTACTGCCGCTCACCGAGAATTGCTGCCGAAACCGGTGGCGATTTCGCACGCAGGCGTCCTGTCGTGCTACACTGCGGCTCCGACATCGATCGCACCTCGACAAGGAGATCCGAGTGAGAACCAATTCGCTGCGCAGCAAACTGAACGCCAATGAGATTTCGGTGTGCACGCGCATCTTCAACCCCGACCCGGTGAGCGTGGAGGTGCTCGGCCAGACGCGCCAGTTCGACTACGTCGAGTTCGTGGCCGAGTACGGCTCGTTCCACCTGCACGATCTGGACAACGTGTGCCGCTCCGCCGAGCTGTATGAGCTCGGTTCGATGATCAAGATCGACCAGAGTCATCAGGCATTCCTGGCGCAGCGCGGTATCGGCGCCGGCTTCGAAGCGGTGCTGTTCACCGACTGCCGCTCCGCCGACGATGTGCGCGAATGCGTGCGCATCGCCCGCCCCGATACGCCGGAGGACAGCGGCCTGTACGGCGCCGCGGCGCGGCGCAACGTGCCGATGGGGTCGGGTGGCAGTCCTGCCTACGTACAGGCGATTCGCGACATCGTGGTCGCGGTGATGATCGAGAAGAAGGGCGCGGTCGACGAGCTGGAGGAGATCCTGTCGATCCCCGGCCTCGACATGGTACAGTGGGGTGCCACCGACTACTCCATGAACACCGGCCACATCGGCGAGCGCGGCCATCCGGATGTGCTCGCGGCCCACGACCACGTGTTCCGGCTCTCCCTGGAGCGCGGCGTCGCGCCGCGCGCCGAAGTCGGCAGCCCCGAGCAGGCGCAGAAGTACCTCGACATGGGCGTGCGCCACTTCTCCATTGGCGCCGACGTCAGCATCCTTGGCCAGTACTGGAGCACCACGGGCGCGCAACTGCGGGCCGTCCTCGGAGTTTCGGCATAACCGGGAAGACGCAGCGCGAATCGGGACCGCGGCCGCGCTCCGGGCACCGCACCGCTGGCGCCGCGAACGGATTTCGGGCTCTTGCCGCCGGGCCGCGCAGTGAACCGCGAGTTCGCTGCCATTGCTGGGACCCGCCGCGGCGGCGCCGAGGCTGGCATAGCGGTGCGCGGCTTCGCTACGAGGCGCCGGCGTCCAGCACTTCGGGGTTGACGATGGCCGGCGGCCGCTGCCCCGCCAATACCGCTATCACGTTGTCGACCGCAAGTCCGCGCATCGCCTTGCGGGTCTCATGGGTCGCCGTGGCCATGTGCGGGAAGATCACCACGTTGGGCAGCGACAGAATCGGATCGTCCGGGTCAGGCGGCTCCGGTGCGAGCACGTCAAGGCCCGCACCGGCGATGCGGTTCTCCTGCAGCGCCGCGGTCAGCGCCGTCTGATCCACCACGCCGCCGCGCGCCGTGTTGACCAGATAGGCGTCACGGCGCATCAGGGCGATTTCCCGCGCCCCGATCAGGTGGCGCGACGAGTCGTTCAGGTCCATGTGGATCGACACGAAGTCCGCCTCGCGCAGCAGGTCATCGAGCGGCCGGTAGGGCGCCGCCGACGCGTCCGGCGGTGGGCTGTCGAATATATCGTACCAGACGGCATTCATGCCCAGCGCCAGCATGCGCCGCGTTACTTCGCGCCCGATCCGTCCGAAGCCGACCACGCCCACGGTCTTGCCGGCGATGTCGTGGGCCAGCTCCGGGGTCGGCTCGCGCCGTGCCCATGCACCGCTGCGGGCGTACCGTTCGAACTCCAGCAGGCGGCGCGACAGCA
>CAYFXT010000088.1:2731-11234 GCA_964346995.1 uncultured Spirochaetaceae bacterium | reverse complement strand
GCCCGCGCAGCGCGGCGAACCGTTCCTGGCTGGCAGCGATAGCTCGCACTATACGCCGCGCGCCGCGGTCCGACGTTGGAGCGCGGTCAGTGCCGCGGTGGGACGAACCGGATAGGGAGCGGGGTCGACCAGCGCTCGCGTGGCGGGAGGCAGACTTGCGAGACTGGCTGCGGCCCGGCTGCGGATCTCGTGCAGCGGCTCTGGAGGCGCTATCCGGTCGCCGTTGCGAATGCATTCCGCCAGCAGCAGCGCGCGCCGCTCGCCGACGTGCGTCGCGGCAGCAACCACTGCCGCTTCTTCGTCGTGACACAGCAGGTCTTCGGTTGCACCCTCGGGGCCCAGGCAGCGCACCACCTGCTTGATCCCGGGGAGGGTGGCCTTGCCCGACTCTTCCGAGCGCTTGGCGCTCGGCTCCCAGGCGGCACCATCGTGGACCGCGACCAGCTTGTAGACGCCGCCGAGGGCCGGATCATCGTACGCAGTGACCAGGCGCGTGCCGACGCCCCACACGTCGATCGGCGCACCGCCGGCGCGCAGCTCGCAGATGCGTGCCTCGTCGAGGTCGTTGGAGGCCACGATCCGGGCGCGTTGCAGGCCGGCCGCGTCCAGTTGCTCCCGCGCGGCACGGCTCAAGAGTCGCAGGTCGCCGCTGTCCAACCGGACTCCGAAGCCGCTACGGCCCTGCGCCTGCAGTCTGGTCAACGTGGGGATGGCGTGCGGGATACCGCTCGCCAGCGTGTCGTAGGTGTCCACCAGCAGAACCGCCCGCTCGGGGTAGAACTCGGCGAACCGGTCGAACGCCTCCTGCTCGCTCGGGAAGGACTGGATCCAGGAGTGCGCCATGGTGCCGCCTACCGGGATGCCGTAGCGTTGACCCGCTGCCAGGTTGGAGGTGCCCTGCACGCCGCCGATGTAGGCGGCGCGGGCGGCGGTGAGGGCGCCGTCCTGTCCCTGGGCGCGCCGCAGGCCGAACTCCAGCACCGGGCGACCGGCCGCCGCCTGCACGATGCGCGCCGCCTTGGTCGCGATCAGGGTCTGGAAGTTGATTACGTTGAGCAGCATGCTCTCGATCAGTTGCGCTTCGGTCAGGCGGGCGGTCACCCGTACCAGCGGTTCTCGCGGGAACATGGCCGTACCCTCCGGCACGGTGTGCATCGTGCCGCGAAACCGCCATCCCTGCAGGAACTCCAGGAATTCCGCGCGAAACAGCCCGAGGCTGCTCAGATACTCCAGCTCACTCGGCGCAAAACGCAGCTTCGTGATCGCGTCCACGGCACCCTCGGCGCCCGCCGCCAAGGCGTAGCCGCCGCCGAACGGCGCCCGACGGAAGAACAGTTCGAAGGCGACCAGAGGGTCGCGACGGCGCAGAAAGTAGCCCTGCACCATGGTGAGCTGATAGAGATCGGTGAGCAGGGCCGAGGTCAATGCCACCTCTCCCGGTCAGGTAGTGGAGATTCCCGCCGCCTGCATCTGCGTCAGCGCACGCGCTACGTTGCCGTCCGGGACGTCCACGCCGCGGCACGCGTCGCCGACCACGTGAACTTCGAACCCCAAGCGGGCAGCATCGAGGGCCGAGTAGAGCACGCAATAGTCGGTGGCCAGCCCGCACAGTGTCACCCGCGCCACATCCAGCTCGCGCAAATAGCCGGCCAGACCGGTCGTGGTGCGGCGGTCGTTCTCGAAGAACGCCGAGTAGGAATCCAGGTCGCGGCGCGTGCCCTTGTGCAGGATCAGGTGCAGGCCGCTCTGGTCCAGTTCCGGGTGCAGCGTCGCGCCTTCGCTGCCCTGTACGCAGTGGTCGGGCCACAGTGTCTGCTCGATGCCGTTGACCTGGACCGTGTCGTAGAGCGTCGCGCCTGGATGCCGGGAGGCGAACGAGCAATGGTCGGGAGGATGCCAGTCTCGGGTCGCCACCACCACGTCGAAGCGCTGCATCAGGCCGTTGGCGGCCGCGACCACGGCGTCCCCGTCGGTTACGGCCAGGGCACCGCCGGAGCAGAAGTCATTCTGCACGTCGATTACCAGCAGAGCGGTACGCATCGCACCTACGCTACACCCGCCGCTCACGCAAGCGCAAACCTTCGACAGGGCGCGGGAGAGAGTGCGGGGGCATTACCGCCGGGTGGTAGAGTGCCCACCCGCAGGCCGGCTCGTCCCATGGCGGCGTCTGCCCGTACTGCCACCACACTACCGGAACGCACCCCTTCGGCACCGCTCGCGTGCGACCCATCGTGCGCAGTCTCGCGAGTGTCGTGGCCCCGGTAGGGTCCTCCGCCGGGCCGACCGACGAGCCGCCGGCCGGTGACTCGCGGGCCGGCGCGGTTCCCGCCGGTAACCGATGGCGCGCGCGGTGCACTACCCGCGCGCGCCATCGCCGGCCGGGCGGTCGCCCCCGGGTGCCCCCGGGCGCCCCACCGCCGCTACGCCGCCGGCGGCCCGCGCGGCGCCGGCCCGCGCCGGCAGCAGCACCGCGCCGAGCTCGGCAGCCGGTACGTTCACCAGTTCGGACGGTGGCACCTTGGGTATGGTGTGCAGCGGCATATGATCCGCCTCGGCCCCGGCCGGCCACGCCAGGAACGGCCACAGTCGGCGCAGCGAGCCCAGCATGAGGCCGCTCAGCGCCGCCAGCGTGATGCCCCGCGCGCGCTGCAGCAGCCAGGACAGCGCCTTGCTCACCGCGCCCATCCCGATCAGTACGCCTGCCAGGAAGACGATCAACGGCAGGATCTGCGCCTCTCCGCTGGTCAGGCCGCGGATCACGTCGATCAGATAGGGATAGGGGCCAAGCACCAGCAGCACGAATGCACCGCTCACGCCGGGCAGCACCATCACCGCGGCCGCCACCACTCCGCTCAAGCCCAGGAACCACAGCGTCGGCGTGCCTCCGGCGTGCACCGGCAAACCGAGCACCACCACCGCGCAGGTGCCGGCCAGCAGGAACGCCACCACCTGCGGCGCCCGCCAAGTCCCCACCGAACGCAGCGGCAGCGCCACCGCCACCAGCACCACGCCGCAGAAGAACGCCAGCGCCGCGTGCGGCGTCGTGTCGAGCACCGCCCCCACCAGGTGGCTGAACAACAGCGGAGCACCGCCCATGCCAGCCCCCAGCACCAGTACGAAGCGCCACGGTACCGCGCGCCACGCCTGCCCCACTTGCTTTCGCCACCCGCCGGCGCCGGCGAGCCGCGGCAGCAGAAGCGCCCGCACTACCTCGACCAGCGCGGCAATAGCCGCCACCAAGCGCTCGTAGATGCCCAGAATCAGCGCCAGCGTGCCGGCGCTCACTCCCGGCACCAACTCGACGACGCCCAGCCCTGCGCCGCGCAGCAGCGTCAGCAGATCGCTGCGCCAGGAGCCGGGGCGAGCCGACCGGTTCATGAGGCAAGTCTCCGGTTGGAGCCGGACGGCACCGGGACCGGCGTGCGACTCGGTCGGGGGGTATTGTCCGGTGGATCGGCCGCGAGGATCCGCATGACGCCCCGACAGCCTACGAACACCACCGGATGGTTTGCAACCGCCAGCGTCGCCCGGGTGCATTCCCACAAGTGGTAAGAGCGCTCCCGCGGATCGGGCTCGGTCCCCGTGGCGGCGTCTGCTCGTACTGCTACCAGAACGGGAATGCCCCTTCCTGACCTGGGAGAAGGCGCGGGATCGGTACCTGAGGCAGCACGCAGTTCGTCAGGTGGCGGGTCTGGCGCGTCGCGTGCGGGATCGTTATACTTCGGTTGCTATGAGTGCGCGATACGCGAGCCCGATGACCGTGAGTGAAGCCACCGAGGTGCTTGGCCAGAATCCCGGAGCCCGGGTGCTGGCGGGCGGCACCGATCTCATGGTGCAGATGCGGCTGACCCGCAACATCCCCGAATTGATCGTCGATATAAAGAACGTCGTTCAGACCCGAGAGATTTCGCTTTCGGACGATGGCTTGGTGCTCGGCGCGGCCGTGCCGGCTGCCGACCTGACCGATCATCCGACGCTGCGCAAGACCTATCCCGGTCTGGTGGAGGCGGCCGAACTGATCGGCTCGTCGCAGATCCAGAGCCGCGCGAGTCTGGGTGGCAACCTGTGCCACTCCTCGCCGGCGGCCGACACGGTGCCGGCCCTGATGGCGGTGGGCGCCGTGTGCCGGATCGCCGGACCCGCCGGCGAACGCCGGGTTGCGGTCGAGGACTTCTGCACCGGTCCGGGCACCAATGTACTCGCCGCTGGTGAGTTTCTGGTGTCGTTCGAGATTCCGGCGCCCGCCGCCGGCTCGCGCGATGCCTACCTGCGCTTCATCCCGCGCAACGAGATGGACATCGCGGTAGTGGGCTCGGGGGTCAGCGTGACGCTGGACGTTTCCGGCACCTGTACCGCCGCCCGCGTGGCGCTGGGTGCAGTGGCTCCCACGGCCATCATGGCGCCGGACGCGGCCGCGGCCCTGATCGGAACCACCATCGGCGACGCCGACCTGGAGCGGGCATCGGCAGCAGCCTCCGCGGCCACCCGGCCGATCACCGACCGCCGCGGAACCGCCGAGTTCCGCCGACACGTCGCCGGTGTGCTCACCAGACGCGCCGCCGCCGCGGCCCGCGACCGGGCGCGCGCGACGCTTTAGCGAGTAACGAGAGCGAGGGAGAGAACACATGAATCAGATGCACGTGCAAACCACCATCAACGGAGAACCCACCGAGTTCTTGTGCGAGGCGCACATGAGCCTGCTGGAAGTGCTGCGCGACAAGATCGGTCTCACTGGCACCAAGGAGGGCTGCGCGACCGGCGACTGCGGCGCCTGCACCGTGGTCATGGACGGCAGGATCGTCTGTTCCTGTCTGGTGTACGCCGCGGAGACTGCGGGGCACGAGATCGAGACCGTCGAGGGCGTGGCCCAGGATCAGAAGCTGCACCCGGTGCAGCAGAAGCTGCTGGAGCATGCCGGCCTGCAGTGCGGAATCTGCACGCCCGGCGTGGTGGTTGCATCCAAGGCGCTCCTGGAGCGCAACCCCGACCCCAGCGAGAAGGAAATCCGCTACTGGCTGTCGGGCAACCTGTGCCGCTGCACCGGCTACGACAAGATCGTGCGTGCGGTGCAGGACGCCGCCACGGCGCTGCAGGCGCAGGCTTAGGAGTCTGTCGGATTGCGAAAGCATCCAAGGCATTGGACGGGACGGGCCAGGAGCGGCGCCCAAGGCGGCGGTTCTGGGGCGCTAGCGGCACCGTTCGCGCGGCGATGGCAATGGCGCAGGTAGAGATTCCGCGGCGCCTGCAGGAGCGCACCGGCGGCACCGGCCGCGTCGAGGTGGAGGGGCGGAACGTGCGCCAGTTGCTGCGCAATCTCGAAGAGATGTTCCCGGGGCTGGTCGACGAGTTGAAGGCCACCACCGCCATCGCCATCGACGGCGAGATTATCGGTCAGCGTCTGCAGGACGCGGTTCTGGAGCGGGTGGAGGCGGACAGTGAGGTGTACTTCATTCCCGCCGTAGCCGGCGGCTGACTCCGCAGCTCGCCGCTGCCAGGATGGACGAACTGCACAGCATCATCAAGCGTCTCGCCGCCAGCGCGCCGGGCCAAGCGTGCGCGTTGGCGACGCTCGTGCACGTGGATGGCTCCAGCTATCGTGGCGTGGGCGCTCGGGCGCTGGCCCTGCCGGGCGGCGACACCATCGGCCTGATCAGCGGCGGCTGTCTGGAGGGAGACCTGCTGGAGCGCGCCGGAGAGGTGCTCGCCGACGGCCGTCCGCGCACCGTGCGCTACGATTCCACCGCTCCCGAAGACGCGCTGCTCGGCCTTGGCCTCGGATGCAACGGCATCGTCGACGTGCTGCTGGAACGGGTTGACGCCGCCAACGCGGCCGCGGACGACTGCTACCTGCCGCTGATAGAGCAGGCCCGCGGCGCGGGCCGACGCAGCGTGCTGGCAACGGTGTATCGCTCCTCGGAAGCCGAGGAGACAGGCGCGCGCGTGGCGCTGGTGGAGACGCCGGCTGCGGCCGGACCGGCCCGGCCGCCACATGCGCACGCGTTCGGGCATCTGCGCGCCGCGCTCCGGGAGGCGGTGACCCGCGACCTGACGACCCTTCTGGAGGAAGGGCGTTCGCGTTCGAAGGCGTACCGGATCGACGGGGCCCCGGTGCACGTGCTGCTGGAGCGGGTGGAGCCGCCGCTGCCGCTGACCGTGTGCGGCGCCGGCCCCGACGCCGAGCCGCTGGTGTCGCTGGCCGCGAACCTGGGCTGGTCGCCGGTAGTGTTCGACCATCGCGCCGGTTTCGCCCGCCCGGAGCGGTTTCCCGGCGCCGCGAACGTGGTCACGGCGGCACGCGAGGAGTTCGCTACCGCCGTGCCGCCGCGTCCCGGCGAGGTGGTGGTGCTGATGACCCACAGCTACCCGACCGATCTCACCTGCCTGCAGCAGCTCGCCACCCGTGACGTGCGCTACGTCGGGGTGCTCGGCCCGCGCCGGCGCCTGGAACGGCTGCTGGAGGAACTCGGACCGCGCGCGCCGGCGTCCGACCTGCTGTACGGCCCCGCCGGTCTCGACATCGGCGCCGATACGCCGGCCGAAATCGCGCTCGCCATCGTGGCGGAGATTCGCGCGGTGCTGGCGCGACGCGGCGGCGGCTCGCTGCGCAGTCGCCCGACGTCGATTCACAGCGATTCCGACGCCGTCACGGACGGTTCCTGAGTCGTCCGATGACAGGCGCAGCCGGCGGACAGGTGGCCGCGGTGATCCTGGCCGCCGGCGCTTCGGTGCGGCTCGGCCGACCCAAGCAGTTGCTCCTGTTCCGCGGCGAGACCCTCATCCGGCGCGCCGCACGGCTGGCGTGTGCGGCCGGGCTTACGCCGGTGCACGTGGTGGTGGGGCATCGGGGCGGCGAAGTCGGCGCCGCGCTCGGCGGGTTGGGCGACACCGTGGTGGTGGTTGCCAACCCTGATTGGCCCCATGGCATGGGCAGTTCTCTGGCATGCGGCGTCGTCAGCCTGCCGTCGGTCGCCGCTGCGCTGGTGCTCGTCACTGACCAGCCGTATCTGTCGGCGGAACTCCTGGTCGCCGTCATGGAGCGCTACCGGACCGGACAGTGTTCGCTGGTCGCCTGCCGCTACGCCAGCGGCACGATCGGGGTGCCGGCCTTGTTCGACCGCCGTCACTTTGCGGAGCTGGCGACGTTGTCCGGCGACCGCGGAGCCCGCTCCCTGTTCGCCCGCCATGCCGGCGCCCTCGCCGCGGTGAGCTTTCCCGGGGGCGATGTCGACGTCGATACCGCACCGGCCGCCGCTGCCCTGAACCACCAGCGCGACTGATGCACGGCGCGCGCCACGACGGGCGCCGGTGCCGACGGCGGTGGACACGGGGCCGGCCCGGCACATACGGGACGAGTCGCCCCGCGCGTGAGCGCCCTTACCCCTTGGCGGGAATGCACCCGCCTCAGGCCTATCCCACGCTACGCAATCGTGGACTGTCGATCGCCGTTCGAGCGATCAGGGGACCACTTTGCGGCAGCGACGAGCGCTGGCAGCCGTGCCAGCGTCGGCCCCGCTCCTCTGGCCGTCAGCATGGGATCGCCTGTCACCCGGCGGTGGCGATCTTGCGGAACAGGTCGCGGAAGATCGGGTCGCGGTGGACGAAGCTGGCGCAGCGGATCAGATGGCGACGCCGGTCGACGCTCCAGGTGACCTGATCGGTCACCACCGGACTCGGTACCAGCTCGGTCGGCACCCAGGCCGGGTCGAGCAGGTAGGCGATGGTCGCGACGTCCCACAGCACCCGCGACCAGGCGAAGTGATCAGCTCGCATCTCCTTGAACCGGGACGCCAGGAAGGCCCCCAGCTCCCCGTGCGGCGCGACGTGACGGTCGATCTCCGGGACGGAGGTGTGCAGATGGCTGGTCACGCCCATGCAGGGCACCAGCACCAGCGGCACCCCGCAGTCGAGCACCGTGCGGGCGGCGGGGACGTCCTGACGCAGGTTGAATTCCCGCGTATCGGGCCAGCCCAAAGCGTGGCCGCCCAGCCACACCACCACGATCTTCTCCGCCAGCGCCGGCTCGGTGAGCAGCGCGGAGGCCACGTTGGTGATCGCGCCGATGGCAACCACGTAGAGCGGGTCATGGTCCGGGCTGGCGAGGCCACGAGCCACCAGATCGCGCACCGCATCCGAATCACGCGGCTGCCCGCCGGCGTCGAGGTAGCCGGTCGAGCCGCGGAAGGCGAACCCGGCCGCGGAACGGCCGAGCCGCTCCAGGAGGCGCAGGATCTCCTCGAAGCTCAGTTCCATGCCGTGCCCGGGTCCGTCGGAGCGCTCGTTGTGGAACGGCGCGGCGTAGATCGCCTCGACGGCGAGCCGCTCCGGGGAGAGCAAGGTGTGTACCAGCGCGAACTGGTCGTCGGTCTCGTTGTAGGTGTCGGTGTCGAGCACCATGCGCACCCGTCCGGGAGGCGGGCGCAGCCGCTCGAGGCGGGTCACGTCGGAGAGCGCGGGGAATGGTGCGGCCGTACCGTGTCCTACCACCAACCGCCATCCTCGCCGG
>CAYFXT010000088.1:0-2631 GCA_964346995.1 uncultured Spirochaetaceae bacterium | reverse complement strand
CGCGGGGAATGGTGCGGCCGTACCGTGTCCTACCACCAACCGCCATCCTCGCCGGTACGGCCCCACTCCTGCCGGTACTTCTTGAGCGTATCGAACATGCCCACCCGGCCATCTTGCCATGAAAGGGTTCAGTGCGGGGAGTACCCGCCTTGATCGGCGGCAGGTCGAGGCGATCCTCGCGGCTCTTGCGTATCATGGCGAAGAAGTCCCCATCTACTATCGGCTTCGCCCGAACCTCAAGGACGCGAACGATGACATGGTGTTCGAATGTGCGGCGAACTTCGATGCCGAAGTAATCGTCACGCACAACGTAAGCGTAAGGGATTTCAAGAATCCGGAGCTCAAGTACCAGATTGCGGTGTTGGAGCCCGGAGAGTTCATTCGACGAATCAGGAGTGATGCATGAAAACGATGCAAGTAAGATTCCCCGACCGCATACATGAACGCCTCAAGGAGCTCGCCACGGAAGACAGGGTTTCCTGAACAGCTTTGTCGTGACGTCGGTGAACAACGAGGTGATCCGACAAGAAACGCGGGACTTCTTCAGAGATGCCGCGGCCAGCTACCAACCACAGGCATTTGCAGAGGCTCTCGCTGCCGTTGCCGACGCACCGCTGGAGGATTCGGATGGGGGTTATATCGAAAGATCACAATTTTCTTGACTCCGGGTGAATCGCTATCCTATGGTCACAATTCTAGAGACAGACGATGACACAGAGGGCACCGGGCAAGGCGTATCGCAAGGGACTGACCTTCCTTCAGGTCGCGGAGATGTTCCGCGACGAGGCGGAGGCGGAAGCGTGGATTGCCGAGCGCCGCTGGCCGAACGGTCCGCACTGTCCTGACTGCGGTTCATTCCACGTGCAGTCGGGCATCAAGCAAAAGACGATGACGTATCGGTGCCGGGACTGCGACGGTCGCCCGATGTTCACGCTGCGCAGCGGTGGTCGGGGTCAAGGACCGGGAGACGAAGCAGGTCCGCGCGAAGGTGGTCAAGTCCACCGACAAAGCGTCAAGGAGTACGTGTGCGGCCAGGTGCATACCAACGGCGTCGAGTCCTTCTGGTCGATGCTCAAGCGCGGCTACATCGGCATCTACCACAAGATGTCACCGAAGCACCTGAACCGGTACGTCACCGAGTTCGAGGGCCGCCACAACGACCGCGAGCATGACACCATCGCGCAGATGCGCCGCCTCGTCGAAGGCATGGGGGGAAAGCACCTCACCTACGAGGAACTGACCGCACCCAATGGTCTGCCGAGCGGAGCACGGGGCGCATGAGTGCCCTTGCGGCGGAGGTGTTCCCTGCCTCGCGCATCCCAGTCGTCAACGTTGCTACCGTCCCGCAGCGCAGCCCTCTGCGCTATCCAGGGGGTAAGACATGGCTGATCCCGCACATCCGGGAGTGGTTGCGCGAGAGCAGCCCGGAGATCTTGATTGAGCCCTTCGCCGGCGGCGCGATCGTGTCGCTCACCGCCGTCATGGAGGAGCTGGTCACAGCCGCCGTCATGGTCGAGATTGATCGCGACGTAGCCGCGTTCTGGCGATCGGCATTGGAGAGCGGTGCGACGTTGCAGGAGTGGATTCACCAATTCGACCCAACCATCGAACGGCTACGTGAACTGGAGCAGACACCACCGACGACTGTGACTGAGCATGGGTTCCGCACGCTCGTTCTCAACCGTACACGGAGGGGCGGCATCCTCGCGCCTGGCGCTTCCTTCTGCCGGCACGGGGAAAATGGACGGGGGCTACTGTCGCGGTGGTATCCCGAGACGCTGGCGACGCGCTTGGGAGCGATTCAGGAATGCAGAGATCGGATCGCCTTCATGGAAGGCGACGGCATGAAGATCCTGCCCCTGATGCTGCGCGGATGGGGCCGGGAGGCTGCCGTGTTCCTCGACCCGCCCTACACAGCGCAGGGAGGCAAGCGGGCGGGCTCGCGTCTTTACGCGCATTCGGACATCGATCATGCAGGGCTTTTCGCCATGCTCGCGGAGCATGAGGCGAACTTCCTGATGACCTACGATGGGGCACCTGAGATTGTCGATCTGGTGCGTGAGCACGGCTTCGAGGCCGTGTGCCTCTCGATGAAGAATGGGCATCACAACCAGATGCCCGAAATCGTCATCACATCCGAGCCGTTGTTCGCGTGAAGGCACGGTACGAGATCGGGGAGTGGTTCGGACAGCCGTTCCGGGGCCTGTCAGTGCCTCACAGGCAGGCGTTGGCGCGGGCCGCATTGGGACACGTTCCGTCACCCGTATGCCCGTTTCAGCGCGGCCAGCCGCCGTGCGGAAAGCGTGGCGGGGTGTGCTCTCTGCAACTCGGCGACGCTACCCCGGTCATTACCTGCCCGAGCCGCTTCGATGAGGGTGATTTGCTCCCGAAGTGGCTGGCGCAGATCGTCAGTTTCCCCGATGTCTATCTCGCCACCGAGGTTCCATTCATGCGCTCGCCGACCACCGGGCGAGCAGCCGGACGCATCGACCTAGTGGTGGCGAAGGATGGTGGCGCAAGCGCATGGTTCGGCCTCGAAGTCCAGGCGGTCTACTTCTCCGGTGCCGGGATGCAGACGGACTTCGAGTTGGGCCTGGAAAGCACGAGGGCCGAGCCGCCCGAGCCCACCAA